>NZ_CP178449.1:3145000-3445000 GCF_050368855.1 Azonexus sp. IMCC34842 | reverse complement strand
GTCGCCATTGACGACGAGAAAGGGCGCGTCGCCCAGCAGCGGCAACGCATTGGCGATGCCTCCGGCGGTTTCCAGCGCGCCCGGCGGTTCCGGCGAGTAGCGAATGCTCAGGCCCCACGCCGAACCGTCGCCCAGCGCCGCCTCGATCTGCTCGCCGAGGTGCGCGTGGTTGATGACGATCTCCCGGAATCCCGCCGCCGCCAATCGTTCCAGGTGCCAGACGATCAACGGCTTGCCGCCCGCCTGGAGCAGCGGCTTCGGCGTATGGTCGGTGAGCGGCCGCATGCGTTCGCCGCGCCCGGCGGCCAGGATGAAAGCTTTCATGTGGTAGTCGCTAGTTATTAGTCGGTAGTTATTGGTTTTTGCTAGTAGCTAACGACTAGCGACTAACAACTCGCTTCACCGTCTGATCCCCTCCTGCAGGGTGTTGCCTTCCAGCGCATCGAGCAGATTGAGCAAGGGTTTCAGTGCGACGTAGCGGCCGGCCGTCTTGCGCGCATAGTTCATGAAGCGCGGCAGGTCTTCGCTGTATTTTTCCTTGCCGTCGCGGTACTTCAGGCGGCAGAAGATGCCGAGCACCTTGAGGTGGCGCTGCAGGCCCATCAGTTCGTAGTCGCGCCAGAAATCGCCGAAGTCGGCACGGACCGGCAGGCCGGCGGCGCGGGCTTTTTCCCAGTAGCGGACGACCCAGTCGATTTCCTGCTCTTCTTCCCAGGAGATGAAGGCGTCGCGGAAGAGGGAAACGACGTCGTAACTGATCGGACCATAGACGGCGTCCTGGAAGTCGATGATGCCCGGTGTCAGGCGGGCGGCGCTTTCGACAACCATCAGGTTGCGCGGCATGAAATCGCGGTGCACGAAGACCTTGGGCTGGGCCAGCGCCGAGTTGATGAGGAATTTGAAGGTTCGGTCGAGCATCGATTTTTCGTCATCGCTCAACAGGTAGCCGCGATGACGGCCGATGAACCATTCGGGAAAAAGGTCGAGTTCGCGGCGCAGCAGGGTGGCATCGTAGGGCGGCAGCGTGCTCGCCTTGGAGGCAAGTTGCCACTTGACCAGCACGTCGAGTACCGGGCGGATCAGCAGGTCGGCCAGGCTGAGGTCGGCATTCAGGGCGTCGAGATAGCCGATGCGGCCGAGATCGGTAAGAACCAGAAACCCGTTGTCGAGATCCTTGTCGAGGACGCGCGGGGCAGCCAGGTCAGCCTTGGCGAGCAGGCCGGCGACGTGGATGAAGGGCTGGCAGTCCTCTTTGTCGGGCGGCGCGTCCATCAGGATGCGCGTACTGCCGTCCGGCCAGGTCAGCCGGAAATAGCGGCGAAAGCTGGCATCGGCCGAGGCCGGAGTGATCTGGACGGACTGTCCGGGAAAACGACTGGCAACCCAGTCTGTAACAAGTTGATCGCGCGACATGTGCCTGGGGTGGGTTCGTTGTAAAATGGCGCGATTTTAACACTCGGGCATCGGCCATTCCGGTCTGGCCCTTTGCTGATTGCCCAGATGACCGGTTTTGCCCGCCGTCCGCTTGCCTTTTTCGTTTGTTGCCTGTTCGCCGGAATGCAGGCGAGTCACGCAGTCGACGCGGCGCATCTGCCGGTAATCCAAGGTGTGGCCGGTGATTTGCCCCCGGCCGGCGAAGCGATCACGGTAATGCAGCTGGCGGCTAACGATACTCCGGTGCGTTTGCGCACCGAACGCAAGTTCAATGTGCTCGGCAAGTCCAAGGCGGCGCGCTTGCCGGGGGTTGGTGTCGAGAATCCCGTCGAGTTGAAGAAAGACGATAGCTACCCGATGTTTCTGGTTGCCGACCACATCGAGGGGCGGACCAACGAAATGGCCGAGGCGGACGGCGATGTCGAATTGCGCAAGGCAGGCTCGCTGCTTTTTGCCGACAAGCTTGTCTACTGGCCGATCGAAGACGAAGTCGATGCGACTGGCAATGTCCGTTTGCTGCAGGAAGGGACCGAGCTAACAACGCCGCATCTGCGGATGAAGCTGGCCGAGCAGATCGGCTTTGCCGATAGCGCCGATTATTACATCGTCAAGGAAGTGGCAAGCAAGCTCTATCGGCCGCAACAGACGGTGGTTACCGCGGCGAGCAGCAATGTCGTGTCGGCTGGTGCGCCGATGATGCTGAACGTACCCAACAGCTATGGTTTGCCGACGATCGCGCCAGCTAGTCGCCTGTCGACAGCGAGCGGCCATGCCGAACGCGCCGATTTTGAGGGCGAGAACCAGATCAACCTGACCAACGCGACCTACTCGACCTGCAAGCCCGGCCAGACGGACTGGTATCTACAGGCCTCGGACATGCACCTCGACTATGATCGGAATGTCGGCGATGGCAGCAATGTTTCGTTGTGGTTCAAGGATGTTCCGATCTTCTATTCGCCGCTGGCTTCCTTCGCTCTGAACAATCAGCGCCGTTCCGGCGTGCTGCACCCGGTTTTCTCAACATCGACTCGAAATGGCTTCGACGTCGCCTTGCCCTACTACTGGAACATTGCGCCGAACTACGATGCCACCTTCTACCCGCGCTACATGAGCAAGCGCGGCTTCCAGATCGGGGCCGAAGGGCAGTATCTCGATGCGAATTACCGCGGAATAACGCGTCTGGAGTACATGCCCAACGACGAGATCGAGAATCGCCGTCGTTACGCCTACAACATTCAGCACCAGCACAACCTCGGACGGGGCTTTTCGGCGGCAGTAAACTGGCAGGAAGTGTCCGACGATCGCTACTGGGAGGATATGTCTTCCCGCCTGTTGCAAACTGCGCAGACCCAACTGCCTCAGCAGCTCACGCTGGCTTATGTGCCGTCGCCATGGTTGCAAACGACGACCCAGTTGCTGCGCTATCAGACCTTGCAGCCGGACCCGCTCAACCCGATTGTCCGGCCCTACTTTCTTGAGCCGCAAATCAATATCGTCGGCTACCGGCCGAATGTGCTGAAGACCGATCTCAGCATGATTGCCCAGTTCTCGCGCTTCACCCACCCGGACAAGGTTGCCGGCGACCGCTTCGTTCTTTATCCGCAAGTGTCGCTGCCGATCGTCCATCCGGCCTTCCAGATTACGCCCAAGGTCGGCGTGCATATGACCCGCTATGCGCTCGATCAGCAGCTTGCCGGTGAACCGACCAGTATCAGCCGCACTTTGCCGATTTTTACGCTCGACTCGACGGCGATTTTCGAGCGCGAGAGCAAATGGCTCGATACCGACTATATCCAGACGTTGGAGCCGCGCCTCTATTACGTCAATATTCCGTACAAGGACCAGAGCAAGATTCCGGTGTTCGATGCCGGTCTGTCCGACTTCAATTTCGCCCAGATTTTTGCCGAGAACCGTTACAGCGGTTATGACCGGATCAACGATGCCAATCAGCTGACGGCGGCGCTGACCACCCGTCTGCTCGATGCCAGTACCGGTGTCGAGCGCTTCAAGGCGATGATCGGCCAGCGCTACTATTTCAAGCCGCAACGGGTCACCATTCCCGGCGAGACCCGCCGCGCCGAAGATTTCTCCAACCTGGTGGCGGCGGTCAACGGCCTGGTCTTGCCGAAGACCTACGCCGATGCGGCCTGGGAGTACAACTATCGCGACGGGGCCAGCGAGCGGCTGTCGGTCGGCGCGCGTTACCAACCGGATTTCGGCAAGGTGTTGAGCGCCAGTTACCGCTACACGCGCGACCCGCTGACCAGCAAAGGCCTGGTCGACCAGATCGATATCGCCGGCCAGTGGCCGCTTTCCGCCAACTGGTATGCTGTCGGTCGTTACAACTGGTCGCTCAAGGACAGTCAATTGCTCGAAGCCATTGGTGGTGTCGAATACAATACCGGCTGCTGGGCGGTGCGCGTTGTCGCCCAGCGCCTCGAGGCCGTTTCCGGTACACCGAGTACCAATGTATTCTTCCAGCTCGAGCTGAGCGATTTTGGCAGTATCGGCTCCAATCCTCTCGGCCTTCTCCGGCGCAGCATTCCAGGCTACGGGAAAACCAACGAGTTGCCCGTCAGTAGCAGCCTGCTCACCCCACAATGATCACCATGCCCAAACTTATCAGTCGTCTGCTTGCCTTGATCTTCAGTCTCAGTGTCTTTCTCGGCACTCCCGTGCAGGCCGCACCGGACGAGCCGGTCGAGGCCGACCGCATTGTCGCGGTCGTCGGCAATGAGGTCATTACCTACTACGAGTTGCGCAGTCGCCTGGAATCGGCGCTCAAGCAGCTGCAGAAACAGGGTACGCCGCTACCGCCGCAGGATGTGCTGGAGCGCCAGATGCTCGAGCGCCTGATCATGGACCGCGTGCAGTTGCAATATGCCCGCGAGAGCGGTCTGCGCATCGATGATGCCCAGCTCGATCAGGCGATCAATCGGATTGCCGCCAATAACAAGCTGTCACTGCCGCAGTTCCGTCAGGCGCTGGAAAAGGACGGCATCGAGTACGCCAAATTTCGCGAGGAAATCCGCAATGAACTGACCACGGTTCGCCTGCGTGAGCGCGAAGTGGACAGCAAACTGGTCATTTCCGACGGAGAAATCGACAACTATCTGGCGAGCCAGGTGGCTACCGGCGGCAATGAGGAGTACGAGCTGGCGCACATTCTGTTGCGCGCGCCCGAGTCGGCCAGTCCGGAGCAACTGCAGAAACTTCGCCTGCGCGGCGAACAGGCACTGGCGCGGGCGCGCGCCGGCGAGAATTTTGCCGTCCTGACGGCGGCCTTTTCCGATGCCCCCGATGCATTGCAAGGCGGCGCCCTCGGCTGGCGGCCACTGGATCGTTTGCCGGCGCTTTATTCGGAGGTGGCGGCTCGCTTGCCGGTCGGTGAAGTCAGTGAGCTGCTGCGCTCGTCGGCTGGTTTTCATATTGTCAAATTGATCGCCAAGCGCGGTGGCAGCGCGCCGGCGTCGGTCCAGCAAACCAAGGCTCGCCACATCCTGGTGCGCATCAATGAAGTGGTTTCGGAAAGCGAAGCCCGCCGCAAGCTGGAAAATGTGCGCGAGCGCATCGTCAACGGTATCGATTTTGCCGAACAGGCCCGCCTCTACTCGCAAGACGGTTCCGCCGCCAAGGGCGGCGATCTCGGCTGGCTGAGCCCGGGCGATACGGTACCCGAGTTCGAGCGGGCGATGGATGCGTTGAAGCCGGGCGACCTCAGCCCGGTCGTTCAGTCGCCTTTCGGCATGCATCTGATCCAGGTTCAGGAGCGTCGCGAGCGTGATGTCTCGGTCGAGCGCCAGCGTGGCGTCGCCCGCCAGGCCCTGCGCGACCGCAAACTTGATGAGGCCTATCAGGACTGGCTACGCCAGATGCGCGACCGCAGTTACGTCGAAAACCGCCTCGAAGAAAACTGATGCGGCCGATCATTGCCGTGACCAGCGGCGAACCGGCCGGCATCGGCCCGGAGCTGTGCCTGCGGTTGGCCGGCTACGCGGGCGATGAGCATCCGGTCATCCTGGGCGACCGCTCGCTGTTGGCCGAACGGGCGGCAAGCCTCGGGCTCGACGTCAGCCTGCGCGATTATTGCCCGAGCAATCCGGCAGACCGGAGTGTGCTCGATGTCCTGCATGTTCCGCTCGCCGTGCCGTCGGGGGCCGGCGTGCTCAACGCCGCCAACGGCGCTTATGTGCTCGCCCTGCTCGATCGCGCGCTGGCCGGTTGTCAGTCCGGTGAATTTGCCGCGATGGCCACGGCGCCGGTGCACAAGGGGGTGATCAACGATGCCGGCGTGCCTTTCACCGGCCATACCGAATATCTCGCGGAAAAAACCGCGACGCCGCGCGTCGTCATGATGCTGGCCGGCAACACCGAACGCGGCCCGCTGCGTGTCGCGCTGGTTACCACGCATCTGCCGCTGAAGGAGGTGCCGGCGGCGATTACGGCCGAGGTTCTGGAGCAAACGCTGCGCATCCTGCATGCTGATCTGCAGCAGAAATATGCGTTGGCCCAGCCGCGCATCCTGGTTGCCGGGCTCAATCCGCATGCCGGCGAAGGCGGTTATCTGGGCCGCGAGGAAATTGAGATCATCACGCCGGTACTCGAAAAACTGCGCGCGACGGGTATGCAACTGATCGGCCCGCTGCCGGCCGACACGATGTTCACGCCGCCGATGCTGGCCCGGGGCGACGCCGTCCTCGCCATGTTCCACGACCAGGGACTGACCGCTCTCAAATACGCCACTTTCGGCCACGGCATCAATGTCACGCTGGGATTGCCGATCATCCGCACGTCGGTCGACCACGGCACCGCGCTGGAACTCGCCGGCACTGGCCGCGCCGATCCGGGCAGCCTGTTCGAAGCAGTCGCCGAAGCGGCCCGCATGGCCACTGTAAAGGTACACACCCCATGAAAGGCCACGTCGCTCGCAAACGCTTCGGCCAGAATTTTCTTGTCGACCACGGCATCATCAATGCCATCGTTTCGGCCATCGATCCGCAGCGTGGCGATACTGTCGTCGAGATCGGCCCCGGCTTGGGGGCGATCACCGAGCCTCTGATGGCCCGCCTCGATCATTTGCATGTCGTCGAAATCGACCGCGACCTGATCGCCCGGCTGAAGACTCAGCACCCACCAGCTCGCATGACGATCCACGAAGGCGACGCGCTGGCTTTCGACTTCGCCACTATCGGCAAGGATCTGCGGCTGGTCGGCAATCTGCCCTACAACATCTCGACGCCGCTGCTCTTCCATCTTGCCGAGTATGTCGGCATCGTCCATGACATGCATTTCATGCTGCAGAAGGAAGTTGTCGAGCGGCTGGTGGCGGTGCCTGGCGAAACCGACTTCAGCCGGATATCGGTGATGCTGCAATACCGCTTTCACCTCGAGTGGCTGATCGACGTGCCGCCGGAATGCTTCGATCCGCCGCCCAAGGTTCAATCGGCCGTGGTCCGCCTGATCCCCAAGGATGTTTCAGAACTCACCGCGAAAAGCCAGGCCAAGCTGTCGCAGGTAGTCCAGACGGCCTTCTCGCAGCGCCGCAAGATGCTGCGCAACACGCTGAAAGGCATGCTCAGCGATGCCGGATTTGCCGAGCTCGGCATCGATCCGACCCGTCGGGCTGAAGATATTCCGGTCGAAGGCTATGTCCGCATTGCCAACTATCTGAGTTAACCTCAAGGGATACCATCGCCCGCGTTTCGCAGGTGACAAAAAGCCCCGCCGCGGCGGGGCTTTTATTTGCTGTGGCCGAATTACTTCTTCATCGGGCAGGTCTTGATGCCGAACAGCGAGTAGGCCGGGCACCAGCCCATCAAGCCGGTGGCGAGCGGGACGATGCCGATGTAGCCCCAGACCGGCAGCATGCCGGCTGCCGTGGCGCCGATCAGGCCGAGGCCAACGACGATGCGCAAAATTTTGTCGATGCCGCCAACATTGGTTTTCATGATGTGTTCTCCGTCGATTAGTGGGTACGGGCCGGACTTTAACGATGGTTGATGACTAGGTATGTAACCTCAGTCACACAAGCGCCATCTTCTGCAGGCCGGCACGGTCAACGATGCTCAGTTGCTCCCGGCCGAGTGTGACCAGCCCCTGGGCGGAGAACCCCTTGAGCAGGCGGCTGACGATTTCACGGACGCTGCCTAGTTCGTCGGCCAGTTGCTGGTGCGTGACATTCAGAACGGCTTCGTTGCGGGCCAGCAGCAGCTTGGCCAGTCGCTGATCGAGGCGGGCGAAGGCGACTTCCTCGACCAGTTGCATCAGTTCTCCGATGCGCTCGGCGAACAGGTGAAAGACGAAGTCGCGGAATGGGGCGTGCTCGAGCATCAGCGCCGCGAAGGCCGGTACCGGGAGGGCAAGCAGGGTGAGCGGTGTTTCGGCGATGCCGCGCGCGTTGTACTCGGTATGGCCGAGCAGGCAGCTCGAACTGATGATGCACGAGCCACCGGGTCCGACGCGGTAGAGCATCAGTTCGCGGCCGCTGGCGGCCAGTTTGACGACCTTGATGCGGCCTTCGAGCAGCAGCGGAAAGCCCTGGCACGGCTGGTGTTCGGCGAAAACCGCGGTGCCGGTCGGCAGATGCATGATGGCGCCGGGTTGAAGCAGCGCGGCCAGACGCTCGGCCGGCAAACCGGACAGGGCCGGGTAGAGGTTCAGCAGCCGTTGCGGTTCGACCGCGGCAGTCGGCGCCATGTCAGCTGACGATCGCCCAGGCCGGTGCATGGTCGGACGGGCGTTCGCGTTTGCGCGGGGCACGATCGATGCCGGCTGCCGTGCATTGCTCGGCGAGCGGTTTCGACAGCAGGATGTGGTCGATGCGCAAGCCGAGGTTCTTCTGGAAACCCAGCATCCGGTAGTCCCACCAGGAGAAGGTCTTTTCCGGTTGCTCGAACAGCCGGAAGCTGTCTTCCAGCCCGAGGCCGCACAGGCGCTGGAAAGCGGCGCGCTCGGGGGGGGAGACCAGGATGCAGTCGGCCCAGCGTTTCGGGTCATGGACGTCGCGGTCGTCCGGCGCGATGTTGTAGTCGCCGCACAGCGCCAGTCGCGGGTGGCTGGCCAGCTCGTCGCCCAGCCAGTCGGCCAGGGCGTCGAGCCAGCGCAGCTTGTAGTCGTACTTGTCGCAGCCGACCTCCTGGCCATTCGGCATGTAGGCGCAGACGATGCGCGTGTCGCCGACGGTGCCGGTAATCAGGCGTTTCTGTTCGTCGGGAAAGCGCGGGTTGCCGCACAGCACATCGCTGATCGGCTGACGGGCGAGGAGGGCGACGCCGTTGTAGGTCTTCTGGCCGGAAAAGGCGACCTGGTAGCCGGCCGCCTCGATTTCGGCGCGCGGAAAGTTCTGGTCTTCCAGCTTCAGTTCCTGCAGGCACAGCGCATCCGGCTGTTGCTCGGCGAGCCAGTCGAGCAGATGTGGCAGGCGGACTTTCAGCGAATTGACGTTCCAGGTGGCGATTTTCATATCTTCGGAATCAGAGAGTCGGCAGACGATTCTGCCAAGACGAATGGCCGGTGCCATTCGTCTTTATAACGGGTAACGGGGAGCGTGCCGCGGTCGTCGATGCGGTCGATTAATACCGCCCTGTGGCGGTTACGGCGCCGCCGCCGGTTTTGCTACCGGGGTCAGGCCACCTGACGGCTTGCTGCCGTAGGCGGCGGTTTTCGGATAACCGGCCAGATCCAGCAGGTTATCGTAGGCGCCGGCTTCGAAGCCGCGGACCCGCTGATTGCCGACCTTCACCGAGGGGACGAAGACGTCGCCGACCAGCTGCTTCAACTCGTTGGCATCGGCTGCCGACTGCAGCATCTTTTCACTGAACGGGACGCCCCGGCCATTGAGCAGATCGCGCGCCTGCTTGCATTCGCTGGCGCAGTCGGCCGAAGTGTAGAGCGTCACCGGGAAGGCTTCCATCGCCTTCTTGACGGCGAATGGCAGGTTGTCGCCGGTTTCGGCGGCGTCGCCGGTCTTGGCGACGCTCTTGACCTTGCCGGGCGGCGGGGTGTCGGAAATGACGGTTCGACCGGCCGGGTCGACCCAGCGATAGGTCTGGGCCGAGGCGCAGACGCTGGTTAGGACCAGACACAGTACGAGCAGGCGACGCATGGTTTTCCCCCTGGGCAGCTTAGGCCGCAATCATACCGCTATGGCGGAGCAGCGCGTCAACGCTCGGCTCGCGACCGCGGAAGGCCTTGAACGACTCGATGGCCGGGCGCGAACCGCCGACCGACAGGATCTCGTCGAGGAAGCGTTGGCCGGTCGCCGCATCGAACGGATTGCCGGCTTCTTCAAAGGCGGCATAGGCGTCGGCCGAGAGAACTTCCGCCCACTTGTAGCTGAAGTAGCCGGCGCCGTAACCGCCGCCGAAAATATGCGAAAAGCTGTTCGGGAAACGATGCCATTCGGGCGGCAGCAGCACGGCGACTTCGCGGCGCACCTCGTCGAGCAGCTGCATGACGCTCTGCGGGCCGGCCGGGTCGAAGCTCGAATGGAGCAGCATGTCGAACAGCGAGAACTCGATCTGGCGGACCGCCATCATGCCGCTCTGGAAATTCTTGGCGGCCAGCATCTTGTCGAACAGGGCGCGCGGCAGGGTGGCGCCGCTATCGACGTGGGCCGTCATGCCTTCGACGACTTCCCATTCCCAGCAATAGTTTTCCATGAATTGCGACGGCAGTTCGACGGCATCCCATTCGACGCCGTGGATGCCCGAAACGCCCAGTTCCTCGCCGCGCGTCAGCAGATGATGCAGACCGTGGCCGGTTTCGTGGAACAGCGTGGTCACTTCGTCGTGCGTGAAGGTAGCCGGCTTGTCGCCGTTCGGGCGGGCGAAGTTGCAGTTCAGGTAGGCGATCGGCTTCTGGATGCCGCCGGCCGTCCGCCGCCGCGACCGGGCTTCGTCCATCCAGGCTCCGCCGCGCTTGGTTTCACGGGCGTAGAGGTCGAGGTAGAACTGGCCGACCAGTTCGCCGGCCGGCGTTTCCAGGCGGTAGAAGCGGACGTCCTCGTGCCAGGTCGGCGCGCTATCGGGCTTGACCTTGACGTTGAAGAGGCTCTCGATGACCTTGAACAGGCCGCCCAGCACCTTCGGTTCGGTGAAGTACTGCTTCACTTCCTGTTCGGAAAAAGCGTAGCGTTTTTGCAGCAATTTTTCCGAAACGTAGGCCGCATCCCATGGCTGGAAGTCGTCCAGGCCGAGTTCGTCCTTGGCGAAGGCGCGCAGTTCGGCGATGTCCTTGGCGGCAAACGGCTTGGCCTTGGCCGCCAGTTCGCGCAGGAAGGCCAGCACCTGTTCCGGCGTGTCGGCCATCTTCGGCGCCAGCGAGACTTCGGCGTAATTGGCGTAACCGAGCATCCGGGCTTCCTCGCGGCGCAGTTCGAGAATGCGCTGCATGATCGGCGTGTTGTCCCATTCCGGCTTGCTCGTCCCGTCGTTGAATTCGGCGGCTCGGGTCGCGTAGGCGCGGTACATCCGGGCGCGCAGTTCGCGATTGTCGGCGTACTGCATCACCGGGCCGTAGGATGGCGCCTGCAGGCTGAAGCGCCAGCCATCGACGCCAGCCTTGACGGCGGCGGACTTGGCCGCCTCCAAGGCGTCGTCAGGCAGACCGGCGAGCAGCGCCGGGTCGGTGATGACTTCGGCGAAGGCGTTGGTCGCGTCGAGCAAATTCTCGGCGAACTTGGCGGCCAGGCTGGAGAGCTCTTCCATGATCGCCTGGAAACGCGGCTTCTGGTCTTCCGGCAACTCGGCGCCGCTCAGCCGGAAATCGCGGACTTCGTTGTCGACGACCTTCTTCTGTTCGACGCTCAGCGTGGCGTACTCGGCGCTGGCGCGCAGGGCCTTGTACTTGTCGAACAGTTTCAGGTTCTGGCCGAGCTCGGCGTAGAAGCGCGAGACCTCGGGCAGCATCTCGTTGTAGGCCTCGCGCCAGGGCGGCACGTCGTTGACCGAATGCAGGTGGCCGACAATGCCCCAGGCCCGGCTGAACGGCTCCAGCCCCTCGGCCAGCGGGCCGGCGAAATCCCGCCAGGTGGCTGGCGTGCAGTCGGCCGTCAGGCGTTCGATCAGGTCGCGGCCGGCGGACAGCAGCGATTCGATGGCCGGTTTGACGTGTTCCGGCTGAACGGTGTCGAAACGCGGTAGGTCGGAGAAGTCGAGCAGGGGATTGTGGTTTGTCATGGGGTCCGGGCAATGAAAAAGGGCGGTGTGAGCCGCCCGATGTTGTTTTAGAGGGTTTTGCCGGTCAGGCGTTCATACGCCTCGATATATTTGGCGCTGGTCCGCGCGATGACATCGGCCGGCAGCTTCGGGCCGGGGGCGACTTTGCCCCAGTCCAGCGTTTCCAGATAGTCGCGGACGTACTGCTTGTCGTAGGACGGCGGGTTGCTGCCTTCGGCGTACTGATCGGCCGGCCAGAAGCGGGAGGAGTCCGGGGTCAGCGCTTCGTCGATCAGATGCAGCGTACCGGCCGCATCGATGCCGAATTCGAACTTGGTGTCGGCGATGATGATGCCGCGCGTCGCCGCATAGACGGCGGCTTCCTCGTACAGGCGGATGGCAGCGCTACGGGCTTCGGCACAGAGGTCGGCGCCGTTCTTGCCGGTGCCCTGCAGCGCGTCGGCCAGCGTCGCGGCGCAGTTGGTCTGGGCCTGGGCGAAGGAAACGTTCTCGTCGTGATCGCCGACCTCGGCCTTGGTGGCCGGCGTGAAGATCGGGCTGGGCAGCTTGGCGGCCATTTTCAGGCCGGCCGGCAGGGCAATGCCGCAGATCGCGCCGGTCTGCTGGTAATCCTTCCAGCCGGAACCGATGACGTAACCGCGCACCACGGCTTCGATCGGCAGCGGCTTCAGGCGCTTGACGACGACGGCGCGGCCACGCACCTGGTCGCGCTCGTTGTCGGCGACGACCGATTCCGGATCGATGCCGGTCAGCTGGTTGGGCACGATGTGGCCGAGCTTTTCAAACCAGAAGTTGGCGACGGCCTGCAGCACTTCGCCCTTGCGCGGAATCGGGTCGGGCAGGATGACGTCGAAGGCGGACAGGCGGTCGGTGGTGATGATCAGCAGCTTGTCGGCGTCGACCGCGTAGATGTCGCGAACTTTGCCCTTGGAGAGCAGTGGCAGGCTGGTGATGGACGACTGAAAAAGAGGTGCGGTCACGGCAATGTTCCCGAAGGCAAAACGAGCATTATAAATTATTGCGCGGCTTCGCCTTCTTCGGCGGCCAGCTTCTTGCGCAATCGGCGGGTACCCCAGGCGACCAAGCCGGCAATGACCGGGATCGAGAGGGCGGTGATCACGTCGGTCGACTGGTGGTGCAGATCCTTGGTGCCCTTGGCCAGATACTGCACCAGTTGCGAACCGTAGTAGGTCAGCACGACCACCGACAGGCCTTCGACGGTTTCCTGCAGGCGCAGTTGCAGCCGGGCGCGGCGGTTCATCTGCGAGAGCAGTTCCTGGTTCTGGCGCTCCAGTTCGATATCGACGCGGGTCCGCAGCAGCTGGCTGTTGCGGGCGACGCGGCCGGACAGTTCTTCCTGGCGCCGGCTGATCGCTTCGCAGGTGGCCATCGCCGGCACCAGCCGGCGCTGCATGAATTCGTCGATGGTCGGCAGGCCGGGAATGCGCGTCTCGCGCAGTTCGGCAATGCGCTGCGACACCAGGCCATGGTAGGCGTTTGCCGCGCCGAAGCGGAAGGTGGTGCGGGCCACCGAACGTTCGACTTCGGCCGCCAGCTTGGACAGGCTGGCCAGCACGGTGCGTTCGTCTTCCGGCGTGTGGGCCTGGCCGATGTGGTCCATCAGGTCGGCCAGCTGTTTTTCGGCAGAGTAGAGCCAGCCGGCCACTTCCTTGGCGACCGGCAGGCCGAGCAGGGCCATCATCCGGTAAGTCTCGATCTCGACCAGGCGCTGTACGGTGCGCCCGGCCTGGCGCTGGGTCATGCCGGTATCGAGGACGAGGAAGCGCGAGAAGCCGTTGTCGATCTTGAAGTCGGTGAATACCCAGGCATTGCCGTCGGCGACCTGCGCCGCAACCATCTGGCGGCCGCTCGGGCTGAGCTTGGCGAGGACCGAGTCCGGGCTGATTTCATCGGTCGAGCGCAGTTCGACATGCGTCGCAACGATCAGTTTGCCGGGAATGGCCGACATCCATTCCGGATGGACGGCATCGAAGGCCGTCGCGTCGGGGTCGAGCACGCCGCCGACCGGCAGCGGGCGGAAAAACGTGTAGCTGGAAAACTCCGTGTGCATTTCCCAGCGCAGCCGGAAGGAGCCGGCGTCGATCATCTGGTGGGCGTCGGAGCTTTCGATCGCGTTGCACACCTGGGACTGGGTCAACCGCGTCAGGTTGTCGCGTTCCTCGGCAATGCTGTTGCGACCGCGCTTGAATACCAGGTGTGAGACGAGTTGCGCGTCTTGCAAAGGGATCGGCGGCCGGGCATGGAATTCGTTGTTGAGGCGCTGCCGGAGCGGATGCTCTTCCAGTTCGGAAATCGTGAATCGCGGGTGCATGGGCGGTGGTGGGCAGGTTGGTCAGCGCAAGGCGGCTGCCCGGATTCTAGCATTGCGTTTCGCTGGCCAAATGCTTGTGGCGCAGCCCTGCCCATCGGCTGGCGGAAATGATCAAAAGGCGGCTGTTGCGTTGTATGCTGCGCAATCGACCGGCGTGTTCCGGCGATCATCCGTTGGCCAATGCGCCGGTCTGAAATCATCGTTCGGGGCAAAGTGGTTGAAACTTTTCGAGCTGCCTGAAGAATTGCGGAAGGAGATTCATGGTTCCTGACAAGTTGGTCGACTCCGCTGCCGCTCCGCATCCTTCGGGGGATTCGCCAGGCCATGCCGATTCGGCCATTGAACAGGCGCTGCTCGATGCCATTCCGGCCAGCGTCGCGCATATCGATGGCGGCGGTCGCATCGTCGCCGTCAACCAGCGCTGGGCGGCTTCGGCCAGCGGCAATTGCCTGATCCCGGCCGGCAGTGTGCCGGGGAGCGATTACCTGGCCCTCTGCGAGGGCATGCCGGCCGGCGAAGCGGCGCTCTATCTGCGGGAAACCCTTGCCGGCAGCCGGGAGAGCGGCAGCTTTGCCTATCCCAGCGATGGGCCGGATGGGCGGCGCTGGTTTCGCGCCCATTTCGCTGCTTTGGCCGTGGCCGGCGAACGGGGGGCGCTGGCGATGCTCGCGGATATTACCCACGAGGTGCTCGCCGAGCAGAAACTGTTCGACGTGGCGCATTTCGACGCCCTGACCGGCTTGCCGAATCGCCTGCTGTTTCTCGATCGGCTGGGCAACGGGCTGGCCCAGGCCCAGCGCCTGCACAAGAGTGTCGCGGTGCTGTGCATCGATGTCGATCGTTTCAAGGTAATCAGCGATTCCCTCGGCCGCGCCGCCGGCGATCTGCTCCTCCAGGGCGTCAGCCGGCGCATCGCCGACGGTCTGCGGCACAGCGATACGCTCGGCCGGCTCGATCAGCAGAAATTCGCCGTGATGGTCGCGGAAGTTGGTCTGGGCAGCGATGCCGGGGTAGTTGCCCGCAAGCTGATGGCCTTGCTCGAACAACCCTTCGAGATCAACGGACAGAAGGTTTTCGTCAGCGCCAGCATCGGTATCGCGCTGGCGCCCGGCGATTCCGACGAAGTCGAAACGCTGCTCGGTTTTGCCGATACGGCCATGCGCCGGGCCCGCGACGCCGGGTGCAACACCTTCCGCTACTACACGGCCAGCATGAACGAGGGCGCGCTGGCCCGCCTCAGCTTCGATAGCGACCTGCATCAGGCGCTGGCCGGGAACGAGTTCGAGTTGTTCTACCAGCCCAAGGTTAGCTGTAGCAACGGTGACATCGTCGGTCTCGAAGCCTTGCTGCGCTGGCGTCACCCGGTGCGCGGCCTGGTCATGCCGGACGATTTCGTGCCGGCCCTCGAGGAGAACGGCTTCATCATCAGCGTCGGCCAATGGGTGTTGCGGGAGGCCTGTCGCCAGCTCAAGCAGTGGCACGATCTCGGCTTCGGCCGGCCGTCGGTCGCCGTCAATCTCTCGGTGTATCAGCTGGAAAGCAGCGAACTGGTCGCCAGCGTTCGCGAAGCGCTCGCCGTCAGCGGCCTGCCGGCCGATTGCCTCGAACTGGAGGTGACGGAAAGCGCCTTGCTGCGCAATGTCGAGCGGGTCAATGCAATCATGAACGAGTTGCGCCGGCTCGGCGTGCGCTTTTGCGTCGAGAATTTCGGCACCGGCTATGCCAGCGTTTCGTATCTCAAACGCTTTCCCCTCGACGCCATCAAGATGGGCTGTTCGGTGATCCATGACATCACGGCCGAGGCCGACGACGTCTCGATCACCCGGGCGGTGATCGGCATGGCTCACAACCTCAAGCTCAAGGTCATTGCCCAGGGTGTCGAGACGGAAGGGCAACTGGCCCTGCTGGTCGCCAATCACTGCGATGAAATCCAGGGCTATTTCTTCAGCCACCCGCTGCCCGCCGCCGACATTGAAAAGATACTGGCCGACCGTTGTGCGATGCCGGCACTGCCCGCCGCGCCCAGCCAGCGCGAGCGGACCATCCTGATCGTCGATGACGAGGAGAATATCCTCGCTTCGTTGCGCCGCCTGCTGCGCCGTAACGGCTACCGGATCCTGACGGCGACCGGCGGCGAAGCCGGCCTCGAACTGCTGGCGGTGAACGAGGTCGATGTCATTCTCTCGGATCAGCGCATGCCGGGCATGATGGGCGTCGAATTCCTGCGCCGCGTCAAATCGCTGTACCCGCAGACGGTGCGGATGGTGCTCTCCGGCTATACCGAACTGCAGTCGATCACCGATGCGATCAACGAAGGTGCCATCTACAAGTTTCTGACCAAGCCCTGGGACGACGAGCTGCTTCGCGCCAACATCGAGGAGGCTTTTCGCTACAAGGAAATGGCCGATGAAAACCGCCGCCTCAGCGGCCAGGTACAGGCGGTCAATACCCAGCTGGCCGAGGCCAATGGCCGGCTGCTGCAGACGCTGGGCGAGAAGGAGCGACGCATCGAGCGCGATGAAATGACGCTGGATATCGCGCAGGAGGCATTGCAATGCATTCCGTTCCCGGTGCTCGGAGTCGATGACGAAGACCTGGTGGTCTTCGCCAACATCGAAGCCGAACGCTTGCTGGGGGGCGGCAACCCGCTGCTCGGCAGCGCGGCGAGCGATTGCCTGCCGGCGCCCTTGTTCCGGTTGCTGCAGGGGAACGACGGCGATGCCGTCGATTGGGTCGCCGGCCGCGGGCCGTTGCGCGCCTTGTATCGGCGGATGGGGCCGCGCCATGCCGAAAGCCGGCTGCTGATTATTTTTCCGGTCACGGTGGGCGGCTGATGATCACCCGCTCGCCCGCCCTGGCTTGAGGTACTGAGGAACGCGATGGATACTTTCGTCTGGAATGAGCGCTACCTGACCGGCGAGTCCGTTGTCGACGTCGAACATCAGGAGCTTGTCCGCATCATCAACTGGGTGGGCAACCTGCAATCGGCTGAGGCTGCGGCCGACGAGGTTGAAAAGGTGCTCGGCCATCTGGTGAGCTATGCGGTCATCCACTTTTCCCACGAGGAAGAGTTGATGGCGCAATCCGCCTGCGACGAGCGCCACGTCACGCTGCACAAACGCATCCATCGGGATTTCGCGCAGCAGATCACCAACATGCGCGCCATCGATACCGGTCAGGCCGATACCGAGTTCCTGCTCCGTTTTCTGACCAACTGGCTGGCCTATCACATCCTCGGCACCGATCAGGCGATGGCCCGCCAGATCCAGAGCATCCGCGGCGGCATGGCGCCGCAGCAGGCCTACGAAACCGAGCAGGCCAGGGTCTCCGATCCGGCCACGGCCAGCCTGCTTGACGCGGTTCATTCCCTGTATGGGGTGATTGCCGGCCGCAACCAGGCGCTGATCGACCTCAATCGCCAGCTCGAACAGCGCGTCGAGAAGCGGACGCAGGCGCTGTCCCAGGCCAATTGCGAGCTGGTGGATGAACAGGCCAAACTCAAGGCGGCGCTGGCGACCATCGAGGCGACCCAACACCAGTTGGTCGAGTCGGAGCGCAAGCGGGCCGGACTCGATGCGCAGCGGGCCTTGCAGCAATTGCTTACGCAGATCGTCGATGGCGATCCGGTGCCGACCTTTGTGATCAACGCCGAGCACCAGGTAACCCACTGGAACAAGGCCTGTGCTGCGGTAACCGGCCGGCCGGCGGCGGAAATGCTGGGCAGCAAGCGGCACTGGACGGCCTTCTATCCGAACGAGCGGCCGATCATGGCCGACCTGATTGTCAGTGGCGCGCTGGATGCCGGGTTCGAACAGTTGTACCCGGGAAAATTCAGGCGTTCACCGCTGATCGACGGGGCGTTCGAAGCCGAGGCATTTTTTCCGCACTTTGGGGAAAGCGGCCGCTGGTTGTTTTTTACGGCAGCGCCGCTGCGCAACGCCACCGGCCGCATTGTCGGGGCCATCGAGACGCTGCAGGATGTCACCGAGCGCCATGGTGCCGAGGAGGCCTTGCGCGCCCATCAGGCACACCTCGAACATATGGTCGAACAGCGCACCGCCGAGTTGCGCGAGGCCAATCGCCAACTGGCCGAGGACAATGCCCGGCGGGAAAGGGCGGAGGCCGAACTGCTGCGGCGCAATAGCGAACTGACCCGGCTCAACGAGCAGCTTTCCACCGCCCGGGAACAACTGGCGCAGTCGGAAAAACTCGCCTCGATCGGCCAACTGGCGGCCGGCGTTGCCCACGAGATCAACAACCCGATCGGCTACGTGTATTCCAACATCGGCGCCCTGGAAAAGTACATCGCCAGCCTGTTTCGCATTCTCCAGGCCTACGAAGCCGTCGAGACCGACGGCACGACCGAGCAGGGAGCGATACTTGGTGCGCTGCGCCAGGAAATCGACCTGAACTTCCTGCGCGAGGACATTCCGCTGCTGATGGACGAATCGAAGGAAGGGATCACCCGGGTCAAGAAAATCGTTCAGGATCTGAAGGATTTCTCGCGGGTGGACAGTTCCCAATCCTGGCAGCGGGTCAATCTGCACCAGGGGATCGATTCGACGATCAACATTGTGGCCAGCGAAATCAAGTACAAGGCCGACATCGTCAAGCATTACGGTGATCTGCCCGAGGTCGAGTGCCTGCCCTCCCAGCTCAACCAGGTCTTCCTCAACCTGCTGGTCAATGCGGCGCATGCCATGGGGCCGGAGCATGGCAGCATCACGATTACCACCGGCGTGAGCGGCGACAGCGTTTGGCTGGAATTTGCCGATACCGGCAGCGGTATTCCGGAAAGTATCCGGCAAAAGATTTTCGATCCGTTTTTTACCACCAAGCCGGTCGGCAAGGGCACCGGACTGGGTTTGTCGCTGTCGTATGGCATTATCAGGAACCACCATGGCAGCATCGAACTGGAGAGCGAAGTCGGCAAAGGCAGCACTTTCCGGATTACCCTGCCGATTCGCCATGATGCGGAAGGAGATCTGACGATGCCCAACCCGAACGCGGAGAGCCGGCCATGAGGCGGGGGCGCTAGCCATGCATCGCTTGCTGGCCCGCCAGTTGAAGCGGCAGTTCGGGAGCCTGTACGACATCCCGGACGGCCTGACCGATTTCATTGAGGCGATTGACCAGGCTTACGGCAAAGCCGACGCGGATTTTGCCCTGCTGGCCCATTCGCTCGACGAGATGTCCCGCGAGCTGAACGAACGTAACGATGCCCTGCGCCGGGATCGGGATGCGCAGGCGGCGATGGCGCATCGGCTCGAGGAAGCGCAAAACCAGCTGGTCCAGTCGGAAAAAATGGCATCGGTCGGCCAACTGGCGGCCGGAGTAGCCCACGAAATCAACAACCCGGTCGGCTACATCAATTCCAATCTCAATACCCTCGGCGTTTACGTCGGCGAACTGCTCGAACTGCTCGCCGGCTACGAGGCCAGCGAATCCGAGTTGCCGGCGGCGCAACGCCAGGTCCTGCTCGCCCTGCGCGAAAAAATCGACCTGCCGTATCTCAAGAAGGAATTGCCGGCGCTGCTTGGCGAGTCGCGGGAAGGCATCGGCCGGGTCACGAAAATCGTCAATGACCTGAAGGACTTTTCCCATAGCGACAAAGGCGTGTTCACCTGGGTCAACATTCACCACGGGCTGAACTCGACGCTCAACATCGCGACCAACGAGATCAAGTACAAGGCCGATGTGCTCAAGGATTACGGCAATATTCCGGACATCGAGTGCCTGCCGTCGCAGCTCAACCAGGTCTTCATGAATCTTGTGGTCAACGCCGCCCAGGCGATGGACGGGGCAAAGCGCGGGACGATCACGGTACGCACCCGGCAACTCGATGCCGAAACGGTGAGCATCGAAATCGCCGACGATGGCAGCGGCATCGAAGAGAAAAATCTGCTCCGAATCTTCGACCCGTTTTTCACCACCAAGCCGATCGGCAAGGGGACGGGCCTGGGCCTCGCGTTGTCCTACGGCATCATCCAGAAACACCACGGCAGCATCCACGTCGCAAGCATCGCCGGTCAGGGCACGACCTTCCGTATCTGCCTGCCGATCAGCCAGCCGGTTCAGGCGTGATCGGGTATTTCTCGGCAAACCACCTAATCGGTCTGCCCGGCACGGGGTTTTCCCTTAAATAACTGGTACAGCAATTCGGCGACAGCAACTATTGCGAAGCCAAATGCAGTGCTTTGCAGCGAGAGACTGAATATTCCGCTCAGTACTATGACTGCACCTATCAACCTCACGCCTTGAAGAGCGTAGGCAAGTGGTTTTTTCCAGAACGGAAGTGTTGAAATTTCCAAGCGTCTTGCTGCCTGCCATTCCTTCCTGCTTTGGCGCGGCCTCGCAAGGCGGCAATCGCCACCTTGGTTTTGAACTCCGGCGAGTGATTCCGCCGTTTCCTTCTCGTCATGCTCTTGCTCCTCAATCAAGTCGCTAGACAGCTGTTGGTGAAGCAAGGCTATCACTTGTCTTGTTGTCCGAATTTCCGTGGCCGGCTCTGAGAATCTGGGCGCGCAGGGTTGCGGGTGATTTTGAAGCTATGGGTGACTGCGCCTAAGTTTATGATTTTACGATTGTTTATAGATGCACAGAATATCGAGTTACCAACTCTTTTTAATCCGTTGGTCGCGGGTTAAAATCCCATACAGCCTACCAAATCATCAATATAAACTTGGACTTCCAACCGGAAGTCATTTTTTAAGCGTCTTGCGCCGCAATTTTGAAGGTGCTCCGATCATGCGTAGCACTCGAAGTGCTAAAACCGCTGGCTTTGAAGTCCTTGATGCACCTTGGACTGACTCTCGTGCATCCATAGCCATATAAATATTGGCGACCCGAATACGTCACTGAAAAGAAATATATTGAACAAGAAAAACGAAGAAATTGAGGCATTACGAGGTCTGGCAGTGATCGCGGTGCTCATTGGCCATATCGGCAATCTCATTTACTGGAACCCCCAGATCAGTATTACTCTTTCTCCGTATGGCCTAGGCGCGGGTGTCGACCTATTCTTTTGCATTTCCGGCTACGTCATCACCAAAGCTTATTACGAAGCAATGCGACGCTCGGCCACGCAGGGCGATTTATCCTTCGGTCGTACTGTCGGGGTATTCCTTCTGCGGCGTCTCTTCCGCATCATGCCAGCTGCTCTAGCATGGCTTTTCATCGTTTCTGCTTGCTCTGTTTGGTTCAACCAGACTAACTCGTTTGGTACGCTTGCTGGCAATCTTGGCGACCTTACTGCCGTCGCTCTGAACATATCGAACTACCATTTTGTAAATTGTTACCTTGGCAGCCATGCTTCTCCGTCATGCGGTAACAACGGCGTTTACTGGAGCATCTCGCTTGAAGAGCAGTTCTATTTGGTCTTCCCGCTGTTCGTGTTCATGAAAAAATGGTGGATTGCGCTGCTGACCGCGTGCGTAATAATCACCATGATCATGATAGATCGCACGCTTCTCGTTTGGTTTACACGCGTGGATGGCCTTTTGCTAGGCGTTTGCTTGGGCTTTTTAAGTGACCGGCCATGGTATGGAAAAATAAGTCTCGGTAGCAACAGATTCCTTTCGGCTGCAATGATGATAGCCGCCTGCTGGGCAGCTCTAGTGATGCCATCTCTACCTTGGCCAGCGCTCTACCCGGAAGCAACAACGCTCATTTGTTTGGCCATGGTGGCGCTTGCAAGCTTTGACAAAGGCTATGCGTTCGGAAGCGGGCGTGTCAGAGACATCTTCGCCTATGTGGGTAGCCGTTCATTTTCACTTTACTTGGCGCACAACCCTACGTACTGGCTTATGAGAGAGTTCGCGGGGCGTAGTGGGGCATTGAATGAGCTGAGCATACCGAAAAATAATGTTCTATATACGATATTGGCTTTAATGCTTTTGCTCCTTCTATCAGAAGTCAGCTTTCGAATAATCGAGGTGCCGTTTCGCAGCAGGGGACGGACAATTACGGCGGGCGGGAAGGTTAAGGCATCTTCAGTGCCGGCTTAACACCGGGCTCAGTGTCCGATCGCTCGGTCGGCTCGTTAGACAGTTCCTTAGAGGCTGTTCGCAATCATTTGCCTGTCGTAAACTGGGGCATGAGAAAGAGATACCCCAGCGACATTAGCAAGGAAGCATTCGAAGAAATCAGGCCGCTACTGGAAAGTGTGCGCAAGCAGACCAAGCCGCGGACGATAGATTTATACGAGGTGTTCTGCGGCGTGCTGTATTTGCTGAAAAGTGGCTGCCAGTGGCGGATGTTGCCGAGTGAGTATCCGAAATGGCGAACGGTGCACGCCTACTTCGCCAAGTGGAGCGAGCCTGGTCCAGACGGTTTCAGCGTCCTGGAGCGGGCTTTAAAAAAATGTGGTTGGCGAGGCTCGTACAAGACAGGGGCGCAAATCCTCGACGAGCTTTTTGATCGTCGACGCACAGAGCGTCAAGAATACCGATAGTGCCGGCGAGAAAGGCTACGACGCCGGCAAGAAAGTATCGGGAATCAAGCGCCACATTGCAGTCGATACCCAAGGCTTGCCCCATGCGATCGTCGTCACGACGGCCGATGTGACAGACCGCAAGGGAGCATTGCTTGCGCTCGGCCGTTGCGCTGATGATTTACAAGCCGTTCAGCGTATCTTGGCCGATGGTGGATATGTCGGTCAGCCATTTGCCCTGGCCGTTGAAGAACTGCTCGGCGCTCAGGCTCAAATATGCCTCAGCGCTGGGTGATGGAGCGATCATTCGCCTGGATCGAGAAGTGCCGCCGTTTATGGAAAAACTGCGAGCGCAAGCTCAATAGCAGCCTACAGTTCATTCACCTCGCCTTCCTCGCGCTTTTGCCCAGAAGATCGTGAACAGCCTCTTAGTCGCGGTATGTTAGTTCCGCAATCCGACCTCGATGCGGAGCGTGTCCGGAATTTTGTGTAAACGGGGTTCAGGTTAAAGGTCGTTCATCCGGTCTTCGAACTGGATGGTAAAGCGAGTCAGCGCTGCCTTCCAATCCCGAATTGGCATTGTCCATTTTCGGCTGATGTTGCGCAGAGCCAGATAGAATAGTTTTATTAGTGCCCCGTCGCTCGGGAGCGAGCCTCTGTTCCTGGTGATCTTGCGCAAGCTGATGTTCACCGACTCGATTGCGTTGGTCGTATAAATGACTTTGCGAATCTCTGGCGGGTAGTCGAAGAACGGGATGATTCTCAGCCAATTCCGACACCAGGACTGGCTGATGGGTAGATAGGCATCGTCCCATTTGTCCTCGAACTCTCCGAGCATTTGCTCAGCCTCGTCCGCCGTGGCGTAGGTGTAAATCAGCCTTGGGTCGTAAGCACCCGGCGAAGTCATCTGTTAATTCAGGGCTTAGACCGTGAAGATAGTGTCCACTAAAAACGATGGTGGACACTATGGGAATAGAGATGCCAAGCCGCCGCAGGCGGAACCATACAGAAGAGTTCAAGCAGGCGGTGATCGCAGCCTGTTGCAATGCTGGTGCAGCCTCACCAGCATTGCACTGGCTAATGAGCTCAATGCAAATCAGGTCCGTCGCTGGATGCGGGAATGAGGCATGGAGCCGCCGAGCCGTAGCCTGCCGATCTGGTTGGGATGGACATCAAATTGCTGCGCCAACTCGGCCAGCGTCTTGTCGCCTCGCAAGGCGGCAATCGCCACCTTGGCTTTGAACTCCGGCAAGTGATTCCGCCGTTTCCTTCTCGTCATGCTCTTGCTCCTCAATCAAGCCGCTAGGCGGCTGTTGGTGAAGCAAGGCTATCACTTATTCTGTGGTCCGAATTTCCAGGCCCGGCTCTGACTGCTACCGGCGGTGGTTTTGCCGGTCCGGCCCCGGCTATTCCTCGTCCTTCGGTTTACTCGAACTGTTTAGCGGATTTTCATCTATCGGATTTTTGTCGCCCTAAAGTAGGATGGCTCTTCCGATGACTAGAGGAGATTCAAGCGAATGAAGATGACCACTTCTATTGAGCGCGGCACTGAATATCTTTGCATCAAGCTGGGGGCTGCCGTCACCGCCATTCAGCAGGTGGCCGTCGTCAAAGGACTCCCGATGTGGGAGGTTGAACGCAAGATGGGTTCAGGGGCCAAAAAACGTTTGATCGTCTCGGCGCGCGCCCTTCTGCCCCTTGTCGCTCCAGGCAATGCCTGCTTGCAGGGAGCGCAATAACCGGCAGTGTTTACCGTGCCACGCTCGGCGCGGCGTTCGGCAGGTCGCCTGGGTTTGCCTTGAGGCGAAGCAGGTAACTGCCGAACTCCTGCTCCAGGTTCGGGGCGGCGTGGTCGAGCAGGAAGTTGCGGAATTTCTGGCCGGCCGGCAGCAGGCGCTTGCTGTTCATATGGACGACATACCAGGTGCGTTCGATCGGCGTGCCGATCACGTCGAGCAGGCAGATTTCGCCGGTCTTCAGTTCGAGCGGCAGCGTATGCAGCGAGAGCAGACTGATGCCCATGCCGGCCATCACCGCCTGCTTGATGGTTTCGTTGCTGCCCAGGCTGATCGTTCGGGCCGGCGTGAACAGGTGATTCCTGAACATTTCCTCGGCCACCCGGCGCGAGCCGGAGCCTTCCTCGCGCAGCAGAATGGTTTCGTGGCGCAGCTCATGAAGGTCGAAACGCCGGGCGGCGCCCAGCGGGTGTTCGGCCGGGGCGATCAGGACGTAGGGGTGGCTGGCCAGCGGTTCGGCGTGGGCGTCGATTTCGACCGGCGTCCGGCCCATTACGGCGAGATCGATGGCGTTGTCCTGCAGTTTCTGGAGCAAGGCCTCGCGGTTGCCGACGGTGAATTGCACTTCGACGCCCGGATGTTCCTGGGCGAACTTGGCGAGCAGTTTGGGCATGAAGTATTTGGCGGTGCTGACCAGGCCGACCGAGAGCAGGCCGGTTTCGGCGCCGAGCAGGCCCTGCAGGTTGGCTTCGGCATCCTTTATTTCACCGAGCACGCGCAGCGCGTGATGGACCAGCATTTCGCCCGCCCCGGTCAGCGCGACGCCGCGCCCCAGGCGTTCGAACAGCGGCAGACCGACGTTGTCTTCGAGCTGTTTCAACTGCATCGAGACGGCCGGCGGGGTCAGGTGCAATTCCTCGGCGGCGCGGGCATAACTCAGATGGCGGGCGGCGACGACGAAAATCTGGAGCTGGCGAAGCGTCAGGCTGCGAATGAAATTCACCGGGGTCGTTTCTTAAGAGTGATGTCGATTAATTAAGGCAGGGTTTAACTTTAGGCTTTGCTTCCGGGGATGGCAATGGCCGACGGGAAACGTCGGGCGAGCCGATGAAAAACCCCGCCGGAGCGGGGTTGCTTGCGTTATCGGCAGTGGGCGGCCAGCTTGTCGCGCCAGCCCGGGTAGATCTGGTCGGCGTCCTGTGGGAAGGAGGCGAAGGCGCGGGCGAATTCCCGATGCTCCTTGGCCCATTCGATCGGGTCGGCCCCGGCTTTCCAGCATTCGTAGGCCTGGCGCAGCGAGCGGGCGCCGGCCGCCGGGCTGTCGAGGTGGCCGTAGGCGCCGCCGCCGGCCGTGTTGATGACGTTGCCGTGGCCGAGGTTGGCGAAGAAGCCGGGCAGGCGCAGCGCGTTCATGCCGCCGGAAATGATTGGCGTGGTCGGCCGCATGCCGTGCCACTTCTGGAAGTAGGCCGGCCCCTGGTATTCCTCGCGCTCGATGATGTAGGCGATGGCGCGGTCGTCCTTGCCGCCTTCCATCTTGCCGTAGCCCATGGTGCCGACGTGGATGCCGGAAGCGCCTTGCAGGCGACTCATCTTGGCCAGCACGTAGGCGGTGTAGCCGCGCTTGGCGGAGGGCGAGGTGACGGCGCCGTGGCCGGCCCGGTGGTAGTGCAGGTACTGGCGCGAGAAATAGCGGCGGGCGGTGGTGACCATGCCCGGGCCGCCGACGTAGCCATCGACCAGAAAGGCCACCTTGTCGGCATCCGGGCCGAAAGTTTCGAGGATGAATTCGCCGCGGGCGATCATCTCGGCATGGTCGTCGGCCGTGATGTTGGCAGAGAACAGCTTGGCCTCGCCGGTTTCGTCCATCGCCCGCTTCATCGCGTCATAGACCAGCGGGATGGTCTGGCGCAGCGGCGAAAAGACCTGGTTGCCCTGCGGCTCGTCGTTCTTGATGAAGTCGCCGCCCAGCCAGAACTGGTAGGCGGCCTTGGCGAACGGCTCGGGGCGCAAGCCGAGCTTGGGCTTGATGATGGTGCCGGCGATGTAGCCGCCGTTTTCGACCGGCCGGCCGAGGATGCGCCAGAGGTTGCTGATGTCGACGGAGGGCCCGTCGAACAGTTCGATGGCCCGGCGCGGCACGTAAAAGTCGTACATCTTGGCGTGCTCGATGTCGCCCATGCCCTGGTTGTTGCCGATGGTCAGCGTCAGGAAGGAGACCATCATCATCCGGCCGTCGATGATGTTGCGGTCGAACAGGTCGAGCGGGTAGGCGATGCGCATTTCCTCACTGGCCTCGTCGATCAGATAGACCAACGCATCGACGCCCTTGGTGAAGTCGTCGGTGGTGCAGACCTCGACATTGGTGCCGGTCGACGATTCGGCGGCGAAGTGGGCGGCAGCCTCGAGGTAGCCGTGGCCGGCCTTCGGCTTCATCTTGTAGGCACACAGAATGTGGCGGCCCCCGGCGATCAGGTCTTCTTCCTTCAGGCTGAGGTCGGCGTAGCGGTTTGACTGGTCCATCGTCTTGTCTCCTTTGGGGGTGCGGAAGGCGTGCTGCGATGGACTGAATGCTAGGAGCTTCAATAGATAAACAACAGTCAGATGTTTTTATCCGATCGATAAGCCTTTGCTGATTAATTGGCCGGCACGGCATTTCCCCGGCGCATTCGGTATCATCGTCGCCATGAATTTTCGCCGTATTGCCAACAGCATCGTCACCCGCCTGCTCCTGCTCGGCATCGTCATCGTTCTGGCCGGTGTCGTGGCGCGCTATACGCTGCTCGGCGCCTATCTGCGCGAAGATGTCGAGAAGGTCGTTTCGGCTCAACAGCTGGCTCTGGCCACTTACGTCGCGCACGATATCGACTACAAGATTCGCGAACGGCAGGCGATGCTCAAGCAACTGGCCAAGGTCCTGCCGGCGCACCTGTTGCATCGCCCCGAGGAACTCCGGGCGTGGCTCGGCGAGCGCCACGAATGGCAGCCGCTGTTTTCGCAAGGTCTGTTCGTCGTCGATCCGAGCGGCCTGGTGTTGGGCGATTATCCACGGCGGCCCGAGCGGGTCGGGATGAGTTATCGCGATCGCGACTACGTGCGCGAGGCCCTGGCCGGCAAGGCAGCAGTCGGTCGGCCGGTGGTCGGCCGGGTGACCAAGGAGCCGGTACTGCCGCTTGCCGTGCCGGTCAGGAAGCCGAATGGCGAAGTTCAGGCAGTGTTGGTCGGCATCACGGCCATTGGCGCCCCGGGTTTCCTCGACCTGTTGCAGCAGAGCCGGATCGGTGAAAGCGGCGGTTTCCTGCTGGTCTCGCCGCGCGACCAGTTGTTCGTCGCCGCCAGCGATCCCGCTATGGTCCTCCAGGCGACGCCGCCGCCCGGCGTTAACCCGTTGCACGACCGGGCCATGGGCGGCTATCGAGGGCACGGCGTGACGACCAATGCGCGGGGCGTCGAAGAAGTGTCGGCGATGGCTTCGGTCGCCAGCACCGGCTGGTTCGTGGTGGCCCGCCTGCCGACCGCCGAAGCCTTTGCCCTGGTCAAGCATGTCCAGAATTTCGTGCTGCGGCATGCCGCCACGTCCATCGCCTTCTTCCTGCTGGTGGCGACCGGCAGTCTGCTCGCCGTTTTTCGGCCATTGTTCCGGGCGGCCGACCATGCCGACAAAATGACGCGCGGCGAGTTGCCGCTCGAACCGCTTCCGGTGGCCCGGGCCGACGAGGTCGGCCATCTGACGGAAGCCTTCAACCGGCTGCTGGTCAAACTGCAGGCGACCCAGGCCGAATTTGCCCGCATGGCGCATCACGACACCCTGACCGGTCTGCCGAATCGGGCACTGCTCTGCGACCGGATTCAGCAGGTGTTGCGCCGCGCGCATCGCAACGACACCCGGTTCTCCGTCCTTTTCCTCGATCTCGACGGCTTCAAGGCGATCAACGACGCCCTCGGCCACGAAGCGGGCGATCTGGCCCTGGTCCAGGTGGCGCAGCGCCTGCAGGCGAGCATCCGGGAGACCGATACGCTGGCCCGGGTGGGCGGCGACGAATTCGTCATCGTGGTCGGCGATCTCGGGGCCGAGCCGGGCTATGTCGAAGAATCGGCCAAGGCCGTCGCCACCAAATGCATCAAGGCGATCGACCAGCCATTCCATCTGCGCGGCCAGGAATGCTCACTCGGCCTGTCGGTGGGGATCGCGCTCGGCGATGGGCGAAGCGATGCCGACGACCTGATGTCCTTGGCCGACCACGCCATGTACCAGGCCAAACAGGCGGGACGCGGGCGCTATGTGATGGCCGGCGCCGCGGCCGACTAAGCGTTCCCGGGGCGGCGCGCCGCCGGCCGGTTTACCTGCCGTCCTTCGGCCTGCAGCCAGTCGCTGAAGGCGGCCACCGAGGGGCGGCTGGCCATTGCTTCGGACATCACCAGGTAGTAGGCGTAGGGCGACGGGATGGTTAGCGCAAAAGGCATCAACAAGCGCCCGGCGGCGACCTCGGCCTCGACCAGCGGCGACAGGGCGAGCGCGACGCCCTGGCCATCGAGCGCCGCTTCGACGGCGAGCACCGCATTCGAGAAACGCGGGCCGCGCCGGGCGTCCACGCCGGGCACGCCGGCCGTGTTCAGCCATTGCGCCCAGTCGGGCTGGCGGCCTTCGTCGCCGATCGTTTCGTCGTGGATCAGCACATGGCGGGCGAGGTCGGCCGGACTGTCGAGCGGCTTGTCCGGCGTCGGCAGGCGGGGACTGCACACCGGTACGCAATTCGGGGCGAAGATCTTTTCGACGCGCAGGCCGGGGTAGTTGCCGGTGCCGTAGCGGATGGCGACTTCGCTGGTCGCCGTCCGCGGGTCGGTCTGCCGCTCGACGAAGAGCATCGTTTCGCCGTGCCGATCGACCGTGTCGGCGCTGCTCGACAGGCGGAGCGCAATGCCCGGATGGCTGGCCGCGAAGCGCGGCAGGCGCGGGACCAGCCAGCGTGAAGCGAAGGAGGGCGGGGCATTGACGGTGAGCGGGCCATCGTCGCCCTGGCGCGAACTTTCGATGGCCGCCGCCAGGCAGTCGAAACCTTCCCGTATCTTCGGCAGCATGGCCATGCCCTGCGGCGTCAGTTCGATGGCACGGGTCAGGCGGCGAAACAGGCTGAGGTCGAGGTAGCTTTCGAGCAGCTTGATCTGCTGGCTGATGGCGGCCGGGGTGACGTGCAGCTCTTCCGCCGCCTTCTTGAAACTGAGGTGGCGGGCGGCGGCTTCGAAGGCACGCAGGGCGGGCAGAGGGGGAAGTCGATAGCTCATGGATGACGATTAAGTTTTATTTATCCATCGCATCATAAAGTGTCGTTTGCCGACCGGCAATCGGCGTTTTATCGTACCGCCCCTGAGCTTTTCCACCCCCCCAAAGGATGCATTACCATGAAACACGCCCTGTTCGCTGCCGCTCTCCTTTCTCTCGCCCTGACCGCCTGTGGCCAGAAGGACGCAGCGGTAGCGGCACCGGAAGCCGCCCCGGTGGCCGCTCCGGCCCCTGCTCCGGAAGCCGCTCCGGCTCCGGCCCCTGCTGCCGCCAGCGAAGCTGCCCCGGTTGATGCGGCTGCCCCGGCCGCCGCCGATGCGTCGAAGCCGGCTGCCGAAGCCGATCTGAAGCAGCGCTGAGCGCCTGCGTTTTACCTTATTGCGTCAATCTCCCCCTGACGATCATGCGCCCTTGAAGTATTGGGCTTGAGCCCGCCTTGTGCGGGCTTTTTTTTACTTTCTTTCCCAGGATCACTACAGACCATGCAGACCTCGAATGGATCATCCCGTATCCAGTGCGCCAAACTGCGCAGCAAGGTAATGTCGGCCGAAGAGGCCGCCAACCTGATTCCGTCCGGCGTCAATGTCGGCATGAGCGGTTTTACCGGTGCCGGCTACCCGAAGTTGGTGCCGTCGGCCCTGGCCAAACGTATCATGGACGCCAATCTGTATGGCAAGAAATTCAAGATCGGCGTGTGGACCGGCGCCTCGACCGCGCCCGACCTGGACGGCGCGCTGGCCATGGTCGATGGCGTCGAGATGCGGCTGCCCTACCAGTCGGACCCGACCTGCCGCAAACGGATCAATGCCGGCGAGATGGAATACATCGACATTCACCTGTCGCATGTCGCGCAGTTTGTCTGGTCCGGCTTTCTCGGCAAGCTCGACATTGCCGTGGTCGAAGTGGCCGGGGTTCTGGAAGACGGCCGGCTGATCCCCTCGTCGTCGGTCGGCAACAACAAGACCTGGCTGGATCAGGCCGACAAGATCATCCTGGAAGTGAATTCCTGGCAAAACCCCGAGCTGGAGGGGATGCACGACATTTATTACGGCACCCAGCTGCCGCCGCACCGCAAGCCGATTCCGCTGGTCCGCACCCAGGACCGGATCGGCGAACCGTATCTGCGCTGCGACCCGAACAAGGTCATCGCCGTCGTCGAAACCAACAGCCCGGATCGCAATTCGGCGTTCTCGGCCCCCGATGAAAACTCCCGCAAGATCGCCGGCCACATCCTCGAATTCTTCGAGCACGAGGTCAAGAAAGGCCGCCTGCCGGTCGACCTGCTGCCGCTGCAGTCGGGCGTCGGCAACATCGCCAATGCCGTGATGGCCGGCCTCAACCAGGGCCCGTTCGAGAACCTGACGGCCTATACCGAAGTGCTGCAGGACGGCATGCTGGAGATGATCAAGTCCGGCAAACTGACCTGCGCCTCGGCCACCGCCTTCTCGCTGAGCTCGGGCGCCCTGGCCGAACTGAATACCGACCTGGCGCGCTACAAGAACAACATCATCCTGCGGCCGCAGGAAATCTCGAACCACCCGGAAATCATCCGCCGGCTCGGGGTCATTGCGATGAACGGCATGATCGAGGCCGACATCTACGGCAACGTCAATTCGACCCACATCATGGGCACCAAGATCATGAACGGCATCGGCGGCTCCGGCGACTTCGCCCGCAACGCCTATCTGTCGATGTTCATGACGCCGTCGCAAGCCAAGGGCGGGGAGATCTCCTGCATCGTGCCGATGGCTTCGCACGTCGATCACACCGAACACGATGTCCAGATCCTGGTCACCGAACAGGGCCTGGCCGACCTGCGCGGCCTCTCGCCGAAGCAACGCGCCAAGGCGATCATCGAGAACTGCGCCCACCCGCACTTCAAGCCGGCGCTGACCGACTATTACAAGCGCGCCCTCGATCATTCGCCGGGCAAGCAAACGCCGCATCTGCTCGAGGAAGCCCTGAGCTGGCACCTGCGTTACCTGCGCCAAGGGGCAATGTAAGCCGATGATCGTCCGCCCGCGGCCGCACTGGTTCTACCTGCTCTTCGTGCGGCGCGGCTCGCTGGTCCACCTGATCCTGGCCCAGCAGATCTTTGTCTTCACCGTTGCCTGCGCCGTGGTGGCGGCGCACGGCCAGTTGCTGCACTGGAAGGTGCCGCTGACGGCCAGCCCGTTTTCGCTGATCGGGGTGGCCCTGGCGATCTTTCTCGGCTTTCGCATCAACGCCAGCTATGACCGTTACTGGGAAGCCCGCAAGCAGTGGGGGACGGTCCTCGTCGAAGTCCGCAATCTGGCCCGCAAGGCGCTGACCTGCGCCGGCCCGGCCGACCAGGCCCGGCCGTTCATCCTCGGCCTGATCGCCTTCGCCACCGTGCTGCGCAACCAGTTGCGCGACGATCCCCGCGAACGCGGACTGGCCGGGCTGTTGCCGGCGGAGGTCGTCGGCCAGGTCGTGCCGGCGCGCGGCGGGGCCAACCTGATCCTTCTCTGGCTGGCCCAATGGCTGCGGGCCAGGCGGCAAACCGGCGACCTCCAGCCGATCCTCGGCCAAAGCATGGAGCAGGGGCTCGACGCCCTGTCGGGGGCGCTCGGCGGCTGCGAGCGCATCGCCAATACGCCGCTGCCCTTCACCTACTCGGTGATCCTGCATCGTTCGTCCTACCTCTACTGCCTGCTGCTGCCCTTTGGCCTGGTCGATGCGATCGGTCTGATGACGCCGCTCATCGTCACCTTCGTCTCCTATACTTTCTTCGCGCTGGAGGCGCTGAGCGACGAGATCGAAGACCCCTTCGGTCGCATGCCCAACGACCTGGCGCTCGATGCCATCGTCGCCGGCATCGATGCCAGCCTGCGCGAAATGCTCGGCGAAACTCCGCCGCCGGCCCCGCTGCCCGACCAGAACTTCGTCCTCAGCTAAAGGCCGCTGGCAGCCTGGTCAAGCTCGGCCAGCGATAGCCCGCCGAGATGCGGCACGACCCGCCGGGCGCCGGCAAAATCCTGCCCGGCAGTGTATTCGCTGACTGTCACCACGCTGGCCAGCCCGGCACCCAGTGCGGCACGCAAGCCGTTGGCCGAATCCTCTATGGCCAGGCAGGCGGCGGCCGGCAGCCGCAGTCTTTCCAATACCCACAAATAGATGTCCGGGGCCGGTTTCTTGGCCGGCACGACATCGCCGGCCCCGATCACGGCGAACCAGCCGGCGGCATCCGGGCCGAGGCTGGCGCGGAGCAGGGCGTCCACGTTGGCGGCCGAAGTGGTGGTGGCGATCGCCAGGCGGATACCGGCTTGCCGGGCCTCGTCGATCAGGCGGGCGACGCCGGGCCGCAGCGCCACGCCGCCCTGGTCGACCAGCCCGACGTAATGGGCCGTCTTGGCGGCGTGCACCTGGTGGACCAGCCGGTCGAAATCGGGCCGGGCGGCGACGGCCGGGGCGCAGTGCTCGGCGAAGTGGCGGATGCGTTCCTTCCCGCCGGTGATGTCGAGCAGGCGGCCGTACAACACCTCGTCCCAGTGCCAGTTCAGGCCGCATTCGGTAAAAGCCCGGTTGAAGGCCGGGCGATGGCCGTCACGCTCGGTTTCGGCGAGCGTCCCGTCGACGTCGAAAATGATCGCTTGCAGTGGGTTCATGGCGAGCAACGATAACCAGGGAAGAGCGCCGGCTCCAGTCAGAAATAGTTAAGTCGGACTTAAGCGTATTACGCATTAAGTAAGTGCTTATCGCGATGGTAAAAAATACTGACTATTGCTTAACTAACTATGGTCTTATCTTTGCAGGCATCGCGGTAAGGAAACCTGACAGGAGCCATCATGCAATTCGGACGAACCACGCTTTCCAAATTCGTCATCGAGCAAACGCGGCTGCAGCATGGCGAACTCGGTGCGCTGCTCATCGACGTCGCGGCCGCGGTCAAAACCATCTCGGCGATGGTTGCCAAGGGCGCGCTGAGCGGCAATCACGGCGCCCTCGACAGCACCAACATCCAGGGCGAGGTGCAGAAGAAGCTCGACGTGCTGACCAACGAGGCGATCCTGCGTCATTGCGAGTGGGGCGGCCAGCTGGCCGGCATGGCCTCGGAGGAGATGGACGATCCCTACCGGATCCCGGCCGAATATCCGCGCGGCCGCTACCTGCTGGTTTTCGACCCGCTTGACGGTTCGTCGAACAGTGACGTCAATGTCTCGGTCGGCACCATTTTCTCGATTTTTACCCGACCCGCTGCCGGCGATGCCGAACTGGCCGACTATCTGCGTCCCGGCCAGCAACAGGTGGCGGCCGGTTACGCCATCTACGGCCCGGCGACGATGATGGTCCTGACCCTCGGCAACGGCACGCACGGCTTCACGCTGGACCGCGAAAACGGCAATTTCATCCTCACCCATCCCGATATCCGGGTGCCGGAAGATACCCGCGAGTTCGCCATCAACACCTCCAACGAGCGCTTCTGGGAGCCGCCGGTGCAGCGTTACGTCAGCGAATGCAAGGCCGGCCAGACCGGCGTGCGCGGCGTCGATTTCAACATGCGCTGGATCGCCTCGATGGTTGCTGAAGTGCATCGCATCCTGATCCGCGGCGGCATCTTCATGTACCCGAAGGACAGCAAGGACCCGGCCAAGCCGGGCCGCCTCCGCCTGCTCTACGAAGCCAACCCGATGGCGATGCTGATCGAGCAGGCCGGCGGCGCGGCGAGTACCGGCCGCCAGCGCATTCTCGAGGTGCAACCGGAGGCGTTGCATCAACGCGTGCCGGTCATCCTCGGGTCGAAAAATGAAGTGGAACGTTTGGCGCGTTATCACGTCGAATATGACGATGGCAGCGACCGCCCCTTCGTCTCGCCGCTGTTCGCCGAACGTTCGCTGTTCCGCGACGAAACGCGTATCTGATTTCACAGTTAAGGGAGAGAGGCATGTCCGTCAAGCATCCGATCATTGCCATCACCGGCTCGTCCGGGGCAGGTACCAGTACGGTGATGCAAAGTTTTCAGCACATCTTTCGCCGCGAAGGCCTGAAAGCGCTAATTGTCGAGGGCGATTCCTTCCATCGCTACGACCGCATCGCGATGCGGGCGACGATGAAGGAGCAGGAGGAACTGGGCAATCGCAATTTCAGCCACTTCGGGCCGGAAGCCAATCTGCTCGACGATCTGCAGCGGCTTTTCGTCAGCTACGGCCAGAGCGGCGGCGGCAAGGTCCGCAAATACCTGCACGATGCCGGCGAAGCCGAGCCGTTCGGCCAGCCGCCGGGCACCTTCACGCCCTGGCAGGAGATCAGCGAAGCGACCGACCTGCTGTTCTACGAAGGCCTGCACGGCGCCTATGCCGATGCGCAGGTCGACATCGCCAAGCAGGTCGATCTCTGCGTCGGCGTCGTGCCGACCATCAACCTCGAGTGGATCCAGAAGCTGCACCGCGACCAGAAGATGCGCGGCTATACGCAGGAGGCGGTGACCGACACCATCCTGCGCCGCATGCCGGATTACGTCAGCCATCTCTGTCCGCAGTTCTCGCGCACCCACGTCAATTTCCAGCGGGTGCCGATCGTCGATACCTCCAACCCTTTCATCGCCCGCGACATCCCGACGGCCGACGAAAGCATGGTGGTAATCCGCTTCGCCAACCCCAAGGGCATCGACTTCCAGTACCTGCTGGGCATCCTGCATGGTTCGATGCTGACCCGCCCGAACACGCTGGTCGTGCCCGGCGGCAAGATGGGTCTGGCCATGCAGATGATCTTCACGCCGATGGTGCTGCGCCTGATCGACCAGAAGCGCCGTGCCTGATCTGAATAACAAGGAGAGAGACCATGAGTGAAAGCATTCCCCGCCGCAAACTGGCCAATGCCGTCCGCTTCCTGGCGGTGGACGCCGTCGAGAAGGCCAAGTCCGGCCATCCGGGCGCCCCGATGGGCCTGGCCGACATCGCCGAAGTGCTGTGGCGGCATCACCTGAAACACAACCCCGGCAACCCGCAATGGGCCGACCGCGACCGTTTCGTGCTGTCGAACGGCCACGCCTCGATGCTGCTCTATGCGCTGCTCCACCTGACCGGCTATTCGCTCAGTCTCGATGATCTGCGCAATTTCCGGCAGCTCGGCAGCAAGACCCCGGGCCATCCCGAATCCGGCCTGACGCCGGGCGTCGAAACGACCACCGGGCCGCTCGGCCAGGGCCTGGCCAACGCGGTCGGCATGGCGCTCAGCGAAAAGCTGCTGGCGCAACAATTCAACCGCCCCGGCTACCCGGTGGTCGACCACCGGACCTGGGCTTTCGTCGGCGACGGCTGCCTGATGGAAGGGATCAGCCACGAAGTCAGCTCGCTCGCCGGCGTCTGGGGGCTGGACAAGCTGGTCTGCTTCTACGACGACAACGGAATTTCGATCGACGGTCATGTCAAAGGCTGGTTCCGCGACGACACGGCGGCCCGCTTCCGGGCCTATGGCTGGAATGTCATCGGGCCGATCGACGGACACGAAGCGAGCGCCGTCGAGGATGCCGTGGTTGCGGCCAAGGTCGGCAACGGCAAGCCGACGATGATCATCTGTCGCACCACCATCGGCTGGGGTTCGCCAGCCAAGGCCGGGTCGCACGATGTCCATGGGGCGCCGCTCGGCGAGGCCGAAAGCGCCGCCACCCGGCTGGCCCTGGACTGGCCGTACGGCCCCTTCGAGGTGCCGGAGAACATCCGTCAGGCCTGGGATGGCCGGGCCGCCGGTGGCGTTGCCGAAGGCAGCTGGAGCGATATGCTCGCCCGTTATCGGGCCGATTTCCCCGAGCTGGCCGGCGATTTCGAACGGCGCATGCAGGGTGGCCTGCCGGCCAACTGGGCCGATATACGGCGCCAGCTGCTAGCCCAGGCCGGCGAGCGCAAAGGCAGCGTGGCGACCCGCAAGTCGTCGCAGAACTGTCTCGACCTGCTGGTCGAGCGGGTCCCCGAACTGCTCGGCGGTTCGGCCGACCTGACCGGCTCCAACCTGACCGCCGGCAAGACCAGCCGGCCCTGGCACAGTACGCCGGCCGACCAGGTGCCCAACTACCTTTCGTATGGCGTGCGCGAATTCGGCATGGCGGCGATCATGAACGGCGTCGCCCAGCATCGCGGCCTGCTGCCGTATGGCGGCACCTTCGCGGTGTTCTCCGATTATTCGCGCAACGCGATCCGCATGAGCGCGCTGATGAAAAAGCGCGTCGTCCATGTGCTGACCCACGATTCGATCGGCCTCGGCGAAGATGGTCCGACCCATCAGCCGATCGAACACGCCAGCAGCCTGCGCCTGATTCCCGGCCTCGACGTCTGGCGGCCGTGCGATGAACTGGAAACGGCGGTCGCCTGGGCGCTTGCCCTGGAGCGCCAGGACGGTCCGTCGGCGCTCATGTTGTCGCGCCAGAACCTGCCGCAGTACAGCGCCGCCAGCGGCACGACCGACGACATCCGGCGCGGCGGCTACATCCTTTCCGAAGTCGACGGCCCGTTGCAGGCGCTGATCATCGCCACCGGCTCCGAAGTGGCCCTGGCCATGCAGGCGCAGGCGGCCCTCAAGGCGCAAGGGGTGGCCGTCCGCGTCGTCTCGATGCCGTGCACGCGGCGCTTCGACCAGCAACCAGCGACCTGGAAGAAACATGTGCTGCCCAGCGACGTCTGTCGCGTCGCGGTCGAGGCCGGGCATCCCGACCTGTGGCGCAAGTACGTCGGGCTCGACGGCGAGGTGCTGGGTCTCGAGACCTTCGGCGAATCCGCTCCGGCCCCGGCGCTCTACGAACACTTCGGTCTGACGGTGGGCAATCTGGTGCAGACTGTGTTGCGCACCATTGCCAGTTCCGGCGCCAACGACGGCGACGTTTAAGCGGTATCCACAGCTATTCATCAAGAATCAGGAGAATACCCATGACTATTCGCGTGGCAATCAACGGCTTTGGCCGGATCGGCAGGATGGTCCTGCGCGCCGTCGCCAGGGAGGCGGAGTTTTCGGACATTGAGATCGTCGGCATCAACGACCTGCTGGCGCCGGATTACCTGGCCTACCTGCTGAAGTTCGATTCGGTACACGGCAATTTCCCCGGCGAGATCAGCCTCGACGGCAGCAATCTGCAGGTCAGCGGCCACGCGATCCGGCTCAGCGCGGTCAAGGATCCGGCCGAACTGAAATGGGACGAGATCGGGGCCGATCTGGTGATCGAAGCGACCGGCCTCTTCCTGACCCAGGAAAGCTGCGCCAAGCACCTTGCGGCGGGGGCGAAAAAGGTCATCCAGTCGGCGCCCGGCAAGGACGACACGCCGATGTTCGTGTACGGCGTCAATCATCAAAAGTATGCCGGCCAGGCCATCGTCTCGGCCGCTTCCTGCACCACCAACTGTCTGGCGCCGGTGGCCAAGGTGCTGCACGACAATTTCGGCATCAAGCGCGGCCTGATGAGCACCGTGCATGCCGCGACGGCTACCCAGAAAACGGTCGATGGTCCATCCGCCAAGGACTGGCGCGGCGGCCGCGGCATTCTCGAAAACATCATTCCGTCCTCGACCGGCGCCGCCAAGGCGGTCGGCAAGGTCATTCCGGAACTCGACAAGAAGCTGACCGGCATGGCCTTCCGCGTGCCGACTTCCGATGTTTCGGTGGTCGACCTGACCGTCGAACTGGAAAAGCCGGCCTCCTATGAGGAAATCTGCCAGGCCATGCGGGCGGCCGCGACGGCCGGGCCGCTCAAGGGCGTTCTCGGCTATACCGACGAGAAAGTGGTATCGACCGATTTCCGCGGCTGCCGCACGCCGTCGATCTTCGATGCCGGTGCCGGCATCGCGCTCGACCCGACCTTCGTCAAGGTGGTCGCCTGGTACGACAACGAGTACGGCTACACCTGCAACATGCTGCGTTTCCTGCAGTACGCCGCCCGCTAGGCAATAGTTTCCCCGGCCGCTTGGCTGGCCGGGGGCGGTGGCGCTTTCCCCTTGTTTATCGCTGGCTGGCCGTTTCGCCGATTCAGGCGGGGGGCGGCTGCACGCCTGATTTTCTGAAAGGTTCTTCCGATGGCACTGATTTCCCTGCGGCAACTGCTCGATCACGCCGCCGAACACGGCTACGGCCTGCCCGCCTTCAATGTCAACAACATGGAGCAGATCCAGGCCATCATGCAGGCCGCCGAGGCCTGCGCCAGCCCGGTCATCCTGCAGGCCTCGGCCGGGGCGCGCAAGTACGCCGGCGAGCCCTTCCTGCGCAAGCTGGTCGAGGCCGCCATCGAGCAATATCCGGACATTCCGGTCTGTCTGCACCAGGACCATGGTACTTCGCCGGCCGTCTGCCAGCAGTCGATGCGCAGCGGCTTTTCCAGCGTGATGATGGACGGCTCGCTGGGGACCGATGGCAAGACGCCGACCAGCTATGCCTACAACGTCGAGGTCACCGCCCGCGTCGTCGACATGGCCCATGTCATCGGCGTTTCGGTGGAAGGCGAACTGGGTTGCCTCGGTTCGCTGGAAACCGGCGAAGCGGGCGAGGAAGACGGCATCGGCGCGGCCGGCAAGCTCGACCACGCGCAGCTGTTGACCGACCCCGACGAGGCCGCCGACTTTGTCGCCCGGACCGGCGTCGACGCGCTGGCCATCGCCATCGGCACCAGCCACGGCGCCTACAAGTTCAGCCGGCCGCCGACCGGCGACATCCTCGCCATCGACCGGATCAAGGCCATCCATGCACGCATTCCGGGCACCCATCTGGTGATGCACGGCTCATCATCAGTGCCGCAGGAATGGCTGGAAGTGATCCGCCGCCATGGCGGGGAGATCAAGGAAACCTATGGCGTGCCGGTCGAGGAGATCGTCCAGGGTATCAGGCATGGCGTGCGCAAGGTCAATATCGACACCGACATCCGGCTGGCGATGACCGGCGCCATGCGTCAGGCGATGGCCGAGAAACCCGACGAGTTCGACCCGCGGGCCTTCCTCAAGGCCGCCGTCGCCGCCGCCCGCGGCATCTGTCAAATGCGCTTCGATGCCTTCGGCAGCGCCGGCCAGGCCAGCCGCATCAAGCCCGTTCCGCTGGAAAGAATGGCCAACGCCTATCGCTGAGCAACCGGGTTTCACTCTGCTGTACCTTGCGTCTTTGGCCCCGAAGTTTGGGGCCTCTTTTTTGCCCGGCAAAGGAAGCGGAAATCATGTTTATGTGCGGCTACGTACAGAATGATTTTTCGCGAGCGCCTAGCATACTGTTACGTCGTCGCGTTGTCAGTCCTGCGGTGCACTTGTCGATCGGCTGTCGCGATCCGCCTGATTCATGAAGATGAAGCTCCACCAATTCACAAGGAGTCCGTCATGTCAGTTAGCGTTTTGATCCGTTCCCTTTTCGCCGTACTACCCGTTGCTCTCTTTGTTTCTTTCATGCCGGCCGCGTCGGCGGCAGACGAAGATTTCGCGGCGCTGGTGAAGCGCCTGCAAGCGGAGAAACCCAAGTTTTCGACACGACAGCAGGGATTGCTCGCCCAGCGCTACGACCTGGCCGACCGAAGAGCGGCCGGAACCACCATGTCGCGCGGCAAGCCGGTGCAGGAAGGCGTGCGTGTCAAATTGCCGGCCGGCATGACCTGGGACCGGCTGGCCGCGCTGTCGCCGGAGCAGATCAAGGAACGGCAGCTCTGGCCGGCGGGGTTTCTTCCCTTGCCGCATCCGCACCACGAGGCGGGCGGGATGATCTTCCCGAAGTTCCTGATCGATGAAACGAAGAAGCAGACCGATCGCGATCTGACCCGCTTCGACCTCGATTTCGATCTGCCGGATCATTTGTTGCCGGAATTTCCGGCCGCGATCTTTCTGACGACGCGCCCGGATCTGGGCGACGTCTCGCAAGGCAAACTGGTGACCCTGACCAATTTCCACGAATTGTTCAAGGACATCCTCAATCCCAAGCAGCTTGAAGGCTTGCGGCTGCTGGTCACGCCCTTCCCGCAGCAGCAGTTCAATGCGACCGACGACCGGCGCAGCGTGAAAGCCAGCCAGGGGGTCGCCTGTCTCGATTGTCACGCCAACGGCCATACCAATGCGTCGACCCACACGGTAGGCGATATCCGGCCGAACGAGCATCGGCACCGGATCGACACGCCATCGCTGCGCGGCGTCAACATCCAGCGCCTGTTCGGTTCGCAGCGGGCACTGAAGACGGTCGAGGACTTTACCGAATTCGAGCAGCGCGCCGCCTATTTCGACGGCATTCCGGCCGACGCGGCACGCAAGGGCACCAACGTCCTCGAACGCGGCAGCCAGGTGCATTTCATGGCCGAATTCCAGGAACTGCTCGATTTCCCGCCGGCGCCCAAGCTCAATGTCTTCGGCAAGCTCAATCCGGCCAAGGCGAGCGAGAGCGAAATGCGCGGCCAGGAAGTCTTCTTCGGCAAGGGCCAGTGCGCCAGCTGCCATACGCCGCCGTACTACACCGACAACCAGATGCATAACCTGAAGGTCGAGCGCTTCTTCAAGGAGGTGACGATCAATGGTCGCAAGGCGTCGGCCGACGGTCCGATCAAGACCTTCCCGCTGCGCGGCATCAAGGACTCGCCGCCCTACTTGCACGACGACCGCCTGCTGACGCTGGAGGACACCGTTGAATTCTTCAATCTGGTGCTGGAATTGAAACTCAGCGAACAGGAGAAGAAGGATCTGGTGGCCTTCATGCGGGTGCTCTAGGCGTCACCGCCAGTGCTGGCCGGCGTCGGGAAAACCCGGCGCCCGGCCCGCATTCACGGCTTGGGAAGCCGCAGCCGGCTGATCATCAGCGAGCCGGAGAGCGCGAAAGTCAGGACGAAGGGATGGAAGGTGAAGCCGGCCAGCTTGAGTTCGCCGAACCACAGGGTCTCCCGGACGGCGCCGGTCGAGGCGGCAGCAAACAGCAGGCCGACGATCAGCAGCGATGTCGGTATCGGCGTGCCTTCGAAGTACTTGACCTTGTCGCCGCCACCAGAAAGCTCTTCGGCGGTGACGTTGTAGCGGGCCAGCCGGGAGACGCCGCAGGCGACGAAATAGCACAGGATGATGCGGTCGTACAGGCCGTTCATGCCCAATGCGTAGCCCATGATGGCCGGGGCGACGCCGAAGGAGATGACGTCGGCGAGCGAGTCGAGTTCCCGGCCCATCGCCGAGGTTTTTTGCCGCCAGCGGGCGATCCGGCCATCCAGTACATCGAATATCAGGGCCGCCAGCAGCAGGCCGCAGGCAAAGTAGATGTGCCGGATATCGCCGAGCTGCAGGTAGCTCATCGTCGAAAACAGCGCGCCGATACCGCTGATGGCGTTGCCGAGCGTGAACCAGTCGGCCAGATGGAATTCGCGAATCATTGAAAAGGGCTTCGGTTTGCCAGGGGCGGTCATTTGGGGGCCTAAATGAAGTGATTTCTGCGTATTTTTCGGGATGCCCGGCGCCAAAAAGCGAAAGCCGCCCGTGGGCGGCTGTCGTCATTCGGCGTTGGCGAAGGCTTACTTGACGATCTGGTTCAGTTCGCCCTTGGCATAACGTTCGGCCATTTTTTCCAGCGAAATCGGCTTGATCTGGCTGGCACGACCGGCGCAGCCGAAGGCTTCGTAGCGGGCCAGACAGATTTTCTTGGCGGCTTCGCGAGCCGGCTTCAGGTAGTCGCGCGGGTCGAACTTGCCGGGATTCTCGAACAGGTAGCGGCGCACGGCACCGGTCATCGCCAGGCGGATGTCGGTGTCGATATTGACCTTGCGCACGCCGTGGGCGATGCCCTTGACGATTTCCTCGACCGGCACGCCATAGGTTTCCTTCATGTCGCCGCCGAATTCGCGGATTTCGGCGAGCAGTTCCTGCGGCACGCTGGAGGAGCCGTGCATCACCAGGTGGGTGTTCGGGATGCGGGCGTGGATTTCCTTGATGCGGTCGATGGCCAGGATGTCACCGGTCGGCCGCTTGGTGAACTTGTAGGCGCCGTGACTGGTGCCGATGGCGATGGCCAGCGCGTCGCAGTTGGTCTGCTTGACGAAGTCGGCGGCCTGGTCCGGGTCGGTCAGCAGCTGTTCGCGGGTCATGTGACCGTCGGCGCCGTGGCCGTCTTCCTTGTCGCCCTTCATGGTTTCCAGCGAACCGAGCACACCCAGTTCGGCTTCGACGGAAACGCCGATGGCGTGGGCGAACTTGACCGTTTCACGGGAGACGGCGACGTTGTATTCGTAGGAGGAAGTGGTCTTGCCGTCGGCTTCCAGCGAGCCGTCCATCATCACCGAGGTGAAGCCGGAGCGGATGGCGCCCATGCAGACGGCCGGGCTTTGCCCGTGGTCCTGGTGCATGACGATGGGCAGGTGCGGGTAGGCTTCCAGCGCAGCGAGGATCTGGTGACGCAGGAAGGGCTCGCCGGCGTACTTGCGGGCGCCGGCCGAGGCCTGCATGATGACTGGGGCGTCGATCTCGCTGGCGGCTTCGCAGATGGCCCAGACCTGTTCCATGTTATTGACGTTGAAAGCGGGCAGACCGTAGCCATTTTCGGCGGCATGGTCGAGTAGTTGGCGCATGGATACGAGTGGCATGGGAACTCCTGTTCGATAACGTGTTGGTTTAACTTCTTATTCTATACGGCTAGCCGGCCTGATGCTCGCCGACGCGGACAATCTTCAGGGTATTGGTGCCGCCGGTCGAACCGATCGGCTCGCCGATGGTCAGGGCGATCAGGTCGCCCTTGGTTACGACACCGCGATCGATCAGGAGTTGCTCGGCTTCGGCCAGCAACAGGTCGCGGTCGGTATGCTGCTGCATCATCGGCAGCGGGCAGACGCCGCGGTAGAGCACCATGTGGCCGACCGATTCGGCATCCGGGGTGAGCGCGTAAATCGGCACGCCGCAATTCAGGCGGCTCATCCACAGCGCGGTCGAGCCGGACTGGGTCAGTGCAGCGATGGCCTTGACCTTGAGGTGATGTGCCGTCCAGATGGCGGCCATGGCAATCGACTGGTCGATGCGGGTGAACACCCGGTCGAGGAATTCGCGGTCGAGTGTCACTTCGGCCGAGCGTTCGGCCTCGACGCAGATGCGTGCCATCGACTCGACGGTTTCCACCGGGTACTGGCCGGCGGCGGTCTCGGCCGAGAGCATCACGGCATCGGTGCCGTCGAGCACGGCATTGGCCACGTCGGAGACTTCGGCGCGGGTCGGCACCGGCGAGAGGATCATCGATTCCATCATCTGGGTGGCGGTGATGGTCAGCTTGTTCTTGTCGCGCGCCATGCGGATCATCTTCTTTTGCAGCGCCGGTACCGTGGCGTCGCCGACTTCGACCGCCAGATCGCCGCGCGCCACCATGATGCCGTCCGAAGCGTCGAGGATTTCCGCCAGATTGGTGATCGCTTCGACCCGCTCAATCTTGGCGATCAGCACGGCGCTGCTGCCGGCGGCGCGCAGCAACTGGCGGGCCATGTACATGTCGGAAGCGCTTTTCGGGAAGGAGACGGCGACGAAATCGACGCCGATCAGCGCTGCCGTCTTGATGTCGTCCATGTCCTTGGCGGTCAGCGCTGGCGCCGTCAGGCCACCGCCCTGGCGGTTGATGCCCTTGTTGTTGGAGAGCACGCCGCCGACCAGCACGCGGGTGTGAATCTCGTGACCGCGCACGGCGCCGACCTGGAGCTTCAGGCGGCCATCGTCGAGCAGCAGGATGTCGCCGTTCACCACGTCTTTCGGCAGATCCTTGTAGTCGAGACCGACGCGCTCCTGGTTGCCGAGCGGGCATTGGGCGTCGAGGATGAAGCTTTCGCCGACGACCAGCGTGATCTTGTTGTCGGCAAACTTGCCAACGCGAATTTTCGGGCCTTGCAGGTCACCGAGGATGCCGATCGTCCGGCCGAACTTGGCGGCCGCGGCACGAATGCCGGCGGCGCGCGCCTGGTGGTCTTCGGCCGTGCCGTGCGAAAAATTCATCCGGACGACATCGACGCCGGCCTGCACCATGCGTTCCAGAACCTCCGGTGTCGACGAGGCGGGGCCGAGGGTGGCAACGATTTTTGTATGGCGCAGCATATTTAGGATCCAGGAGTTAGATATTAGTTCTTAGTAAGCGAGGATTTCAGGCCGGTCAACATGCGACCGATTTCGTCTGAGCTCGCGAGCAGAGTGAGTGAGAGATCTTGGGCGCAGTAGCCCAGTCGCTCTGCCAGCATGAGCTGGGTTTCCACTTCTGCGAGCGACCCTGCTGCAATCGATAAGTGATTGATGAAAGCCCCAGAACTCTTCCGAGCATGACCTTCCGCAATGTTGCTCGGGATCGAGACGGCGGCGCGCTGAATTTGCGAAGCCAAGCCAAATTTCTCAGTGGCTGGAAATGTTTGGCTCAGGCGATAAATTTCGACCACCAAATCCATCGCCTTCTGCCAAACAATCAGATCACGGTAACGCACGGCCTACTCGATCCTAGGCAACTTGATCCTCGATCCTAGCCTTTCGCCCGTTCTTCGAGTACGGCAATGGCCGGCAACGTCTTGCCTTCGAGGAATTCCAGGAAGGCGCCGCCGCCGGTCGAGATGTAGCCGACGTCGTCGGCGATGTTGAACTTGGCGATGGCGGCCAGGGTGTCGCCGCCGCCGGCGATCGAGAAGGCTTCGGAGTGGGCGATGGCGGAAGCCAGCATCTTGGTGCCGCCGGCGAACTGCGGCAGCTCGAAGACGCCGACCGGGCCGTTCCAGACGATGGTGCCGGCATTGGCGATGATTTCCGACAGCTTGGCGGCGCTTTTCGGGCCGATGTCGAGAATGCGGTCGTTGGCGTGCACGTCGTCGACCGGAATCTTGTTGGCGCGGGCCAGCGCCGAGACTTCGTCGGCGACCACGACATCGGTCGGCAGCGGCACTTCGGCGCCGCGTTCCTTCATGATGTCCATGATGACGTGGGCTTCCTTGACCAGGTCGGGTTCGGCCAGCGAGTGGCCGATGCGCTTGCCGTCGGCGAGCAGGAAGGTGTTGGCGATGCCGCCGCCGACGATCAGCTGGTCGACCTTGCTGGCCAGCGATTTGAGAATGGTCAGCTTGGAGGAAACCTTGGAGCCGCCGACGATGGCCACCAGCGGGCGCTTCGGATTGAGCAGGGCCTTGGTCAGGGCGTCGATTTCGGCGCCCATCAGCATGCCGGCGCAGGCCACCGGGGCATACTTGGCGATGCCATGGGTGGTCGCTTCGGCACGGTGCGCGGTGCCGAAGGCATCGTTGACGAAAATGTCGCAGAGCTTGGCCATCTTCTGGGCCAGTTCTTCGTTGTTCTTCTTTTCGCCCTTGTTGACGCGGCAGTTTTCGAGCAGGACGACTTCGCCCGGCTTGACTTCGAAGCCGCCATCGACCCAGTCCTGGATCAGGCGGACCGGAACGTGCAGCATCTGGCCGAGACGGACGGCGACCGGGGTCAGGCTGTCTTCATGGCGCAGTTCGCCTTCGGTCGGCCGGCCGAGGTGGGAGGTGACCATGACCGCGGCGCCCTTTTCCAGGCAATACTTGATCGACGGCAGCGAGGCGCGGATGCGGGTGTCCTCGGTGATGTTGCCGGCTTCGTCCTGTGGCACGTTCAAGTCGGCGCGGATGAACACGCGTTTGCCGGAAACATCGAGGTCGGTGAGTTTGATGACGTTCATTGTTATCTCCAGAGTTTGAATTTAGTTATTCGGGTTTGGGCCAGTGGCGCGACCAGTGCTTGGCCACTTCCAGCATCCGGTTGGCGAAACCCCATTCGTTGTCGAACCAGACGAACAGGTTGACCAGGTGCGTCCCGGCGGTGCGCGTCTGACTGCCATCGACAATAGCCGAATGTGGGTCGTGATTGAAGTCGATCGAGGCGTGGGCGGCTTCGGAATAGGCCAGCAGGCGCTTCAGCGGGCCACGCGCCGCCTCGGCCAGCAGCAGGTTGATGCTGTGAGCGGAAACCGGGCGCTCGGTGCTGACCGTCAGGTCGATGGCCGAGACGTTCAGGGTCGGGACGCGGATCGCCTTGGCCTGGACGCGGCCGGTCAGTTGCGGCAGCAGGCGTTCGACGCCGCGGGCCAGGCCGGTGGACACCGGAATGATCGACTGCATGGCGGAGCGGGTGCGGCGCAGATCGTCGTGGTGGTAACCGTCGATCAGCGGCTGATCGTTCATCGCCGAATGCAGCGTGGTCAGCAGCACCTGGTCGATGCCGACTTCGCGGTCGAGCAGGTCGAGCACCGGGACGATGGCGTTGGTCGTGCAGGAGGCGGCCGAGACCAGGCGCTCGCTGCCGTTCAGGCTGTTCTGGTTGATGCCGTTGACGATCGTCGCATCGACGTCCTCGGCGCTGAATCCGGGGTGGGACAACAGCAGGCGCGGACAGCCGGCGGCAAGAAAGCGCGACAGGTCGGCGCGTTGGCCGTAGGCGCCGGAGCATTCAATCAGCAGGTCGATTTCGTGACCGTACCAATCGACATCTTCCGGCCTCCGGGCGTGATCGACTGCAATCGTTTGGCCGTTGATCAGCAGGCAGTTTTCACCCGTTTCCACTTGGCCGGTAAAGCGGCCGTGCGTCGAATCGAAGCGAGTCAGATAGGCCATGCTCTCCAGGTTGGCTGGTTCGTTGATGGCGACGATCAGGAAATTGTTTTTTTCCGGAGATTCGAGCAGGGCTCTCAGGAAACAGCGGCCGATACGACCGTAACCATTGATCGCGAGGCGAAGGGGTCGATTGAGGCCGGTCACGCATGCCAGTGAGAAGTAATTGAAGCGAGAGATTTTACAGGGTTGCGAGCGGAAATTCGATTTTTGTCGGGGCGGCAAAAGACTGCCGGTAGGGCCGGCAGGAGATGCCGGATGGAAATGGCAATTTTGCCGGTTCGCGGCGCGGGAAGGCGAATTAGCAACTTGGTGCGGAATTTGCAGTGCTTTAGATATTTGCTCGGGAGTAAATCATGAAAGTCGTTTTGGGACTGAATAGCGAATTGACCGCCCATTTGCGCAACGTCAGCCAGAAGTCGTCGGCCGGCGATTTTTCCGCGATATTCGGGCGAGCCATCGAAGCCGTCAGCGCCGGCCAGTCGGTGCAGGTGGCCGCTTCTACGGCGAGTGCTACTGGTAGCAGCAGCGCAGATGCGGCGCAAACGACGGTTGCGGTCAGCGCGCGGGACAAGCTGCTGGCCGATCTCGACGACTATCTGAAGAAGACGCCGGCCGAACACATGCGCGATGCAATCATGGCTGAATTGGGCATAACGGAAGAAGATCTGAAAGCCATGCCGCCGGAGAAGCAGGCGGCGGTCGAGGCTGAGATCAGCAAGCGGATTCAGGAAAGAATGGTAGGCCGCGATGAAAGCCCGGATGCCGAGGCGGACCGGCAATTGTCGGCCAGTACGGTGATCGGTACCGTCGCTGCGGCGGCGGCTACAGCCGCGGCAACGGCCACCTCGGGTGCGGCCGGCGCGTTTGTCGCGTCGCTATTTGCCGGCAAGAGCTGAGGGGCGGGAATTTCCCGCGCCGGCCGGGGCTCCGCGGCGAGCGGCCGACGGTAAGGAGAAGCGGCGCGCGGAATTCAAGGGCGGCCCTTCGTTCCACTTTTACGTATCGGGCACCGCGCGTTTCGCGGCGCCAATACGACTTGCCCCGCCGGAGCGGGGCAAGACAGCGTCGTCCGAACAGCCGGAATTACTTGGCGTTCATCCAGGCGCGGGCGGCATCGAGCATGCGGCAGGAATAGCCCCACTCGTTGTCGTACCAGGCCAGAACCTTGACCAGGTTGCCGTCCATGACGCGGGTCTGGGTCGCATCGAAGGTCGACGAAGCCGGGTCGTGGTTGAAGTCGGAGGAGACCAGCGGGTCGTTGTTGACAGCCAGCACGCCCTTCAGCGCGCCTTGCGAAGCGGCGGTCATCAGCTCGTTGATTTCTTCCTTGGTGGTCGGCCGTTCGGCGGTGAAGGTCAGGTCGACCAGCGAAACGTTGATCGTCGGAACGCGCAGCGCGAAACCATCGACCCGGCCTTTCAGGGCCGGCAGCACGAGGCCGACAGCCTTGGCGGCGCCGGTCTTGGTCGGGATGATGTTCTGCGCACCGGCGCGGGCCCGGCGCAGGTCCTTGTGGCGCACGTCGACCAGCACCTGGTCGTTGGTGTAGGCGTGGATCGTCGTCATCAAACCTTTCTTGATGCCGATGTTGTCCTGCAGCACCTTGGCCACCGGAGCCAGGCAGTTGGTCGTGCACGAGGCGTTGGAAACGACGGTCATTTGCTGGGTCAGCAGGTTGTCGTTGACGCCATAAACGATGGTCGCATCGACGTCGTCACCGCCCGGGGCGGAAATCAGCACGCGCTTGGCGCCCTGGTCGAGCAGGGCCTGGGCCTTGGCCTTCGAGGTGTAGGAGCCGGTGCATTCGAGCAGTACGTCGACGCCGTGCTCGGCCCAGTTGATGTCCTTCGGATTCTTGGTGGAATAGAAGGGGATGCGCTTGCCGTTGATGATGATGGTGTTTTCGCCATCCGTTTCGACCGGGGTGCGGAAACGACCGTGCGTCGTATCGTACTTGGTCAGGTGGGCATTGGTCTGAAGGTCGCCGGAAGCATTGATCGCGACGATTTCGAATTCGTTCTCCAGACCCAGTTCGTAAATGGCGCGCAGCGTGCAGCGACCAATCCGACCATACCCGTTGATACCGACCTTGATAGCCATGAAACCTCTCCTCTAAATGAAACCGTTAAAAATCAGGACAGCAGCGCCTTGGCCGTGCTCACCACGTTGCCGACCGTAAAGCCGAACATCTCGAACAACTGGTTGGCCGGGGCGGATTCGCCGAAGCGGTCGATGCCGATCACGGCGCCGTGCAGGCCGACATACTTGCGCCAAAAATCGGGGTGGGCCGCTTCGATGGCGATGCGCTTCTTGCAGCAGCCGAGCACGGCGGTCTTGTAGTCGGCGCTCTGCCGGTCGAAGACGTTGCTACAGGGCATCGAGACGACGCGGGCGGCGATGCCTTCGCCGGCCAGCGCGGCCTGGGCATCGAGGGCCAGCTTGATTTCGGAGCCGGTGGCGATCAGCGTGATCTGGGCTTCGCCGTCGGCCTCGGACAGCACGTAGCCGCCCTTGCGGATGTTCTCGTCGGCAATCTTGGCGGTGACGGTCGGCAGGTTCTGGCGCGACAGGGCCAGGACGCTCGGGCCGTCGGTGCGGTCGATGGCGGCCGTCCAGGCAATCGCCGTTTCGGTCGCGTCGGCCGGACGCCAGACGTCGAGGTTCGGAATGATGCGCAGGCTGGGGATGTGCTCGACCGGCTGGTGCGTCGGGCCGTCTTCGCCGAGACCGATGGAATCATGGGTATACACCATGATCTGCCGTTGTTTCATCAGCGCCGCCATGCGTATGGCGTTGCGGGCGTAGTCGGAGAAGACCAGGAAGGTCGCGGTGTAGGGCACCAGGCCGCCGTGCAGCGCGAGGCCGTTGGCGATCGCGGTCATGCCGAATTCGCGGACGCCGTAGTAGCAGTAGTTGCCGCCTTCCGTCTTGGTGACGCCCTTGCTGCCCTTGACGAAAGTCAGGTTGGAACCGGCCAGGTCGGCCGAGCCGCCGAAGATTTCCGGCACGGCCGGGACCAGCGCGGTGATGGCGTTCTGCGAAGCCTTGCGGGTGGCGATGTTCTCGGCCTTGGCACGGCAGCTGGCGATGTAGTCGGCCTTGGTGGCTTCCCAGCTGGCCGGCAGTTGGCGGTTGATGACGCGCCGTTCGAACTCGGCGGCTTCGGCCGGGAAGGCAGCCTGGTAGGCCGCGAAGCGGGTCGTCCAGTTCTCTTCGAAGATGGCGCCGCGCGGCTTGCCGTTCCAGGCTGCGTAGACGTCGCCCGGGATTTCGAAGGGGGCGTGGTTCCAGCCGATGTAGGCGCGGGCCGCAGCGATTTCGTCCTTGCCGAGCGGGGCGCCGTGGCAGTCGTGGCTGCCTTGCTTGTTCGGGGCACCCATGCCGATGGTCGTCTTGCAGCAGATCAGGCTGGGCTTGTCGGTCACTGCCTTGGCGGCGAGCAGGGCGCGTTCGATGGCCTCGCTGTCATGGCCGTCGACGTCGGCGATGACGTGCCAGCCGTAGGCTGCGAAGCGGCCCGGCGTGTTGTCGGTGAACCAGCCTTCGACATGGCCGTCGATCGAGATGCCGTTATCGTCCCAGAAGGCGATCAGCTTGCCGAGGCCGAGCGTGCCGGCCAGCGAGCAGGCTTCGTGCGAAACGCCTTCCATCAGGCAGCCGTCGCCGAGGAAGACATAGGTGTGGTGATTGACGATCTCGTGGCCGGGCTTGTTGAACTCGGCGGCGAGAACGTGTTCGGCGAGCGCGAAGCCGACGGCGTTGGTGATGCCCTGGCCGAGCGGCCCGGTCGTCGTTTCGATCCCGGCGGTGTAGCCGAATTCCGGGTGGCCCGGGGTCTTGGCGTGCAGTTGGCGAAAATTCTTCAGATCGTCGATCGACAGATCGTAGCCGGTCAGGTGGAGCAGCGCATAAACCAGCATCGAGCCGTGACCGTTCGACATCACGAAACGGTCGCGGTCCGGCCAGTGCGGGTTGGCCGGGTTGTGGCGCAACTGGCGACGCCAGAGCACTTCAGCAATTTCGGCCATGCCCATCGGCGCGCCGGGGTGGCCGGAATTGGCCTGCTGCACGGCATCCATGGCCAGGGCGCGGATGGCACCGGTCAGGGGAGAAAACTTGCGGGGGGTGCTGACGCTCATGATCCGGAATTCCAGCCTGCTGAAAAGGTGAAATTATCCGGGAAATGGCCTCATTTGGGTAGGGTTGTCTGCGTTTCCGGCAGGTATTGCACCTGCCGGAAGGCCGGTTTAGATGTTTGGATCGTAGTTGATCATCATCAGAACGCCGCGGCCGCCACCGATCCCGCCGCCGGTGTAGGAAACGCTGCCCTGGCCGCGATAGACGATTTCATAACGCGTGCTGTCGCTGCCGAAGTAGAAGGGGATGAAGGCCTTGGCGGTCGGGTGGGCGCGGACCTCGTGGCTGGTTCCGAGGATGCGTTCAACTTCGCCTTGGTCCATGCCGATCTGCAGCTTGGCCCACTTGCTGTTGGCCGGAATGTTGCCGTACACCTCGCCTTCGAAGGTGCCGTCGCGCGACTTGACGACGCGCGGCTTGCCCGCTTCGGCCGGTTTGGCGGTTTCCTTGGCGGCCGGCGCCGGGGCGGCAGCCACGGGTTCGGCAGTCTTGACGGTGGTCGCGCCGGCCTTGCTCTTGGCCGGTTCGCAATCGACCGCTGGCGTCGCGGCTTTCTTGCTGGCCTTGGTTTTGGCCGTCGTCTTTTTCTTGGCCGTCGGTTCGGGCGGACATTCCGGCTTGCTGGCAACGGCCGTTGCTGCCGGGGCCGGGGTCGAGGTGGCCGTCGGCGCGGCGGCCGGCTCGGGCTTGCTTTCCTTGCTGGCGCAGCCGGCGCCGATAGCGGCTGCGGCAATGATCAGGGCGAGTGTGCGGGCGTGCATGGGAGGATTCCTTCAGTTGGGCGACGAGGCAATTTACCTCAAATCAGCTGCCGTGATAGCCGGTGACGCGCGCGACCTCGTTTTTCGAGCCGAGGATGACCGGCACGCGCTGATGCAACTTGCCCGGGACGATGTCGAGGATGCGCTGGCGGCCCGTGGTGGCGGCCCCGCCGGCCTGCTCGACCAGCATCGCCATCGGGTTGGCTTCATACATCAGGCGCAGCTTGCCGCCCTGGGCCTTGATCTTGCTGTCGAGCGGGTACATGAAGATGCCGCCGCGCGTCATGATGCGATGCACGTCGGCGACCATCGAGGCGACCCAGCGCATGTTGTAGTCCTTGCCGAGCGGGCCTTCCTTGCCGGCCTGCATTTCGGCGACATAGCGTTGCACCGGGGCTTCCCAGAAGCGCTGGTTGGCCATGTTGATGGCGAATTCCTGGGTATCGGCCGGGATCTGCACCTGGTCCTGGGTCAGCACGAAACTGCCTTGCTCGCGGTCGAGGGTGAACACCGCGACGCCGTCGCCGACGGTCAGCACCAGCAAGGTGGTCGGGCCATAGACGGCATAGCCGGCGGCAACCTGGGCGGTGCCCGGTTGCAGGAAAGCGGCTTCGGCGGCGGCCGGGGTGGACAGGTCGGCGCCTTCCGGGCATTTCAGCACCGAGAAGATGGTACCGATCGAGACATTGACGTCGATGTTCGACGAGCCGTCGAGCGGGTCGAAGGTCAGCAGGTATTCGCCTTTGGGAAAGCGGTGCGGCACCAGGTGCGGCAGGTCCATTTCCTCGGAGGCCATGGCCGCCAGATGACCGCCCCATTCGTTGGCTTCGAGCAGGATGTCGTTCGACAGCACGTCGAGTTTCTTCTGCGCCTCGCCCTGGATGTTGTCGCTGCCCGCCTCGCCGAGTACGCCGCCGAGGCCGCCCTTGCCGATGGCGACGGAAATGGCCTGACAGGCCCGGGAAACGATTTCGAGCAGGAACTTGAGGTCGGCGGTGATGACGCCCTTGTCGCGTTGTTCCTCGGTGAGATAGCGTGCCAGCGTGCCCTGTGCCATGACGGCCCCCTGAAATGACGAAAGGGGCGGATTTTACCCTGCGAGGTCGCGGGCGTGCAGAAAGGCGAACGCCGCAGCGCTGTTCAGCGGCTTGCTGAACAGATAGCCCTGCACTTCGTCGCAGCCGTTGGTGCGCAGCAGTTCGAGCTGGTCTTCGGTTTCGACGCCTTCGGCAATGACGTTGAGGCCGAGCGAATGGGCCAGGGCGATAGTGCCGAAGGCAATCGCCCGGTCATTCAGGTCGTGTTCGATATCGGCGACGAAGGAACGGTCGATCTTCAGGTGGTCGATCGGAAACAGCTTCAGGTAGGCGAGCGAGGAATAGCCGGTGCCGAAATCGTCGATGGCCAGCGAAATACCCATGCGGCCGAGGCGCTGCAGGATCAGCACGGCTTCTTCCGGGTTTTCCATCACCGAGCTTTCGGTAATTTCGAGTTCCAGCAGTTCGGCCGGCAGTCCGGATTCGGCCAGCGCGCCGGCCACCGTTTCGCAGAAGTCGCGGCGCCGCAGCTGTCTGGCCGACACGTTGACGGCGATGCGGATCGGCTTCAGGCCGGCGTCGATCCAGTGCTTCATCTCGCGGCAGGCAGTGAGCAGCACCCATTCGCCGATCTCGACGATGATCCCGGTTTCTTCGGCGACCGGGATGAAACGATCCGGGGCGATCATGCCGTCGGTCGGGTGGTGCCAGCGGACCAGCGCTTCGACGCCGGTGGCGTGCGAACTGTCGGCCCTGAACTGTGGCTGGAAACACAGGGCCAGTTCGTTGCGGGCGATGGCGTGGCGCAGCTTGCGCTCGATGTCGAGGCGCTCGGCGGTAACGCGGTTCATCTCGGCCGCGAAGAACTGGTAGTTGTTCCGGCCGGCCGCCTTGGCGTGGTACATCGCGGTGTCGGCGTTCTTCAGGATCGTGTCGCCGTCCGGGCCGTCGTCGGGGAAGATGCTGATGCCGATCGACGGACTGGTGTGCAGTTCGTGCCCCTCGGCCTCGATCGGCGTGGACAGTGCGGCGACGATCTTGCTCGCGACAATCGCCGCATCGGCGGGCGTGGTGATGGCGGGCAGGATGACGACAAATTCGTCGCCGCCCAGGCGAGCCACGAAATCGGTTTCGCGGACGACGCCCGCCAGCCGGCTGGCGACCTCGCGCAACAGTTCGTCGCCGACCTGATGGCCGAGCGTGTCATTGATGATCTTGAAGCGATCGAGATCGATGAACATGATCGCGATGCTCCACTTGTGGCGCCGGGCCTCCGGCAGCAGCTGGGCGAGGCGCATCAACAGGGCGAGGCGGTTGGGCAGGCCGGTCAGCGCATCGTGCTGGGCGATATGGCGCATCCTTTCTTCGGCCTGCTTGCGCTCGGTGATGTCGGCAATAATCCAGATGTAGTGCGCGGCGTCGCCGCTGTGCTGATCGTCGACGCGGGTGATGCGGATGCCGGCCGGAAAATCGTCGCCGCACTTCGGGGTGATTTCCAGTTCGCCGTTCCATGAACCGCGCAGCGAAATATTCTCCCGGAAGCTCTCCGGCGTTTCGTCATGGTTCGGGCTGATCAGCCCGAATACCGTCCGGCCCTGCAGTTCGTCGAGCTGGTAACCGGTCATCTGGGTGGTGGCCGGATTGATCGATAAAATCCGATGTGCCTCGTCGGTAAAGATGATGCCGGCCGGCGTGTGGGTGAAAACCTTCTGTGCCAGATGGTCGCGCTCGGCACTGTGCCGCTGTTCGGTGATGTCGGTATATACCGTGACGAAACTGCCGTCGGCCAGCGGCACGCCGCGGATATCGAGGGTCTTGCCGTTCGGCCGGGTGCGTTCCATCCGGTGGGCGGTCGGTGGGTTGGCGCGGGCCAGCAGGTTCTGGACGATGGTTTCCGGATCGCCCGGCCCATATTCGCCGCGCCCGGCGTTGAAGCGGAATATTTTTTCCAGGGTGACCGGTGTCTGTTCGATCAGCGACGGGGGCAAGCCGAGCAGATCGACGAATTCCTGATTGTGCAGAATCAGCTTCTGCTCCCGGTCGAACAGGCTGACCGCGCTCGGAATGCTCTCGATGACCGTCTGCAGCAGGTCGTGCTGGGCGCGCAAGTCCTGCTCGGCGGCCTTGCGTTCGGTGATGTCGGTGTAGGTGGTGATGAATCCGGTCAGCTGGCCATCGATGAACAGTGGTTCGCCCTGGACCAGGTGGGTCCGGCCGCTCGGCCGGGTGCGCTCGAAGCAATGGCCTTCGAATTGCAGGGCCTGCGCGGTCTTCCGCTGGATGTGTTCCTCGACGTCGCCCGGACCGTATTCGCCGCGCATCGCCGGAATGCGGATCAGATCGGCGAACGGAACGCCTTCGTATACCGCCTCGGCCGGCAGGTTGAGGACGTCGATAAATCCCTGGTTCCAGACCCGCAGACGCAGGTTCTCGTCAAACACACTAATGCCCTGCGGCATGCTCGACATGACCGCTTGCAGGTAGAGGTATTTGCGCCGGGATTCAGCGGTAGTCGACGAAGATGCGTCCAAGGATTCCAAATCGGCAATTTAATAATTTGCACAATTTTCAATGATAGCCCAAGCCCAAGGGGCCAGACATGAGCTGGCTCAGGTTTTTTGACTGTTTCCCGAGCCGCGCCCTAGGCCGTCTTCCACTTGATCGAGCAGCCGATGGACGCCGTCTGCTCGCTTGGTCCGCGCCCGCTGCGGGCAATCTCCGCCATCGCCGCGAACAGTTCGCGGTGAGCCTCCGGTGGTGCGGGATTGCGGCCGGAGGCATCGAGCCGGCCGCGATACTGCAGTTCCAGGCCGGCGTTGTAACCGAAGAAATCGGGCGTGCACACGGCGCCGTAGGCGCGGGCGACGTCCTGGTTTTCGTCGTAGAGATAAGGAAAGGGAAAGGCCAGTTCGGTTGCCCAGCGGCGCATCGCTTCCGGCGAATCCTCGGGGTAGGCCGCGACATCGTTGCTCATGATGGCGACGCAGCCGATGCCGTGCCCGGCCAGTTCGCGGCAGTCGCGAATCAGACGGTCGATGATCGCCTTGACGTAGGGGCAATGATTGCAGATAAACATCACCAGCAAACCGTTCGGGCCGCGGCAACTGGCCAGCGTATGGCGCTTGCCGTCGGTGCCTGGGAGGTCGAAGTCGATGGCCGGTTGGCCAAAATTGCATAATGGTGGGTTCAAGGCGACCATGTTTCTCCACTCCAAAACTCATTTCACCCATAATAGCATTGATGAATATGCCCCGATTTTACTGTCGTGAAGCGCTCTCGCCGGGGGCGCACGTTGAACTTCCCGAACCCGTGGCGCGCCATGCCGTCCGCGTCCTGCGCCTGCCGCCAGGGGCGCCGATGGTGCTCTTTGACGGCCGCGGCGGCGAATACCCGGCGCACATCGAACGGATCGAGCGCGACCGCGTGCTGGCCGAGCTGGGTGCCTGGCGTGACGTCGAGCGCGAGTCGCCGCTGGCGATCACGCTGGTGCAGGCCCTGCAGGCCGGCGAGAAGATGGATTACACGATCCAGAAGGCCGTCGAACTGGGCGTTCGCCACATCGTACCGGTTGAAAGCCGGCGCAGTGTCATGCGTCTGGCCGGCGAACGGGCCGGCAAGCGGGTGGCCCATTGGCAGGGCGTGGTCGCTTCGGCCTGCGAGCAATGCGGCCGCAATCAGGTGCCGCTGGTCGCGCCGCTGGAAAAACTCGAAAACTGGTTGGCTCGGCCGGCCCCGGCCGGGCTGCGCCTGATGCTGGCGCCGGATGCCGAGCAGGCGCTGGTGGCCTTGCCGCCGGCGACGGAAATTCAACTGCTGATCGGTTCCGAGGGGGGACTCGATCCGCAGGAAATGATCGCGGCCAGACAGGCGGGTTTCCAGGCGGTTCGCCTGGGGCCGCGCGTCCTCCGTACGGAAACGGCAGGGCTGGCCGCGCTGGCGGCGATGCAGGCCTTGTGGGGCGATTTCAGGGAGGGGTAGGAAATGTTCGAATCAGCAGAGCTGGGTCACAGGATCGACAAGGAAACCTTCAAGAAGGAGGTGCCGAAACTGCGCGCCGCCTTGCTCGATGCGCAGTACGACATGCTCGAGAAAAAGGAGTTTCCGGTCGTCATCCTGATTAGCGGGGTGGATGGCAGCGGCAAAGGGGAAACCATCAACCTGCTCTACTCGTGGATGGATCCGCGGCATATCTCGACGCTGGCTTTCTCGGCGCCGAGCGACGAGGAGGTTTCGCGGCCCTATATGTGGCGTTACTGGCAAGCCTTGCCGCCCAAGGGCAAGGTCGGTATTTTTGCCGGTTCGTGGTATTCGCAGCCGATCACCGACCGGATCACCGGCAAGATGCGGCGCTCGGAAATGGACGAGCGGCTGGACGATATCAATCGCTTCGAGGCGATGCTGGTCAACGAAGGGGCGCTGGTTCTCAAGTTCTGGTTCCATCTCTCCAAGGACGGCCAGAAGCAGCGCCTGAAAGCGCTGGAGAAGGATCCGCACACCGCCTGGCGGGTGACCAAGGAAAGCTACGATCGCCTGAAAACCTACGGCAAGCTGCAGGAAGTGGCCGGCCACGTGCTGCGCGTTACCAATACGGCACATGCGCCGTGGATCATTGTCGAAGGCACCGATGACGAATACCGTTCGTTGACCGTCGGGCGGATCGTCCTCGATTCGATGCAGCGCCGGCTGCGCCAGGAAGGCCGGCAGATGGTGCCGGTGGCGCCGCCCATCGTGCATCCGATCGACCAGAAGAATGTGCTCAGCGCGCTGGATTTGAAGCTGAAACTGGACAAAAAGGATTACGAGAGCCAACTGGCCAAATACCAGGCCCGGCTCTCGGAACTGGTGCGCGATCCGCGTTTTGTCGGCAAGCGTTCGCTGGTGGTTGTCTTCGAAGGTTCGGACGCGGCCGGCAAGGGCGGCAGCATCCGGCGGATCGGCGCGGCAATGGATGCCCGGCAATACCAGATCGTCCCGATTGCCGCCCCGACCGAGGAAGAGCGGGCCAAGCCCTATCTCTGGCGCTTCTGGCGGCATCTGCCGCGGATCGGCCGGGCGGCGATTTTCGACCGTTCGTGGTACGGCCGCGTCCTGGTCGAGCGGGTCGAGGGATTCTGTACCGAGCCCGACTGGTTACGGGCCTATGCCGAGATCAACGATTTCGAGCATCAGATGGTCGAAGCCGGGGTGATCGTCATCAAGTTCTGGCTGCAGATCAGTGCCGACGAGCAGTTGCGTCGCTTCAAGGAGCGTCAGGACACCGAGTTCAAACGTTTCAAGATCACCGACGAGGATTGGCGCAATCGCGAGAAGTGGGATGAATATGTCGCCGCCGTGTGCGACATGGTTGACCGCACCTCGACCGGCTTGGCACCGTGGACGCTGGTCGAGGCCAACGACAAGAACTACGCCCGGGTTAAAGTACTGAAAACGGTTTGCGAGCGCTTGGAAAATGCGCTGAAAGACGACAACGGAAAATATACACAGCAATGAGCGACACCCCTTACGACGAGCATTTCGTTTCCTGGTTCCGGGCCGTCACGCCCTATATCAACGCATTTCGCGGCAAGACTTTCGTCATCGCCTTCGGCGGCAAGGCGGTGGCCAGCGAGTTCGCCAAGACGCTGGCCTACGACGTTAACCTGCTGGTCAGCCTGGGTATCCGGCTGGTCATGGTGCATGGTGCGCGACCGCAGATCGAGGAAGAGCTGCGCGAAAAGAATCTCGAGTCGATCTATCACCGCGGTTACCGGGTGACCGATGCCGAGGCGCTCGACTGCGTGCTCGACGCGGTGGGCAGCGTCTATCTCGAAATCGAGGCGATGCTGTCGCAAGGCTTGCCGAACACACCGATGGCCAACAGCCGGATTCGCGTCATCGGCGGCAATTTCATTACCGGCCAGCCGATCGGCGTCCTCGACGGCATCGACATGCAGTACGCCGGCAAGGTGCGCAAGGTCGATAGCGAGGGCATCAATGCCCAGCTCGGGCTCGGCAACATCGTGCTGCTCAACTGCGAAGGGCCGTCGCCGACCGGCGAGATCTTCAACCTGCAGATGGAAGAGGCGGCTGAAGCGGTGGCCGTCGCCATCCGCGCCGACAAGCTGGTCTATCTGACCGATAGCCTGGGCGTCACCAGCGAGGCTGGCGAACTGCTCGACGCGATGACCGCCGACGAAGTGGCCGAGTTGCTGGTCGGCGGCGAATGGCTGTCGCCCGACATCAGGCGCTACCTGCCGTGCGCCGTCCGGGCCACCCGCACCGGCGTCGGCCGGGTCCATCTGATCAGCTACGAACAGGATGGCGCGCTGCTCCGTGAGTTGTTCACCCATGACGGCGTCGGCACCGTTGTCACCCGCGAATCGCTGGAAAACGTCCGCGAAGCGAAGCCCGACGACATCGCAGCGCTGATCGCGCTGATCGAGCCGATGGAGCAGGAGGGCATCCTGGTGCACCGGCCGCGCGAATTGCTCGAACGCGAAATCGATCATTTCTCGGTCATGCTGCACGACGGCATCATGGTCGGCTGCGCCGCGCTTTATCCGCATTCGGAGGAAGAGGCCGAGCTCGCCTGCCTGGCGGTCAGCCACGAGCACCGCGAATGGGGCTATGGCGAGTTGCTGATGAAGCGCATCGAGCAGCGGGCCCGCAAGATGGGCGTCAAGCGCCTGTGCGTGCTGACGACGCGGACCGAGCACTGGTTCGTCGAGCGCGGCTTCAAGCTGGGTACGGTCGATGACCTGCCGGCCAAGAAACGCGATATGTACAACTATCAGCGGCGTTCTAAGGTGCTCTTCAAGACTTTATAATTCGCCGCATCACCCCCCACGGAGTTTCACATGGCACGTACTGTCAATTGCATCAAACTCGGCCGCGAGGCTGAAGGTCTGGATCAGCCGCCCTACCCGGGCGCCCTCGGCCAGCGCATTTTCGAATCGGTCTCGAAAGAGGCCTGGCAGCAATGGATCAAGATGCAGACCATGCTGATCAACGAGAATCGTCTCAACCTGGTCGATGCGAAGCATCGCAAGTATCTGGCCGAACAGCTGGAGAAGCACTTCTTCGGCGAAGGCGCCGACCAGATTCAGGGCTACGTTCCGCCGAAGTCCTGATCCGGCAGCGCCCAGCAGAAAATCCCGCCCCGGCGGGATTTTTCGTTTCAGGGGAGCTTGTTCAGCGCGAACAGCAGCAACGCGCTGCCCGGAATGGCGGCAATCGCCAGACGAAAGCCGGTGCGTCGGATGCCGCCGGCAAATTCCTCGATGAACTGCTCCATGCCATCGAACAATTCGGGAAAGCTGGCGATGTCGCTACGGTCATTCTTTTCCATCACGGCTTCCTCGGCTGGGGAGAGCGGCGATCGGCCAGCCCGCCAGGCGGTCGGCCAAGGGCTGGGCGGGGTGGGCGACAGCGAAGCAAGCGTTTGGCATGGCGTCTTTCCGGGTAGGCAATGTCATCAACTATTACCATGCAATATTGCAGGGTCGTGACGCCGGAAGCGGTGTCACAATACCTTAACAAAGTCGCCCTACGGTGTCGGCCGTACATCGTCATCTCGGGGTTTCTTAGTGTTGAAAATTGGATCGGGTGTTCTACTCGGCAGACTCGGCTTTCGCGGATTTTTCCTGGCGATCGCCCTGGTATTTACGGTTGCCTTTCTCCTTGTCGCCTTGCCGCATCTGCTCTTGCGTTGGGAGGCCATGCAGGCGGTCGAAGCGCGCCTCGCCTCGCTGCAGCAGCTTGCGGCGCCGCGCCAGCTATTGCTTGACTTGCGCCAGCGGCGGACCCGGCTGTTCCTGGCCGGCGCCGGCGATGCCAAGGCGGCCGCCGGGTTGTCGGGAAAAATGCCGGCCACTGCCGTACCCCCGGCCTTTGCCGAAAAGGCGGCGAACCTGCTGGCGATTACGCCGGACGAGAGCAGCGGCCGCAAGCGCTTGCCGATCTTCACCAGTTTCGGCGTGGTCATTGCCGAGCTGCAGCAGCATATCGTCGAGCAGTTCGGCGGCGCCGGCAGCATGCCGGCCGGCAGCAACCTGCCGGCCCTCGCCGATCTCTGGCTCAACGACCTGCCATTGCTCAGCGAAGCGCTGGCCCGGCTCGAAGTATTGGCCGGCGTCTCGGTGCGCGAAGGCATGGTGGCGGAGCGCCTGCGCTCCGAACTGTCAGCTTCGGTCGCCGTGGCCTCGCATGCCCTGGTCAAGTTGCGCCGCGATCTCGAGCCGCTGGCCGGGGCCAGTCCGACCCTCGGCGAACTCAATGCCCAGGTTGCGCTCCTCGACGCCCAGCTGGAGCTGACCCGTACCGTGGCTTATGGTCTGGCGCTGAGCGATACGGCTTATACCATCGATGAAATCGACCGGGCGATCAGCCAGCCGCTGGCCCGGGCCGATGACATGCTCCGACAGAGCGAGCGGGCCATGCTCGATGCGCTGGGCGATGAATTGATCCTGGCCCAGCGCCATCTGTTGGTTACCGTGCTGGTCATTGTCGGCAGCATGTTGCTGTCCTGTGGCGGCCTGTATCTTGCCTATGCCCGCCTGGCTTCGAGCATCGAGGAACTGGCGCGCGGCGCCAAGCAACTGGCGACCGGCGATCTGTCGGTGGTCATCGAACTGGCCGGGCAGGACGAGCTGCAACGCATTGCCGCATCGCTGCGCGAAGTGCGCGACGGCATGTGCAAGCTGGTCGGCGAGGTGGTCAACAGCGCCCAGGCGATGACCAGCGGTTCGCTGTCCTTCGCCCAGACGGCCGGGGCTTCCGCCGAGCGGGCCCGGCAGCAGGAGCAGGACACGCTGCATGTCGTCCAGGCGGTCGAGGAAGCCGGCCGGCAGGTTGCCGAAATCGCCCTGGCCGCCGGCGAGAGCGATGCAGTGGCGCGCAGTTCCGACGATCTGGCGACCTCCGGCATGGCTTCGGTCAGTCTGGCCAAAAGTTCGTTGGAAGAAATGAGCGCCGACATCGTCCTCGCGACGGCTTCGCTCGACCGCATGGAGAGCGAGACGCAGCAGGTGTCGTCGGTGGTCGCGGTGATCGCCGGCATTGCCGAGCAGACCAACCTGCTTGCCCTGAATGCGGCGATCGAGGCGGCGCGGGCTGGCGAGAGCGGCCGGGGCTTTGCCGTGGTGGCCGACGAAGTGCGCAAGCTGGCCGAACGGACGGCGCTCAGCACCAAGGAAATCGGCCAGATGATTCAGCGCATGCAGGGCATCGCCAGCGAAACGGCGGCCGCGGTGCGGACGGCGGCGACCCATGTGGCGAGCAGCAACGAGCGGGCCGGCGAGGCAACCGAAGCGATGAGCCGGGTCCGCGGTCAGGCCCGTCAGGTCGGCGCGGCCAGCACCCGGATCAGCAGCGCGCTGGCGACGCACCGGCGGGAAGCCGAACGGATCGAGACGCTGGTTGCCGGTATTGCCCGGTTGTCGCTGGAAAATGGCAAGAGCCTGGCGAGCGCCGCCGATTCGGCGCATCAGCTGGAAGGCCTGGCCGGCGACCTGCGTCAGGCGATCGGCCAGTTTCGCCTCGGCGGCGCGGCACCGGTGGTCGCGGCCGGGCGGCCCGGCTACCCGCTCTTCGCGGCTAGAACCGTCGCAGCATGAGGTGGCGGCCGTCCACCGTGCCCTTGCGGATATCGACGAAGCCGAGGCTGCGAAAGCGTTTGCAATGGCTGGTCGAGACGATGATCCGGCCGCTCGGGAAGTTCTTTTCCAGCCATTCGATGCGCGCCTTGATCAGGGCGCGGCCGATGCCCTGGCCGCGGCTTTCCGGGGCGACGGCGGAGAGGTAGAGCAGGTGGGTTTTGGCGGCCCAGTCGGCAGCCTTGACGCCGCCGACCGCGCGGATTTCGCCATCCTGGACGGCGATGAAGAATTGCCGGTAGAAAACCTTGTCGTTGCTGCGCAGTTCGTGGCCGACCCGCTCGGCGCTATAGCGCACCGGGTCGGCAAAGGCATTGACGATCAGCGTGGTGCAGGATTCGAGCAGCGCCGGGCTGCTCGCGTCCAGCGTGTCGATCCGCAGCTTGCCCATTGGCGGCCGGCCGGACTCAGGGCCCGTCGTGGCGGAGCAGCGAATGGCGTTCGGCGACCAGGCGCGAGTCTTCGCGGTTGTTGGCGGTTTGTTGCTGGCCGAAAGCGTCGCGTTCGCGCCGGCTGCACGCCGCCGCTTCGATGCTGCGAATGCAGCGCCAGCGTTCGCCCAGTTTGGTCTTGAACGGGCGCATCTGGGATTTTGGATGATGGACCCGGCAGCAGTAGCAAAACAGCATTTCAGTCATCGCAACCTCGTGGCAAGTTGAACTACCGGTAGTAGCTCTAAGCATGATAGCTCAATGTTTCCGGACGATGACGCTATTCATTCGCGGCTGTCGAGCTGTACCACGAGGTGCGCTTCGTAGCCATGCCAGCGTAGCGGGATGGCGTAGGGCAGCGAACTGGCGCGGGCGACGAAAGCCTTGGCGGCGCCGTCGAGCACGCGCGGCGGGGCAATCCCCAGGCCTTCGCCAAAATGGCGGCGGGCCTGGCCGGACAACGTGTTGGCGATTTCGCCGACGATGTCGCCATGGCGGTCGTCGGTAAATACCGATTCGCCCATTTTCAGCAGGACATGCGAGAGCAGGGCGCGCGGTGCCGAGAAGCAGATGCTGCCGGTGTAGTCGCCGCTGATTTCGATCAGGCCGTTGAAATCGTTCCAGACCGCCGGCGTATCGCGCTCGATCAGGAAAGCCGAGCGGACGCTGGCCGTTTCGCCGGTACAGGTGATGAAGAAATGGGTAATGGCTTCGGAAAAGACTTCGATGTCTTCCGGGCGTAATTTGACGTGCATCGCTTAGTCCATCAATTCGAGCAGTGATTCGAGCAGTTCGCTATCGGAGAACGGCTTGTGCAGAAAGCCGCACGCCCCTTTCTTGATGGCCCGCAGGGCGGTGGCCTTGTCGGCCAGCGCCGAGACGACCAGGATGCGGGTGTCCGGCAGAAAGGCGATGATCTGTTCGATGCAGGCTTCGCCGTCGAGCAGTGGCATGGTCAGGTCCATGGTGATCAGGTTCGGCTTGTTTTCGCGCGCCAGTTGGACCGCCATCGCACCATTGCCGGCCAGGCCGGCGATTGTGATGTGCGGCAGTTGCGGACTGTTGACCAGGCGGGCGATGCGCTGACGAATGATCGTCGAGTCATCGACGATCAGCATCCGGTGAGCGGGGCGTGGGGTGTTCATGCGGCCTTGATCTGCAGGATGAAGCGGGTGTGGGAGTTGGGGCGGGAGCTGATGCGCAGGCGCCCGCCGAGCTGGCGTAGCGCCTCCTTGACGACGCTCAGGCCGTCGCCGCGGCCGGCGTGCGGATGGGCGCTGTCGAGCGAACTGAAGCCCGGCTCGAACAGCGTGGCGATCACCTGCTCGTCGCTCAGTGCGGCGAGTTGCCCGGCGGTGAATAGCTGGCGGGCGAGCAGCACGCCCCGCAGGTGCTCGGCCGAGATGCCGCGGCCGTCGTCATGGACGCTCATGTTCAGCGTGCCGTCCGGCGTGCTGGCCAGTTCGAGGCGGACCAGGCCGCTCGCCGGCTTGCCGAGCCGTTGCCGTTCGGCCGGCGTTTCGATGCCATGCGCGATGGCATTGCGGATCAGCTGCGGCACCACTTCCTGGAGCAGGCCGGCGAGGGCGGGAGGCAAGCGGTCGAGGTGCGGCACGGCCGTCTCGAAGCGGATCTCCTTGTTCAGATCGTCCGCCACCTTTTTCGCATAGTGTTCGAGGCGCCGCAGGCTGTCGCCGAGCCGGTCGTCCGGCAAGTCGCCGGGCGTGCCGCGGGCGAATTGGCGGACACGGCGGACCACCGCTTCGACCTTGGTGATTTCGCCGAGCAGGCCGCTCAGGCCGACGGCCACCGGGATCAGGTCGTCGCCGGCGAGATTGTTACGGCGGCGCAGCGGCTGCAACAGCTCCTCGAAAGCATGCGCTTCGCGGGCGATGCTGGCGCAGCCGAGGGTTGCCGCCTCGCCCTTGAGGGCATGCACGTTGCGGGCGATGCGGTTGATCAGTTGCGGGTAGGCCTGGGCGCTCGGCTGGATGCCCTGCAGTTCGCCATTGATCAGTTGCAGCATGGCGGCGGCCCGGCCGAGGAAGGCGGCAACGTCCTCCGGATTGTGGTCGAGGACACCGAGCAGCAGCGCGATCTCGTTGTCGGCGCGCTCCTTGGCGCCGGCCAGTTCGCGTTCCAGGCGGATTTTCTGCGAGACGTCGAAAACGCTGACCAGCAGCGCGACGACTTGGCCGTTCTCGCGGATCTGGTCGAAGGCGAAGCTCAGGTGGCTCGGTCCCTTGCGCTGGCGCTGCTCGCTCAACAGTTCGATTTCCTGCAACGGGTTCAACTGTTCGAGCAGGTTCTGCTTCATTTTCGGGTTGAACAGCAGGTCGATGTAGTCCTTGGCCGCTGCAGCATTTTCCGGCGAAGTGAGGTGGCCGAGGAAGGCGTGAAAGTCGGCGCCGGCCAGCAGTTGCCGACCGAACAGGCGCTCCAGCGAAGCCGAGTGCTGATGGCCGACCAGCCGCTGGTCGGTGAGCAGGAACAAGCCTTCGCGCACGCTGCCCAGGATGCGCCCGGTTTCCTCGCGGGCGGCGGCGGTCTGGCGGTCGCTGGCGGCCAGTTTGCCGATGAACTTGAAGACGATGAAGATGAAGTTGAGGAAGGCCAGCGAGATGGCGATCGCCTGGATCAGGCGGACGGTGACCGTCTTTTGCCGGGCCATTTCCTCGAGGCTTTCGGTCAGGTCGTTGGCCTGCCGCGACAGCCGGTTGTTGCGAGTCACTGCCTTTTGCACCGCGGCACCGGCTGCCTCCGGGTCCGGCTCGGCATTGACCAGCAGTGGCCCGACTTCGCGGTCGATCGGTTCCCAGGTGTGGACGACCTGGGCCAGATGTTCGGCTGCCTCGGTCCGCAGGTTTTCCGGCTCGATCAGGCCGAGCGTCGGATGTTCGGCCAGCCGGCTCTCCAGCGTCCGGCGGGCATCGTCGAAGCCGAGGCGGGCCTCGGAGATTTCGGCCAGGCTCGACTGGCTCAGCAGCTCGTTGCGCAGATCGGCATCGAGGCTGAGCAGCCCTTTGGTCAGTTGCTGCGAATAGGTGCGGAGCAGGCCGGCCGTATTGATCAGGCGGGTGTCGGCCTCGATCTGCCGGGAGGTGTAGATATTGATGGCCGAGACGCCGGCATCGATAAGCAGGAACAGGCCGATGGCCAGGACCAGATCCCGGTATTTTCCAAAGAGCGCAGCCAGCAGGGTTTTCATGACAGCCTGACGAGAAACGGGCCGGCCAGCTTGCCGCGCGATCGTTACAGTATTGTGAAATGGCCTGCCCGGCTTAAATAAGGGAAACCGTTTGGCGAAATTCACGGAACTGAAATATTTGCTTCCTAGACTGCGGGCCTTGTTTACCTGAGAGCACCACGATGATTGTCCTGCTGGATGAAGAAGCCGCCGAACTACGCCGGATCATGGCCGAGGGGCTGCTCAATCCGGTTTTCCAGCCGATCATCGATTTCCGCGTGCGCGCCGTCCTCGGTTACGAAGCGCTGATTCGCGGCCCGCAGGACAGCCCGCTGCAATTTCCCGATCAGCTGTTTGCCGCCGCCAGCCGGGCCGGCTTGTCGCTCGATCTCGAACATGCCTGCCGGGAAGCCAGCTTGCGGGCCTTCGCCGCCCAGCGCCTGGCCGGCCGGCTGTTTCTCAATGTCACGCCGGGTTGCCTGCTCAACAACAAGTTGATGAACGGCTACACCCGCGAGCTGCTCGCCGAACTGGGCATCGCCGCCAACCGGGTCGTCATCGAACTGACCGAAAACCAGCAGATCACCGACATGCCGGGCATTCAGGAGGCGCTGCTGCACTATCGCGGGCGCGGCTTCCAGATCGCCATCGACGATCTCGGCGAAGGCTTCGCCAATCTGCGCATGTGGTCGGAGCTGCGGCCGGAGTTCGTCAAGATCGACAAGCATTTCGTGCACGGCATCGCCGACGATCGGATCAAGTTCCATTTCGTCCGCGCCATGCAGGATCTCGCCGAAATCTGCAATGCCTCGCTGGTCGCCGAGGGCATCGAGCGGGCGGTCGATTTCACCTGCATCCGCGACATGGGCATCGCCTGCGGCCAGGGCTATTTCATCGCCCGGCCGGAGACGCACCCGGTGCGGCTGTTGCCGGGCGAGGTGGTCAGTGCGCTCGGTCAGCAACGCCTTTCGCTGTCGCCGATGATGGGCGGTCCGGGCAAGATGCCGACGGCGCGGACCTTGCTGCGCCCGATCGAGCCGGTGCCGCAGGATGCGACCAACGGGCTGGTCATCGACCGTTTTGAAGCCGACCCGGAACTCGACGTCCTACCGGTCGTCCATGACGGCCAGCCGATCGGCATGATCAACCGGCACAGCATGATCGACCGCTTTGCCCGTCCTTTCCGCCGCGAGCTGTTCGGCCGCAAGAGCTGCGAAATGTTCATGGATCACGCGCCGCTCGTAGTCGATGAGCACGCCACCATTCAGGAACTGGCGCTGATGCTGGCGCTGGCCCCCAAGCATTATCTGTTCGACGGCTTCATCGTCACCGGTCACGGCAGCTATCTCGGCGTCGGCAGCAGCCACGACCTGATGGCGACCATCACCGAAATGCAGATCAGCGCCGCCCGCTATGCCAATCCGCTGACCCAGCTGCCGGGCAACGTGCCGATCAACGAGCACATCGACCGCATGCTGGTGGCCGGCAGCAGCTTTGTCGCCGCCTATGTCGATATCGACAATTTCAAGCCGTACAACGACGCTTTCGGCTACCGCCGGGGCGACGACGTGATCCAGACGCTGGGCCGGCTGGTCGGCGAAATTGCCGATGAACGCCTGGATTTCGTCGGCCATATCGGCGGCGACGATTTTTTCATTATTTTTCAGAGCAGCGACTGGGAAATGCGCAGCTGGCAACTGGTCAGTGCCTTCGCCGAGGCGATGAACGGCTTGCTGACGCCGGAAGAGCGGGCGCATGGCGGCTACATGGCCGAAAACCGGCGCGGCGAACTGAGCTTTCAGGCCTTGCCGACGCTGTCGATCGGCGCCGTGCGGGTTGGTCCCGGCGAATGCGAGTCGCACCGCGAAGTCGCGGCGGCGGCCTCGATGGCCAAAAAACAGGCGAAGAAAAAGGCCAGGAACACGCTCGGTGAAGACTTCGGCGGCAGCGTCTTCGTCGACCGGCGGCGCCCTGGCCCGGCGGACGGGATCTGCCAGCAGGTGTCACACGTCCTGAACTGATCGGCCGGCCGGGTTGTTCAGTAGAACAGCGCCGCCAGATCCAGCGTCGAGCGCTGGCCGACTGCCGCCTGGTGGGCTTTCAGCCAGGCTTGACCATGTTCGCGCCCGCTGTCGCGCAGGCGGGTGAAAAAAGGCAGGTTGACGGCCAGCTTGCTCTCGGGCGGCAAGGTTTTCAGCAGCGCATCGGCGGTGATGGCGTGAAAGCGGATATCGTTCGCCCGTTGTTCGAAGCGGCTGCGCGGTAGCCAGCGCGGCAACCAGCGCGGCCGCTCGGCCAGGGTCAATTGGTCGCGCAGGTGGGCGAACATCCGCATTTCGCGCAGGAAGGTCGAATTGAAAGCCAGTTCGCGCAGGCGCAATTTGATGTCCTGGGCCGACTCCGGCGTTTCCTCGTAATGCAGCGGGGTGAGCAGGACGAGCAGAATGTCGGCGGCGGTGCATTGGTAGAACAGCGGAAAGACCGCCGGGTTGGCGCTGTAGCCGCCATCCCAGTACGGTTCGCCATCGATCACGATACTGCGGTGGATGGTCGGCAGGCAGGCCGAGGCGAGCAGGGTGTCGATCGACAGCTCGGCGTTCAGGAAGATGCGCAGCTTACCGGAGTTGGCGTGCGTCGCGGCAATGAACAGCTTGACCGGACTGTGCTGGCGCAGCGCGGTGAAATCGATCTGCTCGATGATGATGTCGCGCAGCGGGTTGAGATCGAACGGGTTGAGCTGTTCCGGCGACAGGTAGTCGGTCCATTGCAGCATTGCCTTGAGGCCGGGCGCCAGCGCCGACCCATCGCCGCCCTGGTCGAATGGCGAACTCTGTGCCACCGCCGTCCAGAACCGATCGAGCGCACTGCGCGCCCCTTCCCGGCCGCCGGCCATCAGCCCCTGGGCGAGACAGACGGCATTCATCGCGCCGGCGCTGGTGCCGCTGACGCCTTCAAAATCGAAACGGCCGTCTTCGAGCAGTGCGTCGAGCACTCCCCAGGTAAAGGCGCCATGGGCGCCGCCGCCCTGCAGGGCGAGGTTGAGCGGAGTGCTTCGGGTTTGTCGGGCGGACATGGTTGACCTCGGAAATGGCGAAAAATCGGAAAGGCGCGGCCAGTTGGCCGGTGGCTAGGCGCGTCTTGCCGCGCTGCTCAGTTGCGGGTATTCGTGGCGGGCCTGGGCGATATTTTCGAGCGCTTCCGGGAAGGCAAAGGCCTCGACGTTGTCCACCAGTTCCTTGCCGGTTGGCCCCAGCCCGTCGCGCAGTTGCCCGGCATGCCTGTTGCAGCATTGATAGGCACCCATGTCGGCAGTGAGCAGCAGGGCTTCGAGCTCGTCGATGATCTGACGCAGCATGGCCCAGTCGGCTGGCTCCCGGGCGTGCTGCGTTTCCCCCGGCAGGCTCGCCTGCAATTGTCCGATCACCGTCTGCAGCGTGCTTTCCAGCTGTTTGATCAGCGGTGTCAGGCCGGGCGTTGCGCTGCCACTCTTGATCGCCGCCTCGAGGTCGGCCGCCTGTTGCCGGACGTCGACGGCGCCGACATTGGCCGCCACGCCTTTCAGCGAGTGGGCGATCAGGCGGGCGCCTTCCCGGTCGTCGGCGGCCAGCGCCTGGCCGAGGCGCGTCGCGTCATTGCCATGCAGGGCGCCAAACATCTGCAGTAGATGGATATAAGCGGCGAATTTTCCCCGCACCACGCTCAGGCCGGCGTCGACGTCGAAACCCGGGATCCGGCGGACCCGGTCGATCACCGCGGCGGGCTCCGCCAGCGCCGGGGCCCGGCCCGGTTCGGACAGCCATTTGAGCAGGCAGGCGTAGAGGACATCGGGATCGACCGGTTTGCCGACGAAATCGTTCATCCCCGCGGCAATGCAGTCGACGCGGTCTTCATCGAAGGCGCTGGCGGTCATCGCCACGATGGGCGTGGCCTGCCAGTCAGGTAGCTGACGAATGGCCCGGGCGGCTTCCAGTCCGTCCATTTCGGGCATCTGAATATCCATCAGCACCAGGTCGTAGTGCGCCGCCTTGGCCCGCTCGACGGCCTGCCGGCCATTTCCGGCGATCTCGGCGCGGAGACCGACATTGCGCAGGAGTTCCAGGCCAACTTCCTGGTTGATTTCGTTGTCTTCGACGAGCAGAACGCGCGCCCCGGCATGGTGGTGGCGCAATTCGTCGGCGGCACTCCGGAACGGCGGCGCGCTACTCTCCGGGATGACGCCGGTGCCGCGCCGCAAGCGGGCGGTGAACCAGAAGGTGCTGCCCTTGCCCGGCACGCTGTCGACGCCGGCCTGGCCGCCCATCAGCGCTGCCAGGCGGCGGGTGATGGCCAGGCCGAGACCGGTGCCGCCGTATTTGCGGGTGGTCGATACGTCAGCCTGTTCGAAGGCCTGAAAGAGCTTGGCGGTCATTTGCGGGTGGATGCCGATTCCGGTGTCCTGGACTTCGAAGCGCAGCGTCAGTTCGTCGTCGTTTTCGGCCAGCACCCGGGCGCGCAACTGGATGCTGCCGTGCTCGGTGAACTTGATCGCGTTGCTGGTGTAGTTGTGCAGCGCCTGACGCAACCGGGTCGGGTCGCCGTTCAGCCAGAGCGGTACATCGCCGCTGTCGACCGCGATCCGCAGGCCCTTGTTGCTGGCCGATTCGCCGCTCAAAGTGCCGATGTGGTTAAGGACATCGCTGAGCAGAAAATCCGTTTGTTCGAGTTGCAGCCGCCCGGATTCAATCTTGGTCAGGTCGAGAATGTCGTTGATGACCGACAGCAGATGCCGGCCGGCCGCCTCGATCTTGCGCAGGCGTTCCGCCTGATGGGGCGTCGGGTCTTCGTTGCGGAGCAGATGGGTGATGCCGAGGATGGCATTCATCGGCGTCCGGATCTCGTGGCTCATGTTGGCCAGGAAAGCGCTCTTGGCCTGGTTGGCGGCCTCGGCCTCGGCGGTGGCCAAGGTCAATTCGGCGGTGCGTTGCTCGACCAATCGTTCGAGATGCTGGCTGTAGCCTTCAAGTTCCTGCTCCAGTCGTTTCTGTTCGGTAATGTCCTGCTTGATCGCGACGTAATGGCTGATCGTCCCATCGGCCTGGTGGATCGGGGCGACGATGGCCAGCTCGGGATATTCGCTGCCATCCTTGCGCTTGTTGATGAATTCGCCCTTCCAGGTGTGCCCTTCGGCCAGCGAGTTCCACATCGCCTGATAATGCGTCAGCGGCGTCTTGCCCGACTGCAATAGCCGCGGATTGTGGCCCAGCGCTTCCTCCCGGGTATAACCGGTGGCCTGCTCGAAGGCGTCGTTCACATACTCGATTTCGCCCTCGAGGTTGGTGATCACAATGCTCGCCGGGCTCTGCTTGACGGCCTGCGACAGTTGGCGCAACTGTTCGTCGGCCTGTTTGCGGCCGGTGATGTCATGGACGATCGAATAGAGGAATTCGTGCTCGTCGATCAGGATCGGACAGCTGAAAGTTTCGACGTCGCGGATCTCGCCATTCGCCAGGCGGTGCTGAAAATGGAAATGATTGGTCTCGGCGATTTTTGCCCGCGCCATTTCGGCATTGATCTTGTCCAGGCTCAGGGTATTGATCTGGGAAATTTTCATGCCGAGCAGTTCTTCATGCGACCAGCCGTAATAGGCGCTGGCCGCCGCATTGGCATCGACAATCGCGCCATCCTGCGGATCGATGATCAGCATCGTCGTGTGGCTATTGTTGAACAGGGCGCTGTAGCGGGCTTCGCTGCGGATCAGTTCGGCTTCCCTGGCGTGCACTTCGCCGACCTTCTCGGCAACTTGCCGGCGGAGCAGGGCATTGCCGGCCAGCACGAAAGCCAGGACGGCGAACAGCGTGCCGACGCCCCACAGGATATATGGCGGGGCGCTGTCCTGCAGGGGCGGCATCCAGCGCTCGGTTACCGCGAAATAAGGCGAACTCCGGTCATTCAGCCAGGGGTCGAGGTGGCGGTCGATGGCGGCCAGCAGGTCGGCGTTGTGGTCTTTCCGGGTGCCGTAAAACAACTGGGCGGGCTGGAAGATCAGGCTCGACTCGTGTAATTTGTAGCGGGGGGCTGCCAGATCGCCAAAAAAGCGATTCGCCGCCGCAACGTCGGCCTCGCCGCTCGCCACTTTGCTAAAGGCCGCGTCGAGCGAGTCGACGGCAACCAGTTCGGCCGAAATGCCAAAATCGTCGAGCAGTTCGCGCAGGTAGTTTTGCTGGCTCGACTCGGCGAGTACGGCCAGCCGCTTGCCGCGCAGATCGAGGACGGAATTGATGTGCGATCCGTCACGCTGGTAAATGACCGACCAACTGTGCAGGGCCGGCGTCCGGTGAAAGTCGAAGAGCTGGGCGCGCTGTTTGCTGTAGGCGATATCCGGCATCAGGTCAATCTGCCCGGCGCTCAACGCGCTCAGGCATTCCTGCCAGACGCAGCTGACCACCTTTAGCGTCCACCCCTCGCGTTGCGCGATCTCCTTCAACAGGTCGCCGAGGATGCCGCTCGGCTCGCCACGCTCATCGAGCAGGATTTTCGGGGCGTTGGCGTATACGCCAACCCGGACCTCGCGCGGCTCGGCCTGCACCGTACCGCCGGCCAGCAGGCCGAAGGTCAGGCACAACTTTCCCAACAACAGCAGAAAACCGGATCGGCAAGGTGACGGGGCAGTTGTTGTCATGTGCTTTGCAAGGCCCGGCGAAAGGCGGAGGCATCGTTGAACGAGTAAAACGGCGGACTCATTGTAGGCCGGCCACGGCCACGCTGAACAGATGTCTGGTTGGGCAACGGCGAAAGCGGCGGTGGGCGGGCCGCTCGCCGCGTTGGCACAAGGAAAAACGCCCGGCAGTGCCGGGCGGGATCGCATCAGTCAGAGCCGACAAGCCGGGGCAATCAGTGTTGCCGCGGCTGTGGGCGGCCGGACTACTGGATCGTTTTTACCCCGGCGCTAGTCCCGAGCAGCAGCACATTGGCCGGGCGCAGCGCGAACAGGCCGTTGGTGACGACGCCGGTGATCTGGTTGATCTCGGCTTCCAGGCCCTTCGGGTCTGTGATCGCCAGTCCCTTGACGTCGAGGATCAGGTTGCCGTTGTCGGTGACGAAGCCTTGGCGCAGCACCGGCGTGCCGCCCAGCTTGGCTAGCTGGCGGGCGACATGGGCGCAGGCCATGGGGATGACCTCGACCGGCAGCGGGAAGTTGCCCATGGTGTCGACCAGCTTGGAACCGTCGGCGATGCAGACGAAGGTCCTGGCCACGGCCGCGACAATCTTTTCGCGGGTCAGGGCGCCACCGCCGCCCTTGATCATGTTCAGGCCGGCGTCGATTTCATCGGCGCCATCGACGTACACCGGGATGTCATCGACGTCGTTCAGATCGAGCACGGCAAAACCGTGCCCTTCGAGGCGCTTGCGGGTCGCTTCGGAACTGGCGACGGCGCCTTTGTAGCGGTCCTTGAGCGGGGCCAGCGCATCGATGAAGAAATTGGCCGTCGAGCCGGTGCCGACGCCGATGATGCTGCCGGCCGGGGCGTGCTGCGCGACATAGTCGGCGGCGGCCTGGGCGACGGCCTGCTTGAGTTCGTCCTGAGTCATGGAACTGCTCCTGAATGGGGTGCCGACCATTTTACCCTGTCAAAAAAGTTTAACTTTGCTGCCTGGCGAAATCGCTAAACTCCGCATACCGTTTAAGGGGAGAGAATAATGACCAATGCAGAAAAGGCAGCACCTGCCGCCAAGCCAGTCAGTACACCCAAACCGCCGAAAAAACTGGTGCCGCGCCCGGCGCCCGAACGGGCCGTCGCGGCACCGGTCGACGAGATTCCTCCCGTTGCCGCCCCGGCGGTGACCTTGCCGGCGACGGCGGCAGCAACCGCCCGGGCCCGCCCGCCGCGCAAGCCGTCGCGGGAAGATGAAACGGTCGCCCGTCACCAGAAGGTGCTGGCCGATGCGCTGGTCAAGGCGCAGGCCATCAACTACGACCAGCCGAAGGTGATGAAGCAGGCGGCGCCGCTCGGCAAGAAGGCCGCCAAGCACGAAAAACCGGCCAAGGCTAAGAAGCCGAAACTGGTCCGCGACGGCTACGCGATGCCGGAAGCCGAGTTCGCCCGGATCGGCGAACTCAAGAAGCGGCTGGCCGCGCTTGGCCACGAGGTCAAGAAGAGCGAACTGCTGCGCGGCGGCATTGCGCTGCTGGCTGCCCTCGGCGATGCCGAACTGAAGGCGGTGATGGGGCGCGTCGAGCGCATCAAGACCGGTCGGCCGGCCAAGTAAGCCCCTTCGAAGTAGTCTCGGCCCGCTTTGTTACAGCCTGTCATTGAACTGTAACAAAGCGCGAGTAACCTGCAATGCGTTGTTCAACTCAACTTAATGCAGGAGTTACTCATGATCAAGCGATCCACTTTGGTTTCATTTATGGCAGCGGCCGGTGTGGCCCTGTTTGGCGCCCAAGCCGCCAATGCGCAGCAGATCGTCAAGATTGACGGTTCTTCCACGGTTTACCCGATCACCGAAGCGGTTGCCGAAGATTTCCAGAAAGCCAAGAAGAACGCCATCAAGGTGACGGTTGGCATTTCCGGTACCGGCGGCGGTTTCAAGAAATTCTGTCGCGACGAGACCGATATCTCCAACGCTTCGCGGCCGATCACTTCCAAGGAAATGGTCGACTGCAAGGCCGCTGGTGTCGATTACATTGAAATGCCGGTTGCCTACGACGCGCTGACCGTCGTGATCAACCCGAAGAACACCTTCCTCAAGCAGGCGACGGTGGAAGAAATGAAGACCCTGTGGGAACCGGCCGCCCAGGGCAAGATCATGAAGTGGAACCAGGTCAATCCGGCCTGGCCTGATGCCCCGGTCAAGCTGTTCGGCGCCGGCGCCGATTCCGGTACCTTCGAATACTTCACCGAAGCGATGGTCGGCAAGGCCAAGTCCTCGCGCGGCGACTACACCGCATCGGAAGACGACAATGTGCTGGTCCAGGGCGTTTCCCGTGACGTCAATGCCATCGGTTACTTCGGTTATGCCTACTACGCCGAGAACATGTCCCGCCTGAAGGGTCTGCCGATCGTCAATCCGAAGACCGGCAAGGCCGTCGAGCCGTCCGGCGCCAACGTCGAGAACGGCACCTACGCGCCGCTGTCGCGTCCGATCTTCGTGTACGTCAAGGCCAAGTCGCTGGAAAAGCCGGAAGTGCGTGAATTCGTCGAGTTCTACATGAAGAACGCCGAAAAGCTGGTGCGCGAAGTCAAGTACGTGCCGCTGCCGAAGTCGATCTATGAAGGCAACATCAAGCATGCCAAGGAAAAGAAGATCGGTACCGTGTTCGGTGGCCACAATGAGATTGGTATCACCGTTGAAGAAATCATGAAGCGCGAAGCCAAGATGTAAACTGCGCACGGGCATTACGGTGCCCGCCGCCGAAAATCCGCCCCTCCGGGGGCGGACTTTCATCCAAAAAGGTTCTTCAAGTGAATCACGCCATGTCTGCAAACAATATTTCCGACCTGCATCAGGTCAGCGATCGCCTGGCCAAAAATGCCATGCGCCACGCCAGCGAGCGTCTCATCGAGATGCTGCTGTTCGCTGCCGCCACGGTCTCCGTGCTGACCACCGTCGGCATCGTCTATGTCCTCGTTTCCGAGTCCTTCCATTTCTTTCAGACCGTCAGCATCGTCGACTTTCTGACCGACAACCAATGGACTCCGCTGTTCGATGATGCCCACTACGGCATCATGGTGCTCATTTCCGGTACCCTGGTTTCTTCCGGTGTGGCCCTTCTCGTCGCCATTCCGATGGGCACGATCATTGCCATCTACCTCTCCGAATTCGCCAATTCAAAAGTGCGTGAAATCGCCAAGCCGGTTCTTGAACTGCTCGGCGGCATTCCGACCATCGTCTTCGGCTACTTTGCGCTGCTCATCGTGACCCCGCTGCTGCAGAAGATCCTGCCCGAGCTGCCGGGCTTCTCGCTGCTCTCCGCCGGCTTGGTGATGGGCATCATGATCGTGCCGTACATCGCCTCGCTGTCCGAGGATGCCATGCGCGCCGTGCCGATGAGCATGCGCGAAGGCTCTTACGCAATGGGCGCGACCAAGTTGTATACGGCGATCCACGTCGTCGTTCCGGCCGCCGTCTCGGGCCTGGCCGCTTCCTACATCCTGGCCATTTCCCGGGCGGTCGGCGAAACGATGATTCTCGCCGTCGCGGCCGGCATGCAGCCCAATCTGACCTGGAACCCGATGGAGCCGGCGGCGACCATCACTTCCTACATCGTTCAGGTCGCGCTGGGTGACCTGCCGCACGGCTCGATCGGCTATCAAACCATTTTTGCCGCGGGCCTGACCCTGCTGCTGATCACGCTGGCCTTCAATATCTTTGGCCAGTGGCTGCGCCGTCGCTTCCGGGAGGCTTACTAACATGCAACAAGCACTGACGACTGAACAAATCCGCACGCTGATTGCGCGCGGCAAAATGAAGGACACGCTGTTCCAGGCGCTCGGCATCATCTGTCTGGGCATCGGTCTGCTGGTCATTTTCCTGCTGGTCGGCGACATGCTGAACCGCGGCATGGAACGGCTCAGCCTCGACTTCTTCACCAACTTCGCTTCGCGCCGGGCCGGCCAGTCCGGCATCCTGTCGGCCTGGGTCGGTACCATCCTGGTGATGTTCGTCACCGCGCTGGCCGCCGTGCCGCTCGGCGTCGCCGCCGGCGTGTATCTGGAGGAATACTCCAAGCGCAACTGGGTGACCGACATCATCGAGATCAACATCACCAATCTGGCGGCGGTGCCGTCGATCGTCTATGGCCTGCTGGCGCTCGGCATCTTCGTCTACACCTTCGGCTTCGGCCAGAGCATCCTGTCGGCCGGTCTGACGCTGGCGCTGCTCATCCTGCCGATCGTCATCGTGTCGACCCGCGAAGCGATTCGCGCCATTCCGGCGATGATCCGCGAAGGTTCGATGGCGGTCGGTGCGACCCGCTGGCAAACCTGCCGTTACCACATCATCCCCTACGCCATGCCCGGCATCCTGACCGGCGTGATCATCGGCCTGGCCCGCGCCATCGGCGAAACGGCGCCGATCATCACCATCGGCGCGCTGACCTTCATCGCCTTCCTGCCGCCGGTGCCTTTCACCGGCGAGCCGGCTGCCGGCCTGTTCGACTGGGTGATGTCGCCCTTCACGGTGATGCCGATCCAGATCTTCAACTGGACCTCGCGTCCCGACCCGGCCTTCGAAGTGAACGCCGCCGCTGCCGGCTTCGTGCTGATGGCCATGGTGCTGTCGATGAACGCCGTCGCCATCTACCTGCGTTACAAGATGCGCAAGAACATCAAGTGGTAAATCCTTAGGTCAACGTCGGACAAACCAGCATAAATGAATACTGAAATGGACGCTCAAATGCAGATTCACGATCACCCTACGCTCAAGGCGGAAGCCCGTAACCTGAACTTCTTTTACGGTGAAGCCAAGGCGCTGAAGAACATCAACATGCCGATCTACGACAAGAAGGTGACCGCGCTGATCGGCCCGTCTGGTTGCGGCAAATCGACCTACCTGCGCAGCTTCAACCGCATGCACGACCTCTACCCGGGCAACCGTTATGAGGGCGAGATCCGCTTCTTCCCGGACAACACCAACCTGCTGTCGCCGGATGTCGATCCGATCGAAGTGCGGATGCGCATCGGCATGGTTTTCCAGAAGCCGAACCCGTTCCCCAAGACGATTTTCGAGAACGTCGCCTACGGCCTGCGCGTCCGCGGCGAGAACAACAAGCGGGCGCTCGACGACAAGGTCGAACAGGCCCTGCGCGGCGCCGCGATCTGGGACGAAGTGAAGGACCGCCTGCAGGATCTGGCGCCCAATCTTTCCGGCGGTCAGCAGCAGCGTCTGTGCATCGCCCGCGCCCTGGCGACCGATCCCGAACTGCTGCTGTTCGACGAGCCGACTTCGGCGCTCGACCCGATCGCCACCGGCGCCATCGAAGAACTGGTGCACGAGCTGAAAAAGCGCGTGACGATTCTCATCGTCACCCACAACATGCAGCAGGCGGCGCGCGTTTCCGACTACACCGCCTACATGTACCTGGGTGAAATGATCGAATTCGGCAAGACCGACGAAATCTTCATCAAGCCGCAGGACAAGCGCACTGAAGACTACATCACCGGCCGTATGGGTTAACGAGGATAGCGACATGAACGAAAGCCAACACCTTTCCAGCCAGTTCGACGAAGAACTCAGCCGTCTGCGCACCCATGTGCTGCAGATGGGCGGTCTGGTCGAAACCCAGGTTTCCGCAGCCATCGATGCCTACACGACGGGCGAAGTGGCCAGCGTCAAGACCATTGTCGAGACCGACCGCAAGGTCAATGAACTCGAAAAGGCCATCGACGACGATTGCGCCCACGTCATCGCCAAGCGCCAGCCGACGGCTTCCGATCTGCGTCTGGTGCTCGGCATCAGCAAGATCGTCACCGACTTGGAACGAGCCGGCGACGAAGCCAAGAAGATCGCCAAGGGCGTCCGCCGCATCTACGAAAACGGCCACACGCCGTCGCAGTACGGCGTCGGCATCCGCCATCTGGCCGAAGCGGCGCTGATCATGGTGCGCCAGGCCCTCGACGCCTTTGCCCGCCTCGATACGGCGCAGGCCAGGGAAGTCATCCGGGCCGATTCCGATGTCGATACCGAATTCAAGTCGATCATCCGCCAGTTGATCACCCACATGATGGAAGACCCGCGGACCATTACCACCTCGATCGACATCATCACCATCGCCCGCGCCATCGAGCGCATCGGCGATCACGCGAAGAATGTCTCGGAGCAGGTGATCTACGTGGTCGAAGGGCGGGACGTCCGTCACACCGGCAAGGAGAGCGTCAAGTGACACCGACGATTCTGGTTGTCGAAGACGAACCGGCGATCCAGGAGCTTGTCGTGATCAACCTCAAGCACGCCGGCTTTCTCGTCGTGCGCTCAAGCAGCGCCGAGGAAGCCGAGTCGGCGATTCGCGCTGCCCTGCCGGACCTGGTCGTGCTCGACTGGATGCTGCCCGGTCAGTCCGGGGTGGCGCTGGCCAAGAAAATTCGCGGCGACGAACGGACCCGCGAACTGCCGATCATCATGCTCACCGCCCGCGTCCATGAAGAGGACAAGGTGCAGGGGCTGGAGGCCGGGGCCGACGATTACGTCACCAAACCCTTCTCGCCCAAGGAACTGGTCGCCCGGGTCCGCGCCGTGCTGCGCCGGCGGGCGCCGCATCTGGCCGGCGAAGCCGTCGAGGTTGGCAATCTTGCGCTCAATCCGGCGACCCATCGGGTGCTGGCCGGCGGCCAGCCGATCGAACTGGGGCCGACCGAATTCCGTCTGCTCTTCTTCTTCATGACCCATGCCGAACGGGTATACACCCGCGCCCAGTTGCTCGATGAAGTGTGGGGTGACCACGTCTTCATCGAGGAGCGTACGGTCGATGTCCATATCCGCCGGCTGCGCGCCGCGCTGGAAACCTCCGGCCACCACGAGCGGGTCGAGACGGTGCGCGGCACCGGTTATCGCTTCCGGGGAGCCTGAAGCGGGTGTCGGCACAAGTAATTCGGGCGCTAGTTCTTGCCCTGTTGACCGGTGTGGCGGCCTTGCCGGTTGGCATCTTTTTCGCCGAATGGGCCGGCTGGACGATCTTCTGTGCCGGTCTCGGGCTGCAGATGGCGTTCCATTTTCGCAACTTTTCCCGCCTCGATCGCTGGTCGCAGGCTCCGGTCGTCGATAGCAGTCTGGAAGGCGAGGGCGCCTGGGATGGCATTTTCGGTCGTCTGTATCGGCACGAGAAAGACCTGCGGCAGCAGATCGCCCAACGCGAAGAGGAGATTGCCCGGATCATTGCCGCCGCCCAGGCGCTGACCGACGGCGTCGTCCTGCTCGACCTGAACAACCAGATCGTCTTCTGCAACACGACGGCCGAGACACAACTGGGCCTGATGCTACGAACCGATTTCGGCCAGCCGATCGTCAATCTGGTGCGTCGCCCGGAATTCGTCGCCTATCTGGAAGCCGAGGATTTCTCCCGGCCATTGACCCTGCGCTTCGACCGCAAGGAAGAGCGGGTCCTTTCCATCCACCTCATTCCCTATGCCGGCGACCGCCGGCTGATGCAAATCAAGGACGTGACGCAAGCTGATCGTCTGGACCGCATGCGGCGCGATTTCGTCGCCAATGTTTCGCATGAATTGCGCACGCCGCTGACGGTGCTCGCCGGCTTTCTCGAAACCCTGCAGGAAATCGAGCTTGATCGCGATGAACAGCAGCGTTTCCTGGCGATGATGTCCGAACAATCGATGCGCATGGAGTCGATCGTGCAGGATCTGCTCACCCTGTCGTCGATCGAATCCGCACCGCCGCCGGAAAACGAACTGGTCGACATGGCCAACCTGATCGACAAGTTGCGCCGTGATGCTGAAGCGCTATCGGCCGGCCGTCACACCATCGTCGTCGAAAGCGACGGGCGGGGCGACTTGCGCGGCGCCGAGCCGGAGCTGGTCAGCGCCTTCGGCAATCTGGTGGCCAACGCCGTGCGCTACACCCCGGCTGGCGGCACCGTGCGCATCTGCTGGCAGGCCAGTCCGCAGGGGGCGGAGTTTGCCGTCGAAGATACCGGTATCGGCATCGAAGCCAAACATATTCCCCGGCTGACCGAACGCTTCTATCGTGTGGACCGGGGCCGCTCGCGCGATGCCGGCGGGACCGGCCTCGGGCTGGCCATCGTCAAGCATTCGCTGAGTCGTCATCAGGCCCAGCTGGAGATCAAGAGCACGCCGGGCGTCGGTAGCCGGTTTGCCGCGAAGTTTCCGGCCAGCCGCGTCGCCGGCGTTTAAGGCTGGCCGCCGATTTCCCGATGGGGGCGGCGCCTTTCGGTGATAATCCGGGCCGGTCGCGCTTTCGCGACCAAACTGCAGGCAAGGAAACCCCGATGAGCATGTCGAAGACCGATCTGGAAAAGAACCGCGGAATCAAAATCAATGGCAAGGTGGGCGCCACCGCCATTCCCGGCCGCTTTGCCGGCGGCGCGGCAAGCGCCGTGGACAAGCGCGAGCAGCGCCGGCAGGACCGGGCGTCCGGCCAGATTCCCTTCGCCTGCAAGCTGCCGGCCGAGCTGGTCAAGCAATTGCAGGAACGCGGCATGGCCCACGAAGGCGGGATCAACGTCTTCGTCGCCGAATTGATCGCCAAGGCGCTGACCGCAGCCTGAAGTCCCCAGGTTCGCCGGCGCCACAGCCCGGCCCGCCGGAAAATTTCCGGCGCTACCGCGATTGCCCGTGCCGTCCGCGGGTACCGGTTTTCAGGCGTGCCTCAGCCGCCATTCATTGAGTGCCGTGTTGGCGCTCGCGAAGGTCGTCAGCAGAACCACTCCATCGATTCCGGCCAGGCGCTGAACGCCTTGACCGCCGACCCACAGCGCGACGGCCGGTGGCAACACCTGGCGTAGTTGCTGGAGCAGGCCGGGAATCTGTCGCTGCGCAAAGGCCGTCGAGAACGACAAGGCGACGATGTCGGCCTGATGGGCCGTGGCCGCCCGGCCGATTTCGAGCAGCGGCATCTGGGTGCCGAGCGGCACGCACTCGGCCCCTTCCAGCGAGAACAAGGCTTCGACCATCAGCAGGCCGAGGACGTGCGGTTCGTCGGGTACGCTGGTCAGCAGGATGCGCGGACTGCGCTTGCCATCGGGCAGCGCCGCGATGGCCTGGCGCAACACGCGCTTGGTCAGTTCGGTGAATAGGTGCTCCTCGAAGACGGCAAAACGGCCGTCTTCCCAGGCTTCGCCAACCAGTTGGGTGAGCGGCGCGATGGTGTCCTGGACAAAACCCTGCAGGCCCTGGCGGGCCAGGCACTGCTGCATCGCCTGTTGATAGCCGGCGCTGTCGTGTTGCTTGATCAGCGCGAGCAGGGGCGCGAGGTCCTCGCCGGCCACTGCTGCGGCGGCCGGGCGGGGCGTTGCGCGGCGCGGTGCCAGGCTGCCCAGCGCTTCGCTCGGCATCGCCATCAGCTTGCCCGGCCGGTGGCCCAAGTCCATCAAGCGTTTGATCAGGCGCAGGCGGTCCACCTGCTCGGTCGGGTAGCTGCGCTCGCCGTTCGCATCGCGATGCGGGATCGGGAAACCGTAGCGCCGCTCCCACATCCGCAGGACATCCTTGGAGAGCCCGGTGTCGCGTTCGACTGCCGCAATGTTAAAACAGGGTGTATTCATTTTGTCCTGAACAAATGTTAGACAAACCGTTGACAATTCAAACTTTGATGCTTATCTTACGAACAAATGTTCTATTTGTCTAGGACAAACAATCAAGGAGTTGGACATGTTCGGAAACCTCAAACCTTGGCTAGCCATTGCCGGTGTGCTGTCATTCGGCACGCTGCCGCTTGCTGCTGCTGCCGCCGATTGTCCACCTCTGCTCAATTACAGCTTTCCCGGGCTGCTCGATGGCCAGCCGCAATCGCTCTGCCAGTACAGCGGCAAGGTCATCCTGGTGGTCAACACCGCCAGTTACTGCGGTTTTACCTCGCAGTACGACGGCCTGGAAAAACTCTATGCCCGCCTCAAGGGGCGGGGGCTGGTGGTGCTCGGTTTCCCGTCCAACGATTTTGGCGAGCAGGAGCCGGGGAGCAGCAAGGAGATCGCCGATTTCTGCCGGCTGACCTACGGCGTCGAGTTTCCGATGCTCGGCAAGACGGTGGTCCGCGGCAAGGCGGCCAATCCTTTCTATATGCGGCTGGCCGAGATCACTGACAGCCGGCCCAAATGGAATTTCCACAAATACCTGATCAATAGCGATGCGACCCAGGTGGTGGCGTTCGGCAGCATGACCAAGCCGGATGACAAGGATCTGCTGAAGAAAATCGATGAGTTCCTCAAGTAAACGCCGCGCGCCCAACAGGAGCCAACGATGAACGCCCCGCACCCCTTCATTAACCGACCGCAACGGATCGCCGTGGTCGGTGCCGGCATCTCCGGTCTGGCCAGCGCCTGGCTGCTCGGCAAGCAACATCGGGTCACGTTGTTTGAGGCCGCGCCTTATCTCGGTGGCCACACCAATACGGTGGACGTGCATCTGGAAGGGCAGACGCATCCGGTCGATACCGGTTTCCTGGTTTTCAACGAGCAGACCTATCCGAACCTGATTGCCTTGTTTGCCGAGCTTGGCGTCGCCAGCGTCGAGACCGAGATGTCTTTTGCGGTCAGCCTGGAAAATCCCGATCTCGAATGGGCCGGCAGCAGTCTGGCCACCGTCTTCGGCCAGAAACGCAATCTGCTGCGCCGGCGCTTCTGGTCGATGCTGTCCGATATCCTGCGCTTCAACCGCGAAAGTCTCCGCTGGCTGGCCAGGCACCCGGAGAGCACGCTGAGTCTGCGGGTTTTCCTGAACGACGGCGGCTATTCGAGCGCCTTTGCCGAGTGGTATCTGCTGCCGATGGCGGCGGCGATCTGGTCCTGCCCGACCGGCGAAATGCTCGACACGCCGCTCGCCACATTCATCCGCTTCTGCCAGAACCATGGCCTGCTGCAGATTTTCGACCGGCCGATGTGGCGAACGGTGAAGGGCGGCGGGCGCGAATACGTGCGCAAGATGGCCACGCAATTAACCGACATCCGTCTCGCCTGCCCGGTTTTCACGGTCAGCCGCGAGGCCGCCGGCTTGCGCCTGACCCATGCGGCGGGCAGCGAGCTGTTCGACCAGGTGGTGATGGCTTGTCACAGCGACCAGGCGCTGGCCATTCTCGGCGGCGCGGCAACCGAGGCGCAGCGCGGCGTGCTGGCGGCCATCCGCTACCAGCCGAATCGCGCCGTGCTGCACAGCGATCCGCGTCTGTTGCCGCGCGACGAAAAGCTTTGGTCGGCATGGAATTATTTTGCCGGTAGCGGCGAACCGGGCCGTCAGCCGGTGGCCGTCTCCTATCTGATCAACCGGCTGCAGCCACTGCCGTTCAAAACGCCGGTCGTCGTCACGCTGAATCCGGCACGCCAGCCGGACCCGGCCAAGGTGATCGCCGAATTCGACTACGCCCATCCGATTTTCGATGCCCCGGCCATCGCCGCCCAGCAGCGACTGGCCGAGGTCCAGGGCGATAACGGCATCTGGCTGGCCGGTGCCTGGGGCAGCTACGGTTTTCATGAAGATGGCCTCAAGTCGGCGCTGCGTGTCAGCAACGGCCTTGGGGTGCTGGCGCCGTGGCAGGCTGACGCGGCACCGCTCGGTCGCGAGTTGGCCCATGTCTGAGCGCAAGCTGGCCGCGCCGCGCCTGCTCGTCGGTCACGTGATGCACCGCCGACTGCGGCCGGTGATTCACGCCTTCGTTTATCCGGTCTTTTTCGTGCAACTGCCACTCACCGATCTGGCCTCGGCCAATCGCTGGTTATTCGGCGTCGACCGCCGTCGATTGCTCAGTTTGCGCCGGAAAGACCATGGCCCGCGCGACGGCAGTCCGCTGTTGCCGTGGATTCAGGCGAAGCTCCGCGAGCGCGGCTTGCCGGTCGATGGCGAGATCGTCCTTCAGTGTTTTCCACGCGTCCTCGGCTATGTCTTCAATCCGGTCAGTTTCTGGTTCTGCCATGACCGGGCCGGCATGTTGATCGCCGTGCTGGCCGAGGTCAGCAACACCTTTGGCGGCCGCCACAGTTATCTGCTGCACCATCCGGACGGCGCACCGCTGCGCGATGGCGAGGAATTGACGGCGACCAAGGATTTTCATGTCTCGCCGTTTTGTCAGGTCGAAGGCGGCTATCGCTTCCGCTTCGATCTGCAGCGCAAATACCCGCAGGTCCGGATCGATTACGCCGATGCCGAGGGCCAACTATTGCTGACTTCGCTCTCCGGCAAGCCGGCGACCTGGTCTTCGCGGGCGCTGCTCGGCGCCTTGTTGCGCATGCCCTGGCTGACCGTCGGCGTGATGTTGCGCATCCACTGGCAGGCATTTCGGCTCTGGCTGAAGGGCGTGCCCTTCATCGGCGCCCATCCGCCGGCCGCATCTCACCCTCTCCGGGAATCGACCAAATGAACAACACCCTGACCCTGCGCGGCGCCGACCATCTCGCCCGCGATACCCGACTGGTTTTTGCGCTGCTCGACAAGCTGCAGGGCGGTATGCTCGAAGTCCGCCTGCCCGACGGTTCCAGCCAGCTCTTTGGCGATGGCGAACATGGCGTGACGCTGCAGGTGCACGACGAAGCGATGTTTGGCCAGGTGCTGGCCAAGGGCGATATCGGGCTGGCTGAGGCCTATCTCGACGGTCACTGGGATTCGCCCGATGTCACCGGGCTGCTGACGCTGCTCGCGAAAAACCGCGCGGCGCTGCGTTCCGCGGTCTACGGCTCGTGGCGCAAGCTGCTGGCAGCCCGCGTCCGGCACTGGCTGAACGGCAACAGCCGGGCCGGCAGCAAGCGCAACATCATGGCCCATTACGACCTCGGCAACGATTTCTACAAGCTCTGGCTGGATCCCGGCATGAGCTATTCGAGCGCCCTCTACCGGGCGGTCGACGACGGCAGCCTGGAAAAAGCGCAAAGTGCCAAATACCGCCGCATCCTGCGCCGGCTGAAGGCGGCGCCGGGCGACCGCGTGCTGGAAATCGGTTGCGGCTGGGGCGGCTTTGCCGAAATGGCCGTCGCCGAAGGCTTGCAGGTAACCGGCCTGACCTTGTCGCCGGCCCAGCTGGCATGGGCCCAGCAGCGCGTGCCGGCGGCCGACCTTCGCTTGCAGGACTATCGCGACACGACCGAGCGATTCGACCACGTCGTTTCGATCGAAATGTTCGAAGCGGTTGGCGAGCGCTGGTGGCCGAGCTATTTCAAGACCGTGGCGCGGGCGCTGAAGCCGGGTGGTCGGGCGGTGATCCAGAGCATCACCATCCGCGACGACCTGTTCGCCAGCTATCGCAAGGGCACCGACTTCATCCAGCAATACATTTTTCCCGGCGGCATGCTGCCCTCGCGCGCCGCCTTCCGCACCGCGGCCGCCAGGCAGGGCCTGACCGTGCATGCCGAGTACGCCTTTGGCGCTGACTACGCCCGGACGCTGGCCGAGTGGCGCCACACTTTCGAGCGGAAATGGCCGGAAATCGCGGCACTCGGTTTCGACGAGCACTTCCGTCGCCTGTGGCGTCTCTATCTTTGCTATTGCGAGGCCGGTTTCCTGGCCGGCAATGTCGATGTCGTCCATTTTGAACTCCGCCATCACTAGGCGCCGGCTACTCGGCCTGCTCGCCGCCTGGCCGCTGCTCGGCGGGGCCGCCGAGAACCCGCTGGCCGGCTTCAGCCGCTGGGGCAGCGGCGAATTCCGGCGATTCGGTTTCCTGATCTATGAAGCGACGCTGTGGGCCTCTGGCGACGACCCGGCCCGCCCGCCGCTGGCCCTGAAACTGACCTACCGGCGCAGCATCGCCGGCCAGGACATCGCCGAGGCCAGCGTCAAGGAAATCCGCGCGCTCGGGATGGTCGACGAAACCCAGCTCAGGCTGTGGGGCGAGCAGATGGCGCGGATCTTTCCCGACGTCGGTCCCGGCGACCAGATCACCGGCTTGCACCTGCCGGCTGGCGCCCGCTTCTTTTACAACGACCGCCTGATCGGCGTGCTCGGCGATCCGGCTTTTGCCAACGCCTTCTTCGCCATCTGGCTCGATGCCCGAACCAGTGCCCCGGCTTTGCGCAGCGCATTGCTCAAGCGTCCGGCGGCGTGAGATGACCAACGGCCGCATTCTTGCCTACGGTCTGCTCGGCCTGCCGCTGGCCTTTGCCGCGCTGCCAATCTACGTCCATGTGCCGCGCTTCTACGCCGAAACCTTCGGCATCGAGCTGGCGCTGCTCGGCGCCATCCTGCTCGGCACGCGCCTGCTCGACGCCGGCATCGACCCGTGGCTCGGCTGGCTGGCCGATCGCGTGGCGCGCCCCGGCATGGTGGCAATTGCGCTGCTGCCTTTCGCCATCGGCTTCGTCGCGCTGCTCAATCCGCCGGCCGAGCATGCGGCCATCTGGCTGGCCGGTTCGCTGGCCTTGACCTACGTCGGCTTCTCGGCCGCCTCGGTCGCCTATCAGGCCTGGGGCGCGGATATCGGTATCGACTCCGGGCTGCGCACCAAGCTGACCGCCGCCCGCGAAGGTTTTGGCCTGCTCGGCGTGGTGCTGGCGGCTGCCTTGCCGGCCGTCTTGGCGAGCAATCTGAGCGACGGCATTGCACGCCTCTCGTGGATCCTGCCGCCGCTGCTGTTGATCGCCGCACTCGCCACCTTCAGTCGGGCGGGCGGCACGCTGCCTTCGGCGCCGCCCTTTGCCGGTGGGCGGCTGGCGCAGCCCTTATTGCCCAGCCTGCGCCGGGTCTTCGCCGATCCGGCTTTTCGCCGGCTGCTCGGCGTCTTCGTCGCCAATGGCATCGCCGCCGCGCTGCCGGCCACGCTTTTCTTGTTCTTCGTCGCCGACGTGCTGCAACTCGAAACGGCGAGCGGTCCCTTGCTGGCCCTCTACTTCATTGCCGGCGCCGCCTCGTTGCCGCTATGGGTGAAACTTGCCGGGCGTTTCGGCCGCGTCTACGCCTGGCTGGGGGCCATCGGCCTTTCGATTGCCGCGTTTGCCGGTGCCAGCCTGCTCGGCAGCGGCGATCTGTGGGCCTTCGCGGCCATCTGTATCGCCTCGGGCCTGGCCCTTGGTGCCGATCTGGCGCTGCCGGCAGCGATCGCCGCCGACCTGGGCGAACGTCAGGGGCAGGCCGGCGCCTGTTTCGGGGTCTGGAATTTCGTCGCCAAGCTCAATCTGGCACTGGCCGCCGGGCTGGCCTTGCCGCTGCTCGCCTTGCTCGGTTATGTGCCGGGTGGCTCGCAGGGGCTGGCTGCTCTCACTTTTGCCTATGCCTTGTTGCCGCTCGGCTTCAAGTTGCTAGCCGGCGTGCTGCTCTGGCGCTGGCGTCATTATCTGGAGATCTGACATGAAACTCGTTATGGCTGCCGCCTTCACGCTTGGCCTGGCCGGCTGCGCATCGCCCGGAGTCGAGCAATACCGCAGCGAACAACCGGCCCTCGATATGAAGACCTATCTGAATGGCACACTCGACGCCTGGGGCATGTTCCAGGGCCGCTCCGGCGAGGTGAAAAAGCGCTTCCATGTGGTTATCGATGCGCAATGGACGGGCGATACCGGCGTCCTCGACGAGAATTTCAAGTGGTCCGACGGCACGACGTCGCGCCGGGTGTGGACCCTGACCAAGCAGGCGGATGGCACATTCCGGGGGCGGGCCGACGATGTGGTCGGCGAGGCAATCGGCGAAGTCGCCGGCAATTCGCTGCGCTGGCGCTATGTGCTGGCCCTGCCGGTCGATGGCAAGGTCTATCACGTCAATTTCGACGACTGGATGTACCTGATGGACGACAAGGTGATGATGAACCGCTCCTATATGAGCAAGTGGGGCTTCAACCTGGGCGAAGTGACGCTGACCTTCGTCAAGCGCTGAGCCGGCGATGAACCCGAAAATCACCGAGTGGCAAGGCAGGCGTGTCTGGCTGGTCGGCGCCTCGAGCGGTATTGGCGCCGCCCTGGCCCGCGAACTGGCCGGGCGCGGTGCGCGGCTGGCCCTTTCCGGGCGCGATGGCGGCAAATTGCAGGCGCTGGAAATCGCCAACGCCTTGGTGCTCTCTTGCGATGCGACCGATGCTGCCAGTCTGGGTGCTGCGCATCAGGTGCTGGTCACGGCAATGGGCGGCGTCGATCTGGTGCTTTACCTGGCCGGCGACTACGTGCCGATGCAGGCCGAAGGCTTTGATCTGGAGCTGGCGGAAAAAGTGATTGCCGTCAATTTCACCGGCGCGATGCGGCTGGCGGCAACGGTCCTGCCCGATCTGCTTGGTGCGGGCGGCGGCATTGCCTTCTGCGCCAGCGTCGCCGGCTACCGTGGCTTGCCGAAGGCACTGGCCTACGGACCGGGCAAGGCGGCGCTTATTCACTTTGCCGAATGTCTGCATCTCGAGCTGGCGCCCAAGGGAATTGGGGTCTGGGCCATCAACCCGGGCTTTGTCGCCACCCGACTGACCGCGAAGAACGATTTCAGCATGCCAGCGCTGCTGACGCCGGAGCAGGCGGCCATTGCGACGCTTGATGGTTTCCGTCGCGGCAAATTCGAGATTCACTACCCGAAGCGATTCACCCGGGTCATGAAGCTGCTGGCATTGCTGCCTTATGCCTGGTATTTCCCGCTGGTTCGTCGATTCACCGGAGGCTGACATGACGTTGCCCGAACTGATTCGCTTCTACCAAGATCTTTCCCCGGACAGCGTTGCCCGCTTTCCGGAGTTCTATAGCGAGAACGCCTATTTCAAGGATCCGTTCAACGAGGTGCACGGCCTCGCCGCCATCCAGCGCATCTTCACCCATATGTATACACAGGTCGTCGAACCGCGCTTCACCATTACCGGGCAGGTCGCCGATGCCGATGGTGCGATGTTGGTCTGGGAACTCAGCTACTGCTTTGGCTCATGGGGCAGAGGCGAAACGCAGATCATGCGCGGCGTCTCGCATCTGAAGTTCGACGCCGACGGCAAAGTGAATTACCACCGCGACTATTGGGATACGGCGGAGGAGTTATATATGAAGCTGCCGGTCATCGGCCTGTTGACGCGTCTACTGAGAAAAGCACTGGCCGCCTGATTGCTGAGCAACACCTGAGGCTTCTTCTTGGGTCGCTTCGGTAGTGCAAAAGCGAAAGTATCAAGTTATTTTCACTGGCACCTTGACCTTCGAATTTAGATCTATATAATGCGCAGCTCTTCTGCAGCGGCGGGTGTTTTCGGCGGTTGGGGAAGAGGAAGTAGAAAGAAGAAGTTGAGCTGAAAAGCTTGACGGGAGTAGAGAAGAGGTTCATAATTCGGCCTCTCTGCTGCAGACGAAGCGAAAGCGACGGCGCAGTGCAGGAAGTGATCTTTAACAATTTGGACAATCGATAGGTGTGGGTGCCTTGATGCGAAAGCGACGCAAGTCGCAAAAAGTATTAAAGGCAATCACACGGATGGAGAGATCCATCGAGGTAGAAGTCAAATTCTACCGTCAGTGAATTGTGAGTAATTAGTTGGATTGAACTGAAGAGTTTGATCCTGGCTCAGATTGAACGCTGGCGGCATGCCTTACACATGCAAGTCGAACGGCAGCACGGGAGCAATCCTGGTGGCGAGTGGCGAACGGGTGAGTAATGTATCGGAACGTACCTTTCAGTGGGGGATAACGTAGCGAAAGTTACGCTAATACCGCATATTCTCTGAGGAGGAAAGCAGGGGACCTTCGGGCCTTGCGCTGTTAGAGCGGCCGATATCAGATTAGCTAGTTGGTGGGGTAAAAGCTCACCAAGGCGACGATCTGTAGCGGGTCTGAGAGGATGATCCGCCACACTGGAACTGAGACACGGTCCAGACTCCTACGGGAGGCAGCAGTGGGGAATTTTGGACAATGGGCGAAAGCCTGATCCAGCCATGCCGCGTGAGTGAAGAAGGCCTTCGGGTTGTAAAGCTCTTTCGGCCGGGAAGAAATCGCATTGGTTAATACCTGGTGTGGATGACGGTACCGGAATAAGAAGCACCGGCTAACTACGTGCCAGCAGCCGCGGTAATACGTAGGGTGCGAGCGTTAATCGGAATTACTGGGCGTAAAGCGTGCGCAGGCGGTTTTGTAAGACAGGCGTGAAATCCCCGGGCTCAACCTGGGAACTGCGCTTGTGACTGCAAGGCTAGAGTACGGCAGAGGGGGGTGGAATTCCACGTGTAGCAGTGAAATGCGTAGAGATGTGGAGGAACACCAATGGCGAAGGCAGCCCCCTGGGTCGATACTGACGCTCATGCACGAAAGCGTGGGTAGCAAACAGGATTAGATACCCTGGTAGTCCACGCCCTAAACGATGTCAACTAGGTGTTGGGAGGGTAAAACCTTTTAGTACCGGAGCTAACGCGTGAAGTTGACCGCCTGGGGAGTACGGCCGCAAGGTTAAAACTCAAAGGAATTGACGGGGACCCGCACAAGCGGTGGATGATGTGGATTAATTCGATGCAACGCGAAAAACCTTACCTACCCTTGACATGTCAGGAAGTCTTGAGAGATTGAGATGTGCCCGAAAGGGAACCTGAACACAGGTGCTGCATGGCTGTCGTCAGCTCGTGTCGTGAGATGTTGGGTTAAGTCCCGCAACGAGCGCAACCCTTGTCGTTAATTGCCATCATTTAGTTGGGCACTTTAGCGAGACTGCCGGTGACAAACCGGAGGAAGGTGGGGATGACGTCAAGTCCTCATGGCCCTTATGGGTAGGGCTTCACACGTCATACAATGGTCGGTACAAAGGGTCGCCAACCCGCGAGGGGGAGCCAATCCCAGAAAGCCGATCGTAGTCCGGATTGCAGGCTGCAACTCGCCTGCATGAAGTCGGAATCGCTAGTAATCGTGGATCAGCATGTCACGGTGAATACGTTCCCGGGTCTTGTACACACCGCCCGTCACACCATGGGAGCGGGTTCCGCCAGAAGTAGGTAGCCTAACCGCAAGGAGGGCGCTTACCACGGCGGGGTTCGTGACTGGGGTGAAGTCGTAACAAGGTAGCCGTAGGGGAACCTGCGGCTGGATCACCTCCTTTCTAGAGAAAAGCATCAGTGGCACCCACAACCTATCGATTGTTCAAACGTAGCGCAAACAGACGAGGGTCTGTAGCTCAGTCGGTTAGAGCACCGTCTTGATAAGGCGGGGGTCGTTGGTTCGATTCCAACCAGACCCACCAACGTCTTAAAACGGGGGATTAGCTCAGCTGGGAGAGCACCTGCTTTGCAAGCAGGGGGTCAACGGTTCGATCCCGTTATCCTCCACCAGAAACTAAAGATAAACAGGGTTGTTTATCTTTAGCTTTTGAGGAATCAAATGCTGCGCTCTTTAACAAAACGGAAGAAGGTTGTGTCACTTGGGCTGATGAGGCCTGGGTGATGCGTTGTGATTGCATCGATCTTTGTATGGAGTATGAAGATCGCACAAATATGAGTTTGCCTGTAGCCGCTCTCTGACGAGAGCACAAGGTTATAGGATCAAGCGACTAAGTGCATGTGGTGGATGCCTAGGCGATCACAGGCGATGAAGGACGTGCAAGCCTGCGAAAAGCGGGGGGGAGCTGGCAATGAAGCTTTGATCCCCCGATATCCGAATGGGGAAACCCACTCAGCAATGAGTATCTTTATCTGAATACATAGGATATTGAGGCGAACCCGGTGAACTGAAACATCTAAGTAGCCGGAGGAAAATAAATCAACCGAGATTCCCCAAGTAGTGGCGAGCGAACGGGGAGCAGCCTGCTAGTGATAGCGGAATCGTTAATGGAGCGGAATGGAAAGTCCGGCCGTAGTGGGTGATAGCCCCGTACATGAAAACGAATCCGTGGTACTAAGTTAGCGAAAAGTAGGGCGGGGCACGTGAAACCTTGTCTGAACATGGGGGGACCATCCTCCAAGGCTAAATACTCGTGATCGACCGATAGTGAACTAGTACCGTGAGGGAAAGGCGAAAAGAACCCCGGGAGGGGAGTGAAATAGATCCTGAAACCGCATGCATACAAACAGTGGGAGCGGACTTGTTCCGTGACTGCGTACCTTTTGTATAATGGGTCAGCGACTTACGTTGTGTTGCGAGCTTAACCGAATAGGGGAGGCGTAGCGAAAGCGAGTCTGATAAGGGCGTTTAGTAGCACGGCGTAGACCCGAAACCGGATGATCTATCCATGGCCAGGATGAAGGTGCCGTAACAGGTACTGGAGGTCCGAACCCACTAATGTTGAAAAATTAGGGGATGAGCTGTGGATAGGGGTGAAAGGCTAAACAAATCCGGAAATAGCTGGTTCTCCCCGAAAACTATTTAGGTAGTGCCTCAGGTATCACTTGCGGGGGTAAAGCACTGTTATGGCTAGGGGGTCATCGCGACTTACCAAACCATGGCAAACTCTGAATACCGCAAAGTGCAAGCCTGGGAGACAGACAGTGGGTGCTAACGTCCATTGTCAAGAGGGAAACAACCCAGACCGCCAGCTAAGGTCCCCAAGACACAGTTAAGTGGGAAACGAAGTGGGAAGGCATAGACAGCTAGGAAGTTGGCTTAGAAGCAGCCATCCTTTAAAGAAAGCGTAATAGCTCACTAGTCGAGTCGTCCTGCGCGGAAGATGTAACGGGGCTCAAACTGTGCACCGAAGCTGCGGATATCGAAAGATATGGTAGGGGAGCGTTCTGTAGGTCTGTGAAGGTGTCTTGTAAAGGATGCTGGAGATATCAGAAGTGCGAATGCTGACATGAGTAGCGATAAAGGGAGTGAAAAGCTCCCTCGCCGAAAGCCCAAGGTTTCCTACGCAACGTTCATCGGCGTAGGGTGAGTCGGCCCCTAAGGCGAGGCAGAAATGCGTAGTCGATGGGAAACAGGTCAATATTCCTGTACCGATTCTAGATGCGATGTGGGGACGGAGAAGGTTAGGTCAGCCATCTGTTGGAATAGGTGGTTTAAGCGTGTAGGCGTGCCCCTTAGGCAAATCCGGGGGGCTAAGCTGAGGCGTGACGACGAGGCACTACGGTGCTGAAGTGATTGATACCAAGCTTCCAGGAAAAGCCACTAAGCTTCAGTCTAGAATTGACCGTACCGCAAACCGACACAGGTGGGCAGGATGAAAATTCTAAGGCGCTTGAGAGAACTCAGGAGAAGGAACTCGGCAAATTAACACCGTAACTTCGGGAGAAGGTGTGCCCCGGTAGGTTGTAGAGCTTCGCGCTCGAAGGCCGATGGGGTTGCAGTGAAATGGTGGCTGCGACTGTTTAATAAAAACACAGCACTCTGCAAACACGAAAGTGGACGTATAGGGTGTGACGCCTGCCCGGTGCCGGAAGGTTAATTGATGGGGTGCAAGCTCTTGATCGAAGCCCCGGTAAACGGCGGCCGTAACTATAACGGTCCTAAGGTAGCGAAATTCCTTGTCGGGTAAGTTCCGACCTGCACGAATGGCGTAACGATGGCCACACTGTCTCCTCCTGAGACTCAGCGAAGTTGAAATGTTTGTGAAGATGCAATCTCCCCGCGGCAAGACGGAAAGACCCCATGAACCTTTACTGTAGCTTTGCATTGGACTTTGAATCGGTCTGTGTAGGATAGGTGGGAGGCTGTGAAACCGGGACGCTAGTTTCGGTGGAGCCAACCTTGAAATACCACCCTGATTTATTTGAGGTTCTAACCTTGATCCGTGAATCCGGATCGGGGACCGTGCATGGTGGGCAGTTTGACTGGGGCGGTCTCCTCCCAAAAGGTAACGGAGGAGTACGAAGGTACGCTTAGGGCGGTCGGACATCGCCCATAAAGTGCAATGGCAAAAGCGTGCTTGACTGCGAGACCCACAAGTCGAGCAGGTGCGAAAGCAGGTCATAGTGATCCGGTGGTTCTGTATGGAAGGGCCATCGCTCAACGGATAAAAGGTACTCTGGGGATAACAGGCTGATACCGCCCAAGAGTTCATATCGACGGCGGTGTTTGGCACCTCGATGTCGGCTCATCTCATCCTGGGGCTGTAGCCGGTCCCAAGGGTATGGCTGTTCGCCATTTAAAGAGGTACGTGAGCTGGGTTTAAAACGTCGTGAGACAGTTTGGTCCCTATCTGCCGTGGGCGCTGGAAATTTGAAGGGGGCTGCTCCTAGTACGAGAGGACCGGAGTGGACGAACCTCTGGTGTACCGGTTATGACGCCAGTCGTATCGCCGGGTAGCTATGTTCGGAAGAGATAAACGCTGAAAGCATCTAAGCGTGAAACTCGCCTTAAGATAAGATTTCCCGGAGTCTTGAACTCCCTAAAGGGTCGTCGAAGACCACGACGTTGATAGGTCAGGTGTGGAAGCGCAGTAATGCGTTAAGCTAACTGATACTAATTGCCCGTGCGGCTTGATCCTATAACCTTGTAATACACTGCAGCAACTCATAGCAGTCACAACAACAACCTTCCTCCCCGTTTTGCGTTTGCCGCGCTTCAATACGCGACAAACACACAAGTTACGCTTGGCGGCAATAGCCCTCTGGACCCACCCCTTCCCTTCCCGAACAGGACCGTGAAACAGATGAGCGCCGATGATAGTGAGCTTCCGCTCGCGAAAGTAGGTCACCGCCAGGCTCCCATTCAAAACCCCGTTAGCACAAGCTAACGGGGTTTTTGTCGTCTACAACCTCCGCTGCTACAGCGCAGGAAGTTCCAGTTTGTCGGTCGGGTCAGCTCTGTGGATCGATGAATGCCATCAGATCGCGTGCGAAACGTTCGCGCTGCCACTGGTGGGGCGAGTGATCGGTGCCTTCGTAGATGTGGAGGACGGCGTTGGGGATTTGCTGGGCAACATGACGTGCTGTTTCAACGCGGTAGAAATTGCTCTCCTGACCATAAACCAGCATTGAGGGGACGTCGATGCGGCTCAAAACATCGCGGTAATCGGCTGCGGTAAGGCTGGCCCAGCAATCGATCAATGGTCCCGGATCCTGCGCCCGTAGCGCGGCACGGGCGCGCTCCCAGCCGCTGGCTCCCGCGAGATATTTCTCCCGTGCCCGTTGATTCAAGCCGAAGGCGGTCAGTTTGAGCACTGCTTCGGCAAAATCGTCTTTCAGCCAGACCATCATTTCACGGGCCTTGCCATCGTCAAATCCGCCATAAATGCCGTGCTCCCAGTTTTTGTCAGTCAGCAGTTTCGGCGACTGGTCGATGAAGCAAAGACGGGACAGGCGTTTGGTGCCGAAATCGCGGATGTATTGCCACAGCGTCAGGGCACCCATCGAATGGCCGACTGCGGTAACTTGATTCAGTGCGTAATGGTCGAGCAGGTTTTCAAGGTCTCGTGCCATGCGTTCGGCGGTTGCAGCGGTGTGGTTTCCAAGCGGATGACCGCCGTGGCCGCGAGCGTCCCAACGATAAACCTGGTGTTTTGCGGTCAGCGCCTCGAGGAAGGGAAACCATTCCCGATAGCTTGAGGTCCAGCCATGCAACATGACGATCGGCGAACCTTCGCCGGAAATGCTGACGTGAATCTTGGCGCCGTCGTCGGCAAAAAAGTGGGACATGGCTGTAAAAGAATATTGGAACGCGGCAAGTATAATCCGCGCATCAATACGGTGGAGTATGGAAATGTTTGACTGGAGAGACTACGGGAACGGCATTATCGCCTTCGATGCGGGGTATGTCCGTCCGATCCTGGCGGCCATTCACCTGCTGGTTGAGGACGGACGGGTGGCCTTTGTCGATACGGGCAGTAACGATGCATTGCCTAATGCCCTGGCGGCCCTCAAAAGGCTCGGTCTCGATGTGACGGCGGTGGACTATGTGATTCTCACTCATATCCACCTCGATCACGCTGGCGGTGCAGGTGGGATGATGGCGGTCTTTCCCAACGCCAGGCTGGTTGTCCATCCGCGCGGCGCACGCCACATGGCCGAGCCATCAAGGCTGGTGGCCGGGGTAACGGCTGTCTATGGCGCCGAGTATGTGCAGCGGGTCTACGGGGAAATCGTACCGATTCCGGCCGAGCGGATTATCGAGGCACCCGATGGTCAGGTGATTTCGCTAGCTGGCCGCCAGTTGCTTTGTCTCGATACGCCGGGACATGCTCGCCACCATATTTGCATCGTCGATCAAAAGACCGGAGGGATATTCACCGGCGACATGTTCGGTCTGTCCTATCGCGAACTCGACGTGGATGGCCGACAGTTCATTTTTCCGACGACGACGCCGACCCAGTTCGAACCCGAGGAAATGCGTCAGTCGATTCGGCGCCTGCTCTCATTCAGCCCGGATGCGATGTATCTGACCCACTACGGACAGGTGGTCGAGGTCCAGAAAAAAGGGGAAGACTTGTTGCGCCATCTCGATGCTCTGGTCGACCTGGCGATGTCCGAAAAGAATGGTGACGCAGATCGCCATCAAAGCATCAAGCAGGCGATGACCGCCTACCTGTTCGCCCAGATTCGGGCCCACGGTTGCCGGCTATCCGACGCGCAATTGGGGGAAATATGGGAAACCGATCTCGAGCTGAACGCCCAGGGGTTGTGTGTCTGGCTGGACAGCCCGACGGTTTAGAGGAAGCGGCGTCGCCAGAAGAGCAGCAGCATGATGCTGGCGATCAGCCCCATCAAGCCAAGGGCGTAATAGAAACCGCCGGCATCGGGCAGCCAGGGCATGACGCGGAAATTCATGCCGAAAATGCCGGCGATCAGCGTCGCTGGCATGAAGATGGTGGCTACCACGGTCAACGCCCGGACTTCGAGATTGACCCGGTGGCTTACCGTCGATAGATAGACGTCGAGGAGACCGCTCGCAAGATCGCGCAAGTCTTCAAGCGATTCAAGAATGTGCACCGTGTGGTCATAAACGTCGCGCAAATATAGCTGCAGTTCGGGCCGGAAAAAATCGGCCGCATCGCGATGCAGGGTGCCGAGGACTTCCCGGAGCGGCGTCAGGTTTCGCCGAAGTTGGGAAACGCAACGTTTGAACTGGTGAATGCCTTCCAGTGTGGCGGGGGCCGGTCGCCCAAGAATGTCGTTTTCCAGCGATTCGGCGTAGTCGTTGAGTTGCTCGATGACGCCAAAATAGCTGTCCACGACCGAGTCGATCAGCGAGTAGGCCAGCATATCGACTCCGCCTTTGCGCAGACTGGTATGTTCGGCGCGGAGGCGCTGGCGGACGGGCTCGAATGTCCGCGAAGGTCTTTCCTGAAAACTCAACAGGAAGTCACGGCCAATAACCAGGCTGATCTGGTCCTGGGTGAGTTCAAGCGGGTCTTGTTTCAGATCGTAGCGGTGCAGGACGAGGTAGAGGTAGTTCTCATAGGCATCGATCTTCTGCCGCTGGGCGTTGTTGAGAATGTCTTCCTGAACCAGCGGGTGGAGCGCGTAAATCTCGCCAAGCGCCGCCAGGTCGGCTGGATTGTGCGCCCCATAAATGTTGGCCCAGCGCGTCTTGAACTGTCTGGGGCGGTCGCGGAGGCTGGCCGTGTCGGGCAGCCCTGCTTCGGAAAGCCCTTTTTCGTCAAAGTCGATGACCGAGAAACTGGGCGCTTGGGTTTTTATTTCACCAATATGCACCAGCGTTCCCGGTGCCAAGCCGGCTTTCCGTGAGCGCAGTTTCTTGGTCTTGCTCATTGGCTGGTAATCAGGCTGATGGCGTGCGCGGCTGCCGCCATGCCGAAAACCGAGGTGACGCAGACGGACGACCCAAACCCGGCGCAATTCAGGCCGGCCGGGCCGCGTTCAGCATCGCAACTGGCGTCCTTGCTCGGGTAGCGCAAGGGTTCCGTCGAAAACACCGCTGGGACGCCAAATTTCTTTTTGCCATCGCGGGGGAACCCATACTCGCGCCGCAGGATCGAGCGGACCTTGGCAAGCAGCGGGTCTTGCACCGTCAGGCTGAGATCGGCAAGACGAATCTGGGTCGGATCGAATTGCCCGCCAGCGGCCCCGGCCACGACGATAGGCGTTTTTTGCTGGCGGCAGAAAGCAATCATCGCCGCCTTGGCACGCACCTGGTCGATGGCATCGATGACGACGGAAAAACCATGGCCCAGTATCTGGCTGACGTTTTCCGGCGTCACGAAATCTTCAATGCAACTGATCTCACAGGCCGGGTTGATCGCCCGAATCCGTTCGGCCATCGCGTCAACTTTGGCTTTGCCGTAGATATCCCCGAGGGCGTGGATCTGTCGATTGGTATTCGATTCGGCGACCATGTCGAGGTCGACTACGGTAATCCGGCCAATTCCTGTCCGGGCCAGGGCTTCGACGCTCCATGAGCCGACGCCACCGATGCCGACGACACAGACATTGGCCAGGCGCAAGCGCTCGGCACCCTCGGCGCCATAAAGGCGAGCGATGCCGCCAAAGCGGCGTTGATGATCGACTGGCATCAGCTTTCGATGGTCTTGCGGATAACCGCATTGAAAGGAGCGATCCATTCCGGCGCGAATTGCTTGTCGCAGGCGTTGATCTCGGCAATGGCCCGGAGCACCGAGCGATTCTTGCCACGATGAATATGTTTCAGCATCACCGCCTCGAAGGCATCGACGATCGCCAGAATCTTGGCGCCCGGACAAATCTCCGGGGCAAGCAGTTGGTTCGGATAGCCGCCGCCGTCCGGCATCTCGTGGTGCTGTGCGACCATCTCGGCTGCCGCCTCCCAGCCGGGCATGCGTTGCAATAGGCCGGCGACGAAACCCGGGTGGTTGTTCAGTTGGCGCTTGTCTTCAGGCGTCATCTTTCCAACTTTGAGCCAAACGGCTTCCGGCACCAGCATCATTCCGACATCGTGGAGATAAACCGCCGCTTCGAGTTGCACCGGATCAACGGCGTTGCCGCCGGTTTTGTTGGTTTCCAGGGCAAGACGCAGGATGCGCATGGTTCGTCCCTTGAAAAGCGGTGACCGGCTTTCCAGCTGCAGGGCGAGCGAGCGGAAGAACTGCAGGTCGGAGCTGGCATTTTTCTGTTCGCTCTTCGGCGTTGCGACGCGCGGGGCACGACTCGATATTTCCCCGATGACCGATGGAAAACCGGTTACCGTCTCAATCAGTTCGGCGCACCGAGTATCGACATCTTCGTTGCTGGCCAGGGCAAGGGTGTCGAGTCCCTGAACCAGATCGAGCAGACGAAAATTTTCGACGGATTTTCCGGCAAGCACCGCATCGGTTGCCAATTCAAGGCGGTCGACGGCCAGCAGGATCATTTCGGCGAGCAGATCGGAGAAGGGGATCTCGCCTTCCCGAAAGCGCCCCATCATCGTTTCGATGGGATGGGCGATGGCGACGCCCAGGTCGAACTTGCACAGCGATGCATCGCCCTTGATATTGTGGATGGCGCGAAAAAGATCGGCGATGATCTCGCGGTCGGCCGGACTTTTCTGCAGCCGTGCCACGTCGTGTTCAATCTGGGGCGCGCGGTCGGTCAGGACGTCGGCGAACTCCTCCAGCGCTTCACGGTCCTGAATGACAGGTGCGGTGATCAAGCGAATATCCATGTCGGCCTCCCCCTTTTTTATGGATTTCTAACTTGTCGAGTTTAGCTTAAACACTTGTCAAATCAGAGTGTCCACTTGATCTTTCGGCCTTGACTGCCCTTACCCGGCCCCCTAAGATTCCGCGCTTCAACAGAGAATAGCCTACCGTGACACTGGAACAGCTTTACGCCCTGATCGGGCCCGATATGAAGGCCGTCGATGCAGTTATTCGCGACCGTTTGCACTCCGACGTGGTCCTGGTCCGGCAGGTTGCTGAATACATCGTCAGTAGCGGTGGCAAGCGCATGCGTCCGGCGCTGGTATTGCTGGCGGCCGGGGCAATGGGTTATCAGGGCAGTCGGCATCATGAGATGGCGGCGGTCGTCGAATTCATCCATACCGCCACCCTGCTGCACGACGACGTGGTCGATGAATCGGCCTTGCGGCGCGGGCGTGATACGGCCAATGCGATGTTTGGCAACGCGGCCAGTGTTCTGGTCGGCGATTTCCTCTATTCCCGCGCCTTCCAGATGATGGTTGCGGTGAACGACATGCGGGTGATGCAGGTGCTCTCCGATGCGACCAACATCATCGCCGAGGGCGAAGTTCTGCAATTGATGAACTGCCATGACGCCGACGTCGATGAAGCGCGTTACATGCAGGTCATCCACTACAAGACCGCCAAGCTCTTCGAAGCCGCAGCCCAGCTCGGTGCCATCCTCGGCAAGGCGACGCCCGAGGTCGAACAAGCCATGGCTGCTTATGGCATGCATCTCGGCACAGCCTTCCAGCTGGTTGACGACGTGCTCGACTATTCCGGGCAGGAAGCCGATACCGGCAAGCATATCGGCGACGATCTGGCCGAAGGCAAACCGACCCTGCCGCTGATTTATGTCATGCAGCACGGCACGCCGGAGCAAGCCGCATGTGTTCGCAAAGCCATCCAAGAAGGCGGGCGGGATGATTTCCCGGCGGTGCTCGACGCCATCCGGAAAAGTGGGGCGCTCGACCACGCACGCGCTCGTGCCGGGCAAGAAGCCGAATTGGCGAGAGCATCAATTTCGTGTCTGGGGGGTTCAAATTATCAAAAAGCTCTGCTACAATTGACGCTCTTCGCAGTTGAGAGAAATCACTAGGTTTCTCGAACAGCATCGGAGTGTAGCTCAGCCTGGTAGAGCACTGCGTTCGGGACGCAGGGGTCGCAAGTTCGAATCCTGTCACTCCGACCAAGCATTGTGAAGAAAAAGCACCTAGCCATCCTTCGGGGTGGCTTTTTGCTTTCTGCGATTTGATTTATGCCCATTCTTAATGGCGTTGACTGAGAGACGGCGGGTGAGGATACTTGCTGGCTTGCCGCCGGGTTTCAGGTGCTTTTGCCGCTGTAAGCACGGTGAAAGGGGGGGCGTATAAATTCGGCCCCAGTTAGTCAATCAAATTCGAGGGAATGCCAATGGCTGCAGGAAAATCAAAGATCATTTACACACTAACGGACGAGGCGCCCCTGCTGGCGACCTGTTCCTTTCTGCCGATCATTCGCACCTTCACCGCACCGGCCGGTATCGAGATCGTCAAGAGCGACATTTCGGTTTCCGCCCGTGTCCTGGCCGAATTCTCCGATTACCTGAGCGACGAACAAAAAGTTCCGGACACGCTGGCTGAACTGAGCCGCCTGACCCAACTGCCGGACACCAACATCATCAAGCTGCCGAACATCAGCGCTTCGGTCGGGCAATTGACCGCGGCGATCAAGGAGCTTCAGAAGCGCGGCTTCAAGATTCCCGATTTTCCGGAAAATCCGAAGAACGACGAAGAAAAGGCACTCAAGACCCGCTATTCCAAGTGTCTGGGCAGTTCCGTCAATCCGGTCCTGCGCGAAGGCAACTCCGATCGCCGCGCACCGCTGGCCGTCAAGAAATACGCCCGCAAGAACCCCCATTCGATGGGCGAGTGGAGCATGGCTTCCCGCACCCACGTCGCGCACATGAAGCACGGTGACTTCTACCACGGTGAAAAGTCCATGACCCTGGACAAGGCGCGTGACGTCAAGATGGAACTGGTCACCAAGAGCGGCAAGAGCATCGTGTTGAAGCCGAAGCTCTCGTTGCTGGCCGGCGAGATCATCGATTCGATGTTCATGAGCAAGAAGGCGCTGTGCGAGTTCTACGAAGAGCAGCTGGAAGATGCGCGCAAGACCGGCGTGATGTTCTCGCTGCACGTCAAGGCAACGATGATGAAGGTCTCGCACCCGATCGTCTTCGGCCACTGCGTGCGGATCTTCTACAAGGAAGCCTTCGAGAAACACGGCAAGCTGTTCGACGAACTCGGCGTCAACGTCAATAACGGCATGATCAATCTGTACGACAAGATCGCCTCCCTGCCGGAATCGAAGCGCGAAGAAATCGAACGCGACCTGCACGCCTGTCACGAGCACCGCCCGGAACTGGCGATGGTTGATTCGGCCAAGGGCATCACCAATTTCCATTCGCCGAACGACATCATCGTCGACGCCTCGATGCCGGCCATGATCCGCATCGGCGGCAAGATGTGGGGTTCGGATGGCAAGCCGAAGGACACCAAGGCAGTCATGCCGGAATCGACCTTCGCCCGCATCTATCAGGAGATGATCAACTTCTGCAAGACCAACGGCAACTTCGATCCGGTGACCATGGGCACCGTCCCGAACGTCGGTCTGATGGCCCAGCAGGCCGAGGAATACGGTTCGCACGACAAGACCTTCGAAATCCTCGAAGACGGCGTTGCCAACATCACCGACCTGGCCACCGGCGAAGTGCTGCTGTCGCAGAACGTCGAAGCCGGCGATATCTGGCGGATGTGCCAGGTCAAGGACGCACCGATCCGCGACTGGGTCAAGCTGGCTGTTACCCGCGCCCGCAATTCCGGCACGCCGGCCGTTTTCTGGCTGGATCCGTACCGTCCGCACGAAGCCGAACTGATCAAGAAGGTTGAAACCTACCTGAAGGATCACGACACCACCGGTCTCGACATTCAGCACATGTCGCAGGTGCGCGCCATGCGTTACACGCTGGAACGCGTCATCCGCGGCATGGATACCATCTCGGTGACTGGCAACATCCTGCGCGACTACCTGACCGACCTGTTCCCGATCATGGAACTCGGCACCAGCGCCAAGATGCTGTCGATCGTCCCGCTGATGGCCGGCGGCGGCATGTACGAAACAGGGGCCGGTGGTTCGGCTCCGAAGCACGTCAAGCAGCTGGTCGAAGAGAACCACCTGCGCTGGGATTCGCTCGGCGAATTCCTGGCCCTCGCCGTTTCGCTCGAGGAGCTGGGCATCAAGACCGGCAACAACAAGGCCAAGGTCCTGGCCAAGACGCTCGACGATGCAACCGGCAAGCTGCTCGACAACAACAAGTCGCCGTCGCCGCGCACCGGTGAGCTGGACAACCGGGGCAGCCAGTTCTACCTGGCTATGTACTGGGCCCAGGAACTGGCCGCGCAGACCGACGACAAGGAACTGCAGGCGCAGTTCGCGCCGCTGGCCAAGGCGCTGACCGAGAACGAGGCGAAGATCGTTGCCGAGTTCAAGGCCGTGCAGGGCAAGCCGGCCGACATCGGCGGCTATTACCTCGCCGATGCCGAAAAGTGCAAGGCCGTGATGCGCCCGAGCGCCACCCTCAACGCCGTGTTGCAAGCGGCCCGGGTCTGATCGGACGCTAGTCCGCATCCTTGCCGGCAAACCGGAGCGCCGGTTTGTCGGCAAGGCAGGGCGCTTGGTCGCCCTCTCTTCCCAGTTAATCAGGCGTCCGCCGCCTGTCCCCCCAATGCCGCCCGGCGAGTCGCGTCTATTGACTCGGCTGCATCCGGCGCAGGCGTTGCCACAGCCAGCTGCCTGACTGTTCCTGACCGGTAAGGACGTAGTTCAGCTCGTTCTCGTTGTGTAGCGTCAACGCCAGATTGCGTCGGGTGTCGAGCGGGCTGGCGAGCAGCAGGTGATCGTCGGCGGCGAGCCGGAAGTTGTCGTCGGGGAGCAGGAAGCATTCATCGCTGCGCTCGACCATCAACGCCACGGCAGCCAGCGGCTGCGTGCGGTCGCGGCCGTCGCGCAGGATTTCGCCCAGCCTGAACGGCGGGCTGTCGATCAAGGCCAGGCAGGCTGCCGGCGCTTCGGAAATGTTCAGCCGGATGCCCCAGACCGTTGGCGTCAGGCCATCGCACAGTCCCTGCAGGCGGACGACCAGGTGCTGGCTCCAGTCTTCGCTCTTGTCACGCAGCCGGGCGAGAAAACGGGCAAGCAGCGGGGTGGTCAGAATGGCGATGCACTCCTGAGCGACGATGTGGCTGGGGACCATCGAAAAATCGCCCCGGAAGGCCTCGAACAGCGGCGTGTTGGCATTGTGATTCTGCCGCGTCACGACGAAAAGTTGCGGATTGAGTTTGGCCGCGGTGACGGCGATGGAGAGATTGTTCACATCGTTGTCGCTGCCGGCGATGATGCCCGAGGCGGATTCGATCCCGGCCTGTTTCAGCGTGGCGGCCTCGGTGCCGTCGCCGACGATGCCCTGGCTGGCTTCCTTGGTGCTCGGATCGATGATGGTCAGCGTAACCCCGGCCGGTTGCAGGCGTTCCGCCACGGCCCGGCCAAAGCGGCCGTAGCCGCACAGGATCCAGTGACCGGCGGGCGGCCGGTGTGGTTCCGGGATTGGCGTTTCCGGCAGGCCGGTCAGCAGTTCGATCAGCCGGAAACGTTCCGGGGCGGCAACGGCCATCGCCAGATAATCGGCGAAGCGCTCGAAGGGGTTGATGATGTGGTCGGTGCCGAACGAGGCCATGTTGGCCTTGACGGCCGGGCTGCGCGAGCGGGCAATGACCGGGATGTCGGGATTGAGCAGGCGGACGGCGATGGCCACGGCGAGATTGCTTTCCTCGTCGTTGGTCACCGCCAGTACGCCGCGGCATCGCGGGTGCTTCAGGCCGGCCAGCAGCAGGTTGTCGGGCAGGCGGGCATCGGCGGCGAGGGCCGGGGTGTCGGTCTTGAAATCCTGCAGATCGAGTTCCTGGACGCGCAGTTCATTCTTTTCCAGCACGACGAAGGCCTGATTGAGGCGGTCGAAGTTATGGGCAATCAGGCTGCCGGTTTCGCCGCAGCCGCAGATCAGGTAGAACGGCTCTTTCAGGATGCGGACGCGCCGGGCAAAGCGGTTGGTCGTCAGCGTGTTCTGGAAACCCTTGTCCTGCAGCAGCGCGATCAGGGTGACCAGCGAATAGGACCAGCCGACCACGGTCAGATAGATGCAGACGATGACCCACAGGCGCTGGGCGTCGGAAAAGGCATTCGGAATCTCCCCGAAGCCGATGGTCGTCGCGGTGTAGCTGATGAAATAGAAGGCGTGGAAGAAACTGAGCGGGGCGGCCGGCTGACCGGCGGCATCGACGCCGGGGACCAGCGTCAGGCCGATCACGGAAATACCGTAGAGGGCGATCAGCAGAATGATCGGCGCCCGCATGCGCCGCAGGACGAGGAAGAAGGCGTTATTCACGCGCGCCTCCTAGCGGCGAAGCATCACGGTTTCAACGATGAGGATGACGACGGAAACGATGTTGGCGACCAGCGCCCCGCCCGACAGCGAGACGACGCTCGAGGTGACATGCATGGTCATGCCGGTGCCGGTGATATGTACGGCGACGCCCCAGGTGATCGCCGCCGCGATCAATTGCAGGTCGGCGACCAGGCTGGTCGCCAGGTGGATGGCGCCGATCTGCGTCCGGTCGCCGAACTTCAGGGCGGTGGCGATCAGGCTGACGATCAGCGCGGCGGCCAGTTCATAAACGCTGTGCACCACCGGGTTGGCGATGTCGCCGATGAAGAAGCCGAAATTGAGGGTGGCCGCGAGAACGATGAAAAAACCGAAAATGACCTTTTCCAGATTCATGCTGCCACCCCCGTATGGTTTGCTTCAGCGCGAACTTCGCTGATTCAGCTCTTTCTAGCGCGTTTCGACCGGTGCCGTCTGTGCCGGCACATTGCGGGCGCCGCCGACGGAACTGCTGTCGATGCGGCGGGTATCGGCTTCGGCGACCACTTCCATGATCGAGACTACCCGGCGCACGCCGTCCGTGGTCCGGGCGATGGCAATGGCGACCTTGGCTTCGCGGTCATTGACGATGCCCATCAGGTAAGCCACGCCGTTCTCGGTGACGACCTTGACGTGATTGGCCGAGAGCTGGTTGGAGTCGACCAGGCGGGCTTTCAGCTTGGAGGTGATGTAGCTGTCGTTGCTGCGGTTGCCGAGCGCCGACGCCGCGGCGATGTTTACTTCGTTGAAGACTTCCTTGACGCCTTCGACTTGCCGGGTCTGCTCGCCGATGATGCTCTTGGCTTCTTCGCTCGGCACTTCGCCGGTAATCAGCACGCGATGGTTGTAGGAGGTGAAATTGAGGTGGGAGAAGGCCTTGAACTTCTCCGGGACGCGCTGGGCGGCCTTCCATTCGGTGGTTTCGTCGTCGGCCTGGACGCCGGTCGACCGCCGGTCATGGGCCGACATCACGCCGACCGCGCCGCCGGCGATGATCGCCGGGACGCAGCCCTGCAGCAACGGGAACAGCGTAGCCAGCGCCAGTACGGCGACGGCGAGTTTGGTTTTTTGCATCATTAGACTCCCAGCAGAAGCGCGTCGATGCCATCGCACAGGCAATGGATGACGAGCAAATGGGTTTCCTGAATTCGCGCCGTCCGGTCGGCCGGCACGCAGAGATGGATATCGTCGTCGCGCAGCATTTCGCCGATCTGGCCGCCACCCTTGCCGGTCAGTGCAACGACCCGCATGTCGGCTTCGTGCGCCGACTTGATCGCCTCGATGACGTTGTTGGAGTTCCCCGAGGTCGAGATGGCGAGCAGGACGTCGCCGGCATGGCCGAGGGCGCGTACCTGTTTGGAAAAAATCTGGTTGAACGAATAATCGTTGCCGACTGCGGTCAGGATCGAGCTGTCGGTAGTCAGCGCAATCGCTGCCAGTTCCTGCCGTTCCGCTTCGAACCGGCCGACCAGTTCGGCGGCGAAATGTTGCGAGTCGCCGGCCGAGCCGCCGTTGCCGCAGGCGAGAATCTTGCCGCCGTTGATCAGGCTGTTGGTCAGTGTTTCGATGGCGGCGGCGATCGGGGCAGCCATCTGGTCGATCGCATTCAGCTTGGTGTTGGCGCTGTCTTCGAAGTGCTGGGCGACGCGGGCAATCAGATCCATATTTTTCAGTAAGTTGGGGCTGGTAATCGAAGCATTCTACATCACAGCTCGACGAAGACCTCGAACTCGACCCGCTGCCACGGGTTGGCGTCCTCGCGCAGTTTGGCAATGCGCGCCACCAGCCGTTCGCCCTGATCCATCGCCGCCGCAAGCATCCGGTTTTCGCGGCGCGGCACGTAACCCAACTGGTGGCCGCGCCATTCGACGCGGATGGCGTTGCGGTCATGGCGGTTGTCCGGTTCGCGGACCAGATCGAGGCGGTCGCCGACCCGCATCTGCGACCACTGCTCGCCGACCGCGTAATACTGGCTGCCGGCCAGCGGCGAGCTCTGGATGAGCAGCCGGACGCTCTCCGCCGCGGCCGGCGCCAGCCAGAAAAGCAGGCTAATCGTCAGCAGCAAACGCATTCCGTATCCATTCGAGGCGTTCGCCGTCGATCAGCACGCAATCGAAGCGGCAGTCGCAATCGGCCTTGCCGCTCAGATAGTGACGGGCGGCCAGGACGATGCGCCGGCGCTTGCTGGCGGTGATACTGGCGGCAGCACCGCCGAAGTCGCTGCGGCTGCGCTGGCGCACTTCGACAAAGACCAGGGTCTTGCCATCGCGGCAGATCAGGTCGATCTCGCCGCCGCGCACCCGGAAATTGCGCTCCACCACGCGCAGGCCGCCGCATTCGAGATGCCGTGCCGCGCGCGTCTCGGCTTCGCGACCGCGCGTCGTGGTGGTATCGTTGGTCTTTACCTGCATGCCTGAAAAAATGACGGAAGAATCCGCTGCATTGTATGTCGTCCCGACCCCGCTCGGAAACATGACCGATCTGACGCGCCGGGCCGAGGAAATCCTGCGTACCGTGCCCTGGGTCGCCGCCGAAGACACCCGGCACAGCGGGCCGCTGTTGAAGCAACTCGGCGCCAAGGCGCGGACCTTGCCGGCGCACCAGCACAACGAACATGAAGCCGCCGCCCGCATCGTCGAGCGCCTGTTGGCCGGCGAAGCGGTGGCATTGATTTCGGATGCCGGCACGCCGGGCATTTCCGATCCTGGCGCCCGCATCGTCGCCGCCGTCCGCGCCGCCGGTTGCCCGGTCATTCCGCTGCCTGGCCCGTGCGCGGTGACTACCGCGCTGTCCGGTTCCGGCCTGCTCGACGAACATTTTCTCTTCTACGGTTTCCTGCCGAGCAAGGGCGGGCAACGTCGGCAGGCCATCGAGGCCTTGCGCGAACACCCGTACGCCCTGGTTTTCTACGAAGCCCCGCACCGCGTGCTGGAAACAGTCGCCGATCTCGCCACGGTTCTTGGCGAACGCACGCTGGTCATCGCCCGCGAACTGACCAAAATGTTCGAGTCGATCCATTCCGGCCCCTTGAGCGAGGCGCTCGACTGGCTGAAGGAAGACAGCAATCGTCAGCGCGGCGAGTTCGTGCTGATGGTCTCCGGCGCGCCGGCCGATGCCGACGATGGCGAAGGCGAGCGGGTGCTCAAGCTGCTGCTGGCGGAAGGCTTGCCGGTCAAGCAGGCGAGCAAGCTGGCATCGGCCATCACCGGCGCGGCGAAAAATGCGCTTTATGAGCGGGCCCTAGCCCTGAAAAGTTAAAATCCGGCAAACCGTACCGAGACCGATCATGCAACTGACCATTATCCGCCCCGACGACTGGCATCTCCACCTACGCGATGGCGAAGCCTTGGCTTCCGTCCTCGCCCACACCGCCCGCCAGTTCGGCCGGGCCATCGTGATGCCCAACCTGAAACCGCCGGTCACCACCGTCGACCAGGCTGCCGCCTACCGGGCTCGCATCGTTGCCGCCTTGCCGGCCGGCAGCAGTTTCGAGCCGCTGATGACGCTGTACCTGACCGACAACACGCCGGCCAGTGAAATTGCCAAGGCGGCCGCCAGTGGTTTCGTCAAGGCGGTGAAACTTTACCCGGCCGGGGCGACGACCAATTCGGATGCTGGCCTGACCGATATCGCCAAGGCTTACGACGCGCTGACCGAAATGGAACGTCTCGGCCTGCCGTTGCTGGTGCATGGCGAAGTGACCGATCCGGCGATCGACCTGTTCGACCGCGAAAAAGTCTTCATCGATACCGTCTTGCTGCCGCTGGTCCAGCGTTTCCCGAAATTGAAGGTGGTGATGGAGCACATCACCACCAGCGATGCGGCCGAGTTTGTGACCAACGCACCGGCCACCGTCGCTGCGACGATCACCGCGCATCACCTGCTCTACAACCGCAACGCCATCTTCCAGGGCGGTGTTCGTCCGCACTGGTACTGCCTGCCGGTGCTGAAGCGCGAAACTCACCGCGCGGCGCTGGTCGCCGCCGCGGTGTCCGGCAACCCGAAGTTCTTTCTTGGCACCGACTCGGCGCCGCACGCCAAGGGCGCCAAGGAGGCGGCCTGCGGCTGTGCCGGTTGCTACACCGCCTACGCCGCGCTGGAGTTGTATGCCGAGGCCTTCGAGCAGGCCGGCGCGCTGGGCAAGCTGGAGGCCTTCGCCAGCTTCAACGGCCCGGACTGGTACGGCCTGCCGCGCAACAGCGGCACGGTGACGCTGGCCAAGGAAAGCTGGAGCGTGCCGGCCGATTACCCGTATCTCAGCACCGACCGTATCGTGCCGTTGCGGGCCGGTGAAACACTCTCGTGGAAAATGCTCTGAGGAATCGCATCATGCGTCTGCGCCATCTCATCCTGCCGCTGCTTGCCGCGCCGCTGCTGACCGCCTGCGTCAACGACGCCGCGACCTACGAAATCGACAATACCCGCGAGCATGTGCTGTCGCTGATCCGCGAGCAGCCGTATTTCTGGGACAACAAGGTTGAGCTCTTCCTGGTGGTCTCCCGGATGCCGGCCTGCATGCGCCGGCACAGTCTGGGCACCGGCACGGCGAAGAGCCGGGTCGAGGTCTATCAGGTGCCCTCGGGCGCCTTCATCATCAAGGTCGGCAAGCGGATGTTCGCAACCGAAACGCAAACCTGCGAGAGTTTCGCCAAGATGGACAGCGAGCCGCTGGAAGGCATGGGGCAACTGATGGGGGTCTTCCGGCTGAAGGATGGCGAACTGGTCTTCGCCAAGGAAGCGGCAGGCGGGGCGGGCGACGCCGAAGAGTGAGCGCGGCGCTCGCTTACGATTCACCGCTGTTCGCGCCGCTGCGGCGCTGGCTCGACCTCCTGCCATCGGCGCCGGAAAGCGGCGCCCTGGCCGAACTGGCCGAGCGCTTTCCGATCCATACGGCAAATGGTTGCCAGGTGCGTTTCGTGCCGCCGCAGCCGGATGGCCGGGTCTATGAGTGCCGCATCTGGGAGCGTGGCGAAGTCGAGACGCGGCGCGACAACTGGCACGATTTCTTCAATGCCCTGGTCTGGCTGACCTTCACCCGGACCAAGCTGGCCGTTAGCGCCAGCCATGTCCAGGCGATGACGCCGAGCGGCGCGGCGCGCGGCACGATCCGCGATGCGCTGACGCATTTCGACGAGTGCGGCATCGTCGTCGTCTCAAGCAGGCCGGAACTGCTCGACCTGTTGCGCGGCTTCGAATGGAAAAAGCTGTTCGTTGATCACCGTGCCGAAGTGCAAAGCGCCATGCGCTTCATCATCTTCGGCCATGCCACATACGAACAACTGCTCAAGCCGTTTCGCGGCCTGACGGCCAAGGCGGTGCTCTTCGAGGTCGGTGATGAGTGGCTGGGGATGTCGCTGGCCGACCAGCTGACTGCGGTCGACACTCGTCTGGCCGCTGATCTGGCCAGCGGTCGCTACCAGCGACCGCGCGACTTTCAACCCCTGCCTTTGCTCGGCATTCCCGGCGTCGTGCCGGAGAATGAAAACCCTGCGTACTACGACGACACGTATCAGTTTCGCCCCGGACGCGGAGCGCGTCGGTCGGCTTAGTAGCGGCGGCGACGCGGCGGTGCGGAGGTGCCGGTGCGGGTTTCGATGTGACGGAAGGTGATGCGGCCCTTGCTCAGATCGTAGGGCGAGAGTTCAAGCGTGACTTTGTCGCCGACCAGGATGCGGATGTGATTCTTCTTCATCTTGCCTGAGGTGTAGGCGATCAGTTCGTGACCGTTTTCCAGCGTGACGCGAAAGCGGGTATCGGGAAGGACGTCGTTCACGACGCCTTGCATTTCAAGTAGTTCTTCTTTTGCCAAGGATAATTCTCCGGTGATAAATGAGTTGGGGGGTTAAATAGCGTTGACTGCTGCGTCGGTCGATAGTGCTTCGCTTCGGTGACGCGGCAGTTCCCAGGGGCGGCCGGCTTCGGTGATGGCGCTGACCGTGATGACCGGCGGCGGTGAAGTGACGCTGCCGAAAATCGTTGCGTAGGAGACGTCGGCCGCATCGCGGCCGGTGCCCATGCGGACGAAACCCATCGGGATTGCCGTGCCGGACGGGTCGAACAAATACCAGCGATGGTCGAGAAAGACTTCGACGTAGGCATGGAAATCGGTCGGCCCGAGGGCCGGATCGGCACCGTAATCGATGCCGGTGGTAAAGCGCGCCGGGATGTTCAGGGCGCGGCAGATGGCGATCATCAGATGGGCGAAGTCGCGGCAGACGCCGACCCGGTCGGTCAGGGTGTCGAGTGCCGAGGTGTTCGAATTGCTGGTGTTGGAGCGGAAGGTGATCTGCTGACGGACCCAGGTCTGGATCGCTTCGACCCGGCGGTAGCCTTTCGGCAGATGGCCGAATTCCTTGAGCGCCAGCAGGCTGAGGCGGTCGGACTGGCAGTAGCGGCTGGGGTAGATGTAGGTCAGCGCCGACAGCGGCAACTGGGCGACCGGCGTTTCGCCGATGCTGTCCGGTTGGCCGACGTGATGGTCGATATCGACGGTGGCCTGGTAATTGACGTGCAGCGGTCCCGGGCCGGCGGTCAGGCGCAGGTAGCGGGCGTAGGTCGTCGGGTTGGTCTGGATCGTCGTCAGGACGGGCTGGCTGATCTGCAGTTGTTCGCTGATCACCAATTGGTTGGCAGTCTGGGCGGCGTGGATGTTGAAGACAAAATCGGTGCCGGGGTAAAGAAGTTCGTAATGGAGATCAATCGCGAACTGAATGCGAACCATGTATTTCCTAAAAATGACGCCGCCTGTTGTCCAGGTGACCACTGAAAACGACGCTGTGCGGCGGGAAATGGCGGGGTCGGCGGGCGGGCAGTTCGCGGAGCGAAGGCGCTGCCGGGGAAAAGGCATTTCCGCGGGGCAAAACGATGATTTGTAAGCCTTTCAGCTTAGCCCGACTATCTTACGCGCCCATACCCGAGGCGGCAAGGTAAATCAAGGGCAATCGTCGGATTCGTTGGCCGCCGCCCTCTCCGCCTGCGGGTAGAGAGGGCGAGGGGCATCGTGCATCAGGCCGCCTGGTGGAGCTCGCCGGCCGTCTGGCTGGTGCCGATCCGGTTGATGCCGCTGAGCAAGGCCTTGATCGAGGCGGTGACGATGTTGCTGTCGAGGCCGATCCCGTAGCGTTCGCCGCCATCCCGGCCGGCAATTTCCATGAAGGCGCAGGCCCGGGCATTGCCGTCTTCGCCGATCGGCGTCATCGAGCGCTCCTCGTAGCTGCGCACCTGGATGGCGAAGCCGGCGCCCTGCAAGGCGTGTACCGCGGCGTTGATCGGGCCGTTGCCTTCGCCGCTGAGGATGTGCGGCGTGCCGTCGATCTCGATATTGAGGCGGATGCCCTGGGCCTCGCCGTGCTCGAAGAGATGGTGGCCGAGGTAGCGGACCGGCGAAACGGTATCGAGGTAGGTCTTGGCAAAGAGATGCCAGATGTCGTCGGCACTGACTTCGCCGCCAAAGGCGTCGGTGTGCTGCTGGACGACGCCGGAAAACTCGACCTGGAGGCGGCGCGGCATGACGACGCCATGCTCGGTCTCCATCAAGTAGGCGATGCCCCCCTTGCCCGACTGGCTATTGACCCGGATCACCGAGTCGTAACTGCGCCCGAGGTCGGCCGGATCGATCGGCAAATAGGGTACGTTCCACGGCTGCTCCGCCTCTTGAGCGGAGAAGCCCTTCTTAATGGCGTCCTGGTGGGAGCCGGAGAAGGCCGTGAATACGAGATCGCCGACGTAAGGATGGCGCGGGTGGATGGGCAACTGGTTGCAGTGCTCGACGGTGCGGGCGACGGCATTGATGTCCGAGAAATCGAGGCCGGGATGGACGCCCTGCGTGTACATGTTGAGGGCGACGGTGACAATGTCCACATTGCCGGTCCGCTCGCCGCTGCCGAAAAGGCAGCCCTCGACGCGGTCGGCGCCGGCCATCAAGCCGAGTTCGGCGGCGGCGACGGCGGTGCCGCGGTCGTTGTGCGGGTGGAGGCTGATGATCACGCTGTCGCGCCGGGCAAGATGGCGGTGCATCCACTCGATCTGGTCGGCGTAGATGTTCGGCGTGGCGATCTCCACGGTGGTCGGAAGGTTGAGGATGACCTTGTTGTCCGGCGTCGCGCCCCAGGCTGCGGTCACTGCGTCGCAGACTTCGAGGGCGAAATCGAGTTCGGTGGCAGTGAAGGTTTCCGGGCTGTATTCGAGCGTGATCCGGGTTTCCGGCATCTCGGCGGCAAGCTGCTTGATGAGCTGGACGGCGCTCACCGCCATGGCGACGACCTCCGCCTTGCTCATCGCAAAGACGTTGTCGCGGAACGGCTTGGAGGTGGCGTTGTAGACGTGGACGATCGCCTGCCGGGCGCCCTTGAGCGATTCGAAGGTGCGGCGGATGAGGTGCTCGCGGGCCTGGGTGAGGACTTCGATGTTGACATCGTCGGGAATGTGCCCGCCGTCGATGAGTTCGCGGACGAAGTCGAATTCGGTCTGCGAGGCGGACGGGAAAGCCACTTCGATTTCCTTGAAGCCGATGGCGCAGAGCGTCTTGAACATGCGCATCTTCTTCTCGCCGTTCATCGGCTCGAACAAGGACTGGTTGCCGTCGCGAAGATCGGTGCTCATCCAGACCGGCGGCTGGGTGATGGTGCGGTTCGGCCATTGGCGGTCGACGAGATTGACCGGGGGAAAGGCGCGGTATTTGCTGTTCGGGTTGGGCAACATGGTGGGCTCCTGGACTCGGCGGTGCATTGATTGGATGAACGTCATGTTACGGAAAAACGCCCGGCAGGTGCTTGCGTATTGTGGTGTTGTTTCTTGTTGAAACGACATAAACTTGCGTATAAATAATAAATTTCAGAATAATCGTTCAATACTTAAGATTTGGTGAGAATTACATGCAACTTGACCGCTACGATCGGCAGATTCTCGACATCCTTCAGCAGGATGGGCGGATCAGCAACCAGGATCTGGCCGACCGCATCGGCCTGTCGCCTTCGCCCTGCCTGCGCCGGGTCCGGGCGCTGGAAGAAAACGGCCTGATCACCGGTTATCGCGCCCTGCTCGACGCCAAGAAACTCGGCCTCAGCCTGATGGCGCTGATCGGCATCTCGATGGACCAGCACACGCCGGAACGCTTCGCCAACCTGGAGGCGACGATCGCCGGCCTTCCGGAGGTGCTGGAATGCCTGCTGATCACCGGCCAGCAGTCCGATTACCAGCTGAAGGTCGTCATCCGCGACATGGATGCCTACCAGGATCTGCTGCTCAACAAGATCACCCGCATCCAGGGGGTGACCGGCGTGCATTCCAGTTTCGTGCTGAGGAAAGTGGTCGACCGGACGGCGCTACCGCTCGGCAGTTGAGATCGAGATGGCCGGACGGCCGCGGCTGGACTAGACTGGAGCTGATGCAGCACATCCCGGAACCGGCCGCTGCTGGTGGCTTGGTCCCGTCTGTAACCCAGTCGAGGAGATTGTCATGGCAGGAAAAATGAAAGCCGCTGTCGTCCACACCTTCGGCCAGCCCCTGGTCATCGAGGAAGTCGATATCCCGGCAGTGCCGCCCGGTCAGGTTCTGGTTCGCATCGTTGCCTCCGGCGTTTGCCATACCGACCTGCACGCCGCCGAAGGCGACTGGCCGGTCAAGCCGTCGCTGCCCTTCATTCCCGGGCATGAAGGCGTCGGTTTCGTCGCCGCGGTCGGCGCCGGCGTTACCTGGGTCAAGGAAGGCGACCGGGTCGGCGTGCCCTGGCTGCACACCGCCTGCGGTCATTGCGAACACTGCATCACCGGCTGGGAAACGCTGTGCGACAGCCAGCAGATGACCGGCTACACGGTGAACGGCGGCTACGCCGAGTACGTGCTGGCCGATCCGTCCTATGTCGGCAAGCTGCCCGACAATCTCGAATTCGCCCCGGCCGCCCCGGTGCTCTGCGCCGGCGTCACCGTCTACAAGGGCCTCAAGCAGCTCGATTGCAAGCCGGGCGACTGGGTGGTGATCTCCGGCATCGGCGGCCTCGGCCATATGGCCGTGCAGTACGCCAAGGCGATGGGCTTCCATGTCATCGCCGTCGATGTCGCCGACGACAAGCTGGCGCTGGCCCGTTCGCTCGGTGCCGACGAAGCGATCAACGCGCTGACCCAGGATCCGGTGCAACTCGTTCAGCAGCAGATTCGCGGCGCCCACGGGGTGCTGGTCACCGCCGTCTCGCGCGCCGCCTTCGGCCAGGCCGTCGGCATGCTGCACAAGCGCGGCACGATGTCGCTGGTCGGCTTGCCGCCGGGCAATTTCGAATTACCGATCTTCGATGTCGTGCTCAACGCCAAGACCGTGCGCGGTTCCATCGTCGGCACCCGCAAAGACCTGCAGGAGGCGCTGGAGTTTGCCGGTGAAGGCAAGGTTGCCACGCACTACAGCATGGACAAGCTCGACAATATCAATGCCATCTTCGGCCGCATGAAGGCCGGCGCCATCGACGGGCGGATCGTCGTCACGATCTGACGCCAGCCTAGGGCCGGGCCCCGGTAGACCACCGGGGCTTTGTTTTTGGCGGCCAACGATAGTCGGCAGTGGCGTCGCCGGGATGCGTATAATCCGCCCCGGAAAGTCGGCCAGGCAATCGCTGGGCGTCGGGGGCAACTTCGATGCCGGGAGGAAAGTCCGGGCTCCATAGGGCAGGATGCCAGTTAACGACTGGGTGCTATACGTCGCAAGACCAAGGCAACGGACAGTGCAACAGAGAATAGACCGCCGATGGCCCCGCAAGGGGATCAGGTAAGGGTGAAACGGCGAGGTAAGAGCTCACCGCGCTGGCGGTAACGTTCAGCGGCACGGTAAACCCCATCCGGAGCAAGACCAAATAGGGAAGCATTAGGCGTGGCCCGCGCTGCTTCCGGGTAGGTTGCTTGAGCCTGTCGGTGACGGCAGGCCTAGAGGAATGATTGCCGAACCCCGCAAGGGGGGGACAGAACCCGGCTTATCGGCCGGCTTTCCACACCATCACCGCCCGGCGCCGGCGCGCCGTGGCATTGCCGCTCAGGGCCAGAGAACGCAGGCCCAGACGGTGGCCGCATTGAGCAGGCTGAAGAGCACTGCGGCGCTGCCCATGTCCTTGGCCCGCTTGGCCAGTTCGTTCTTCTCCGGCGAGGCCTTGTCGACCACCGCTTCGACGGCCGAATTGAGGATTTCGACGATCAGGATCAGGATGATGCTGCCGATCAGCAAGGCGCGTTCAATGCCGCTGTGGCCGAGATAGATCGCCAGCGGGATGGTCACCACAGCGAGCAGGATTTCCTCGCGGAAGGCCGCTTCGTTCTGCCAGGCGGCGACAATGCCGTCACGGGAATAGCCGAGGGCATTCCACAGGCGGGTCAGGCCTTTCTTGCCCTTGAATTCGGCGGCGCTCATTTTCTTTTTTCCAGCAGTGGTTTCAGGAAGCGGCCGGTATGACTGGCCTTGCATTTGGCTACCGTTTCCGGCGTGCCGGCGACGAGGATCCGGCCACCGCCATCGCCGCCTTCCGGGCCGAGATCGACCAGCCAGTCGGCGGTCTTGATGACGTCGAGGTTGTGTTCGATGACGACGATGGTGTTGCCGTGGTCGGCCAGCCGGTGCAGCACGGCGAGCAGCATTTCGATGTCCTGGAAATGCAGGCCGGTGGTCGGTTCGTCGAGGATGTACAGCGTGCGGCCGGTGTCGCGCTTGGACAGCTCGAGAGCCAGCTTGACGCGCTGCGCTTCGCCGCCCGATAGCGTGGTCGCGCTCTGGCCGAGGGTGATGTAGCTGAGGCCGACATCGACCAGGGTCTGCAGCTTTCTCGCCACGACCGGCACGGCATCGTAGAACTCGCGGGCCTGCTCGACGGTCATCTCGAGAATCTCGTGGATCGTCTTGCCCTTGTAGTGGATTTCCAGCGTCTCGCGGTTGTAGCGCTTGCCGTGGCAAACGTCGCACGGGACGTAGATGTCCGGCAGGAAGTGCATCTCGACCTTGAGCATGCCGTCGCCCTGGCAGGCCTCGCAGCGGCCGCCCTTGACGTTGAAGCTGAAGCGGCCGGGGCCGTAGCCGCGGGCGCGGGATTCCGGCACCTGGGCGAACAGTTCGCGGATCGGCGTCAATAGGCCGGTGTAGGTGGCCGGATTGGAGCGCGGCGTGCGGCCGATCGGCGACTGGTCGACATTGATCACCTTGTCGAACTGTTCGAGGCCGACGATTTCCTTGTGCGGCGCCGGTTCCGTGGTCGAACCGTAAAGGTGTTTGGCGGCTGCGGCGTACAGCGTGTCATTGATCAGCGTTGACTTGCCCGAGCCGGAAACGCCGGTGATGCAGGTGAGCAGACCGAGCGGCAGCTCCAGCGTGACATCCTTGAGGTTGTTGCCGTAGGCGCCGACGACCTTGAGCTGCTTGTCGGGATTCGGCGGGCGCCGGGTTTTCGGCCCATTAATCGACTTGCGGCCGGAGAGGTAGGCGCCGGTCATCGACGCCGGGTTGGCGGTGACTTCGGCCGGCGTCCCTTCGGCGACGACGAAACCGCCGTGGATGCCGGCGCCCGGGCCGATGTCGACGACGTAATCGGCTGAGCGGATGGCGTCCTCGTCGTGCTCGACGACGAGCACGGTGTTGCCCATGTCGCGCAGGTTGCGCAGCGTTTCCAGCAGGCGGTCGTTGTCGCGCTGGTGCAGGCCGATCGACGGTTCATCCAGCACATACATCACGCCGGTCAGGCCCGAGCCGATCTGCGAGGCCAGCCGGATGCGCTGCGCCTCGCCGCCCGACAGCGTTTCGGCCGAGCGTTCCAGGCACAGGTAATCGAGCCCGACGTTGATCAGGAAGGAGAGGCGGGCGGTGATTTCCTTCAATATCTTGTCGGCGACCTGCGCCTTGTTGCCGGTCAGTTCCAGGCAATTGAAGTAATTGCGCGCCTCGCCGAGCGGCAGGCGGCTGATTTCATGCAGAGTCTTGGCACCGACCCGGACATGCCGCGCCTCGGTGCGCAGCCGGGTGCCGTTGCAGGTCGGACAGCTGATGTTGCTGACGTACTTCGACAGCTCTTCGCGCACCGCCTGCGAATCGCTGCCGCGGTAGCGCCGTTCGAGGTTCGGGATGATGCCTTCGAAGGTATGGCTGCGGTCGAAGCGCGTGCCTTTTTCGTTCAGGTAACGGAAGTTGATTTCCGTCCGCCCGGAGCCGTAGAGAACCAGCTGGCGGGCTTCTTCGGTCAGCTGGTTGAACGGTGTGTCGACCGAGAAGCCGTAATGGTCGGCCAGCGATTCGATGATCTGGAAATAGAACTGGTTCTTCTTGTCCCAGCCGCGAATCGCCCCGCCGGCCAGCGACAGCGCCGGGTTGGTGACGACCCGCTTGGGGTCGAAGAACTGGATCACCCCGAGGCCGTCGCACTTCGGGCAGGCACCCATCGGGTTGTTGAAGGAGAACAGCCGCGGTTCTAGCTCCTGCAGGGCATACGAGCAGACCGGGCAGGCGAACTTGGCGGAGAACATGTGTTCCTTGCCGCCCTCCATCTCCAGCGCAATCGCCCGCCCCTCGGCATGGCGCAGCGCCGTCTCGAAGGATTCGGCCAGGCGTTGGCGCATGTCGTCGCGCACCTTCAGGCGGTCGACCACGACATCGACGGTGTGCTTCTGCGCCTTGCTCAGCTTCGGCACGTCGTCGATCTCGTACACCGTGCCGTCGACCCGGACGCGGGCGAAACCCTGGGCGCGCAGTTCGGCGAACAGGTCCATCTGCTCGCCCTTGCGGTTGGCCACCACCGGGGCGAGGATCATCAGCTTGGTTTCGGCCGGCAGGGCGAGCACGGTATCGACCATCTGCGATACCGTCTGGGCTTCCAGTGGATGGTTGTGCTCCGGGCAGTAGGGCGTGCCGGCGCGAGCGAACAGCAGGCGCAGGTAGTCGTGAATCTCGGTGACCGTGCCGACGGTCGACCGCGGGTTGTGCGAAGTCGCCTTCTGCTCGATGGAAATGGCCGGGCTCAGCCCTTCGATCAGATCGACATCCGGCTTCTCCATCAACTGCAGGAACTGCCGGGCATAGGCCGACAGCGATTCGACGTAACGCCGCTGCCCCTCGGCATACAGCGTATCGAAAGCGAGCGACGACTTGCCCGAGCCGGACAGGCCGGTAATCACGATCAGCTGGTTGCGTGGCAGATCGAGATTGATGTTCTTCAGGTTGTGGGTGCGCGCGCCGCGAATGCGGATGGTTTCCATCGCTGTTCTATTCTCGGTTGGGGGAAGAGGAACTATACGCAAAACTGTAGCGGGATGCACGGAAGACTGTATGAAAAAACAGTTTCCGGTCGCGTTGTTCGCTCTGCTCGCCATTGCATCAGCCCTGGTCAATGACGGGCGATGAATATTCGGCCTTATGACAGTTGCACGATTGACGCCACCTATAGCACGATGACATTCTCTGTCTCGTGGCACCGAATACGACATCGGCAAGTGCCGGCCGGTTTTTGTGTCCCGCATCTGGCGGGGCAAGGAAGGATCAACCATGCGCGTTTCTCTTTTGGCCATCATCGTCGGCTCTCTGGCCATGCCGGTCGAGGCCGCATCGTCCGGTTACGAGCTTTATCTGCTGGCGTGCGACGGGCGTTCCGACTGCCAGCGGGTCGCCGACATCGTGCTCGGTGCGGACGGGCAGAAGTCGGAGCACGCGACGCCCGGTGTGGACGTTCGTATCGAGCATCTGTCGGCCCTCGCCGATGGCACCAATATCCGGATGAGCATGAGCCTCAACCCGCTTCAACTGGGGGCGGCCATTCGCGATACCGGCCACGCCGGCGGCAGTCCGGTCAGCATCCAGATCGAATCGGCACCCTTGCGGCACGCTTATTACAGCCCGATTGCCGTGTTTTCCAGCGCCAACAAGATCTATCAGGTCTGGGGGCGGCTGAGTGCCGTGCGAGCCATGGCCAAGGGCATGGTCGTGCGCTGAACGTTGCTGTTGTGCAGCGCGCCATGACTGCTGTTCGCTTGGTCATGGTGGTTCGCGATCGGGACCCTTCGCAAGGGGCTGGTAATCATTGGGGATGATGGCCGGCCCCCGGTGAGGCGGGCGGTTGCCGGGCATGAATTAGCGGGCAGGGCAAACCTGCTAATATTCCCGCTTCGCTGCAATGCAACAAATACATAACGACAATGTCCATCCCCGCTGATCGCATGAGCCCCGAAGAACGCCGCGCCGGCGCTTCGCTGGCTGCCATTTTCGCCCTGCGCATGCTGGGCCTGTTCCTGATTCTGCCGGTGTTCTCGGTCTACGCCAAAACCCTGCCGGGTGGCGACAACCTGGCGCTGGTCGGCCTGGCACTCGGTGCTTACGGGCTGACCCAGGCGTTTTTCCAGATTCCCTATGGCATCGCGTCCGATATCTGGGGGCGCAAGCTGGTCATCGTCGTCGGCTTGCTGATTTTCGCGCTGGGCAGCTTTGTCGCTGCCTGGGCGCCGAGCATGAACTGGATCATCGTCGGCCGGGTGCTGCAGGGGGCCGGGGCGATTTCGGCGGCGGTCACGGCGCTGGCCGCCGACCTGACCCGCGAGGAGCACCGGACCAAGGTGATGGCGATGATCGGTTCGTCGATCGGCCTGGTGTTCGCCGTCTCGCTGGTCGGCGCGCCCTTGCTCTACGGCTGGATCGGCATGGGGGGCTTGTTCAGCCTGACCGGCCTCCTGGCGCTGGCCGCCATCGGGCTGTTGATCAAGGCGGTGCCGGCGGCGCCGCCGGCCCATGGCCATGCCAAGCTGCCGTTGCGGCAGGTGGCTTTCGATCCCGATCTGCTGCGCCTGAACCTCGGTATCGGCATCCTGCACATGGTGCAGATGGCGATGTTCGTCGTCCTGCCACATGCCCTGGTCAATCATGGCGGGCTGGCTGCGGCGGCGCACTGGAAGGTCTATCTGCCGGCCGTGCTGGTGTCGTTCGCCATCATGGTCCCGGCGATCATCGCCGCCGAGCGCAAGGACAAGATGCGGCCGATTTTCCGCGCCGCCATTGCCTTGCTGGTCGTCGTGCAACTCGGCCTGCTCTTTTTCGGTCAGAGCTTGTATGCGCTGGCGCTGTGGCTGCTGTTGTTCTTCGTCGCCTTCAATATTCTCGAAGCAACGCTGCCTTCGCTGGTTTCGCGGACCGCACCGCCGGCCGCCAAGGGCGCGGCGCTCGGCGTATACAACACGACGCAGGCGGTTGGGCTGTTCATCGGCGGCGCGGTGGGGGGGTATATCGCGCAGCATTTCGGCGATAATGCGGTTTTTGCTGCCTGCGCCGGGCTTCTTTTGCTCTGGCTGGCGGTGGCAAGCTCGATGAATTTTCCGCAACGGCGCGTCGCCGTCGCTGCGGCTCATACTGTTTAGGAGAGAAGGTTTATGGCATCGGTTAACAAGGCAATCATTCTCGGCAATCTGGGTAAAGACCCGGAAGTCCGTTACACGGCAAGCGGCGAGGCGATGTGCAACATCACGGTGGCAACCAGCGAGAACTGGAAAGACAAGGCGACCGGCGAAAAGAAGGAACTGACCGAATGGCATCGCATTTCCTTCTTCGGCAAGCTGGCGGAAATTTGCGGCCAGTACCTGAAGAAAGGCTCGCAAGTCTATGTCGAGGGCAGCATCCGCACCCGCAAATGGACCGACAAGGATGGCCAGGAACGTTACACCACCGAGATTCGCGGTGACGAAATGAAGATGCTCGGCTCCCGGCAGGGTATGGGCGGCCCGTCTTCCGCCGGCGGCGGTGGTGGTGGCGGTTACGACAACGAGCCGACCGATTACGCGCCGGCCCCGGCCAAGAACAAGCCGAAGCCGTCGTTCGACGATCTCGGCGACGACATTCCGTTCTGACGTGCTCCTGAACTAAAAAGATAAATAATTGACCGGTCCCCGCTACGGCGGGGGCAACGGTTTAATGATCGGTTCCGCAAAGGTTAACCACCATGGCCAGCTCTGTTACTTTCAAGATTCTCGAAGACATTGCCAAGGATTTGTCCGGCAGCGAGATTTCCTTCCCGACCTTTCTCGACATTACCTTCCAGGTCCGGACGGCCTTGAAAGACCCCAATCTGAATGTCGAGCAACTGGCCCAGCTGGTCGGTGCCGAACCGCTGATGAGCACCAAGATCATCCGGATGTCGAATTCGGTGGCGCTCAATTCTTCCGGCCGCGAAATTGCCGATGTGAAGAGCGCGATCGTCCGGGTCGGCATGGAGGCGGTGCGCACGGTATCGTTTGCCGTGGCCATGGAGCAATTGCTCAAATCGAAGCAGATGCACGTCTTCGAGAACATTTCCAAGAAACTCTGGGAACACACCTCGCACGTCGCGGCGCTGTGCCGCGTGCTGGCCCGGAAAATTGCCAAGATCAACGGCGACGAGGCAATGTTCGCCGGCCTGGTGCACGACCTCGGCGTCTTCTACCTGATGTCGCGCGCCGCCAATTTCCCGGAACTGGTCAATGACAAGGCCGAGCTGCATGCGCTGCTCGTCGGCTGGCACGACAGTATCGGCCACGCCCTGCTCTCGGCGCTCGGTTCGCCGGAATCGATCCTGGTCGCGGTGCAGGAGCATGAGACGGACCGCGAGATTACCGAGTTGAAGACCTTGTCCGACGTGCTGTATGTCGCCAACAAGATCGCCAACCGGAGCGCCAGCTGGCGCGACCCGGAACTGGATGCGGCGGTCGATACCTCGATGCTCGACACCTTCTTCGACGCCGAAACGCTGGCTGAAATCATCGAAGAGTCCGAGGAAGAAGTGCAGTCGTTGAAGATGGCGTTGGGCGGTTGATTTTGCATCGCCATCAGGAGGCTGATGGCAGGGTGGGCAAATTGCACAGAGCGGTAACGAAGCCGCCGGCGATTCAGGGGTAAACATGAACAGCACTCTCCATCAGGCCGGGAATTCTTCCGGCAAGCGCCTTGCCGTCCTCGCCTTGTCGGCGCTCGGGGTGGTCTATGGCGACATCGGCACCAGTCCGCTCTATGCGGTCAAGGAAGTTTTTGCCGGCAACCATCCGATCCCGATTACCGAAGCCAATATTTTCGGCAGCCTGTCGCTGTTTTTCTGGGCGCTGGTCATCATCGTTTCGATCAAGTACGTGATGTTCATCATGCGCGCCGACAACCGGGGCGAGGGCGGCATCATGGCGATGATCGCGCTGGCGCTGCACGACGCGCAGGGCAAGCCGCGCCAGATGAGGCTGATCATGATCGTCGGCATTCTCGGGGCGGCGATGTTCTACGGCGACGGCATGGTGACGCCGGCGATGTCGGTGCTCTCGGCGGTCGAAGGCCTCGAGGTGGTGACGCCGGCCTTCCGGCCTTTCGTGATCCCGATCACGATGCTCGTGCTGTTCGGGCTGTTTTTCGTCCAGCGCCACGGCACGGCGATGGTCGGCGCCGCCTTCGGGCCGGTCATGGTGCTCTGGTTCAGCACGCTGGCCATCCTTGGCGTCAGCAACATCATCGATCATCCGGCCATTCTGGCGGCGCTTAACCCGCTCTACGGCCTCGAGTTCCTGTTCTCCAACAAGGCCATGGCGCTGCTGGCGATGGGTAATGTCGTACTCGCCGTCACCGGCGCCGAGGCGCTCTACGCCGACATGGGCCATTTCGGCGTCAAACCGATCCGCCGGGCTTGGTTCGCCTTCGTGCTGCCGGCCCTGGTTCTCAACTACTTTGGCCAGGGCGCCTTGATCCTCGGCGATCCCGAGTCGGCGAAGAATCCCTTCTTCAACCTGGCCCCCGAGTGGGCGCTTTTCCCGCTCGTCGGCCTGGCCACGGTGGCGACGGTGATCGCCTCGCAAGCCGTCATTTCCGGCGCCTTTTCGGTGACCCGCCAGGCCATGCAGCTAGGCTTCATGCCACGCATGGAAGTGCAGCACACCTCCGAGAAGGAAGCCGGCCAGATCTACCTGCCGGCGGTGAACTGGGGCCTGATGCTGGCCGTGATGATCCTGGTGCTCGGCTTCCGCTCCTCCAACAACCTGGCGGCGGCTTATGGCATCGCAGTCACCGGCGACATGGTGATCACCTCCATCCTCGCCACGGTCGTCGTCGCGCGTTCGTGGAAATGGGGCTGGGGGCGGGCGATTGCGCTGTTCTCCTGCTTCCTTGCCGTCGAACTCGTCTTCCTCGCCGCCAATATCCTGAAGATCCCCGACGGCGGCTGGTTCCCGCTGGTCGCCGGGATGGTCATCTTCATCCTGATGACGACCTGGAAGCGGGGCCGCAAGTTGCTGTCCGAGCGCCTGCAGGGCGAGCGTCTGGAGCTTTCGCTGTTTCTCGATTCGCTGGCCAACTCGATGCCGACCCGGGTTGCCGGTACCTCGGTCTTCCTCAATGCCGACCCGAAGGGCGTGCCGCATGCGCTGCTGCACAACCTGATGCACAACAAGGTGGTGCACGAGCGGGTGATCCTGCTCTCGGTGCAGTTTTTCGACGTGCCGTTCGTGCCGGATATCGACCGCGTCGAAGTGCGCCCGCTGAAGGAAAATTTCTGGACCGTCCTGATTCACTACGGCTTCAAGGATGAGCCCAACGTGCCGGGGGCCCTTGAGCGTTGCGGGGTGTTCGGCCTCGAATTCAATGCGCTGGAAACCTCCTACTTCATCGGCCGCGAGACGCTGATTCCGCGCCTCGGTTCGGAGATGGCCTTCTGGCGCGAAAAGATCTTCGTCGCGATGTTCCGCAATGCCGGCTCGGCAACCGCGTTCTTCCAGATCCCGAGCAACCGGGTGGTCGAACTGGGAACGCAGGTGGTTCTGTAGCAGCTAGCTACTAGGATCGAGGATCGAGTGGGCGTGCCGCCTTGGCTCGATCCTCGATCCTGCCCTTCACAAGCGGCGGATCTTGTCGAGCAGTGCCGTCGTCGATTTCTGGTGAATGAACGGAATCGAATGCACCGTGCCGCCCCAGCCGCGGACTTCGCTGCAGCCGACGATCTTGTCCACCGGCCAGTCGCCGCCCTTGACCAGGATTTCCGGTCGGCATTCGAGGATGCGTTGCAGCGGCATGTCCTCGTCGAACCAGGTGACCAGCGTCACGCAGCCGAGGGCCGCCATCACCGCCAGGCGGTCTTCCAGCCCATTGACCGGACGGTCGTCGCCCTTGCCGAGTCGCTTGACCGAGGCATCGCTGTTCAGCGCCACCACCATGCCGACGCCCAGCGCGGCGGCCTGCGCCAGATAGGTGACATGGCCGCGATGCAGGATGTCGAAACAGCCGTTGGTGAACACCAGCGGACGGGCCAGCTGGGCGGCACGGGCGGCCAACTGGTCGGGCGGGCAGATTTTCGATTCGAAACTCGGGGCGGCGTAGGTCATGGCGGCGTGTGGGAGAAGAAACAGGTCGCCATTTTAGTGCGGCCGGCCGCGACTTTCCCGTTTTTCGCCCGGCCGCCCCGGCCGCGCGCCTAGCCAGCCACGGCCTTGACCCGGCCGGCCGCCAGCTTGGCCCGTTCGCGCGCCTGCTCGACGTTGTCGCCGTTGGCGACGGCGACGCCCATCCGGCGTTTGGCGAACGACTCCGGTTTGCCGAACAGCCGCAGGTCGCTGCGCGGCACGGCGAGGGCTTCGGCGAGGCCGGTGAAGGCGACGCCGCGGGCATCCATGCCGCCGTAGATGACGGCCGAGGCGCCCGGCTCGCGCAGGCCGGTGTCGACCGGCAGGCCGAGGATGGCGCGGGCGTGCAGTTCGAATTCCGAGAAACGCTGCGAACAGAGCGTGACCAGCCCGGTATCGTGCGGCCGCGGGCTGACTTCCGAGAACCACACCATGTCGCCCTTGATGAACAGCTCGACGCCGAACAGGCCGCGCCCCCCGAGGTTGCCGGTGACGGCGGCGGCGATCTGCTGGGCGCGCTGCAAGGCGGCCCGGCTCATCGCTTGCGGCTGCCAGGATTCGACATAGTCGCCGGCGACCTGGACGTGGCCGATCGGTTCGCAGAAATAGGTTTGCACGGCGCCGCCGGCATCGCAGGCGCGTACCGTGAGCAGGGTGATTTCGTAATCGAAGTCGATGAAGCCTTCGACGATGACCCGGCCGGCATTGACCCGGCCGCCGCTCACCGCGTAATCCCAGGCTTTCTGCACGTCGTCCGGGCCGCGCAGCAGCGACTGGCCCTTGCCGGACGAGGACATCACCGGCTTGACGATGCACGGATAGCCGATACCGCCGTCAATGGCGGCCTGCAGTTCGGCCAGCGAATCGGCGAACCGGTAGGGCGAGGTGGCCAGGCCGAGTTCTTCGGCGGCCAGCCGGCGGATGCCTTCGCGGTTCATCGTCAGCTTGGCGGCGCGGGCCGTCGGGATGACCTCGGCCAGTCCCTCGGCCTCGATCTCGACCAGCATGTCGGTGGCGATGGCTTCGATTTCCGGAACGATCAGGTGCGGTTTTTCCAGCTCGACCAGCCGGCGCAGCGCCGCGCCGTCGGTCATCGAAATGACGTGGGCGCGGTGGGCGACCTGCTGGCCGGGGGCATTTTCGTAGCGGTCGACGGCGATCACTTCGACGCCGAGGCGCTGCAGCGCGATGATCACTTCCTTGCCGAGTTCGCCGGAGCCGAGCAGCATGACGCGCAGAGCGCTGGGGGAAAGCGGGGTGCCGAAATGCATGGGGTTCTCCTTGAGGCGTTGAATTTGGAAGTCGGGCGAATTTAGGCGTGGACGGCAACAGCGTCAAGCGCTGCTGTCATCGTTCGGTCATCTGGCTGTCACCGGCCTTTCATTGCCGGTGCTTATCGTCGTGCCATGCCCAAGGTCAGATCAGTTTTCTTGTCCGACATCCACCTTGGCACGCGGGCGTGCCAGGCGGACCGTCTTCTCGATTTTCTGCGTGAATATCCGGCCGACCAGACTTACCTGATCGGCGACATCATCGACTTCTGGGCGATGAGCCGCAGCATCCACTGGTCGCAGGCCCAGAACACCGTGGTCCAGAAACTGCTGCGCCGGGCCCGCCACGGCGACAAGGTGGTGTTTATCCCCGGCAACCACGACGAGGCGCTGCGCGACTATTGCGGCATCGTCTTCGGCGATGTCGAGGTGGTCGACGAGCTGGTACACGAAACGGCCGACGGCCGGCGCTTCCTGCTTATCCACGGCGACGTCTTCGATCAGGTGACGCGCCACCACCGCTGGGTGGCGGTCCTCGGCGACAAGGCCTACGACCTGCTGGTCCGGCTCAATCTGCTGCTCTCCTGGGGCCGGCGCAAGCTCGGCATCGCCGGCTACTGGTCGCTGGCCGGCTTCGCCAAGCGCAAAGTCAAGAAAGCGCTCAATTTCATTTTCGATTTCGAGGACTCGGCCATCCACCACGCCCGCGAACGCGGTCTGGACGGGGTGATCTGCGGCCATATCCACTGGGCGACGATCCGCGAAATCGACGGCCTCAGTTACGTCAATTGCGGCGACTGGGTCGATTCCTGCACGGCGATCGTCGAACACTTCGACGGCCGTCTCGAACTGGTCGCCTGGGGCATGCGCAGCGTCGTCCCGACCCTGGCTGCCGCAGCGGTCCAACATGCGGAGGCTTGAATGCGTGTCCTGATGGTATCGGACGTCTATTTTCCCCGGGTCAATGGCGTATCGACCTCGATTGAAACCTTTCGCCGCACGCTCCGCGAGCAGGGCGTCGATGTCCGCCTGGTTGTCCCGCGCTACGGCGACGAAGCCGACGAGGCCGGGGTGGTCCGCGTCGCCGGCCGGCCGGTGCCGGGCGACCGCGAAGACCGCATGGTCGGCTGGCGGGCGATGCATCGTGCCGTGCTGGAAGCGGCCCGGGACTGCGACCTGATCCATATCCAGACGCCGTTCATCGCCCACTATGCCGGCCTGAAGGCGGCGCGCACGCTCGGCTTGCCGGTCGTCGCCACCTACCACACGCTGTTCGAGGCCTATCTCGAGTATTACGCGCCGTTCCTGCCGGCCGGCTGGCTGCAGGCCCAGGCGCGGGCCTTTTCCCGGCGCCAGTGCAATGCGCTCGATGCGGTGATCGTGCCGTCCAGCGCGATGCAGCAGCGTCTTGCCGCCTACGAAGTCAGTGTACCGCTGCATGTGCTGCCGACCGGCATTCCGACGGCGCAGTTCGCCAGCGGCGACGGCGCGGCCTTCCGTTATCGCCACGGCATTCTGTCGACGCGGCCGGTGGCCCTGTTCGTCGGCCGGGTGGCGCATGAAAAGAATATCGGCTTCCTGCTCGAAGCGCTGGTCCATGCCCGGCGGCTGCGTCCCGACATCCTGCTCGTCGTGGCCGGCGAAGGTCCGGCCATGGCCGATCTGAAAGCCCAGGTCAAGACGTTGGGCCTGCGCGAAGCGGTGCAGTTCATCGGCTATCTCGACCGCCGGCAGGAACTGCCGGATTGTTATGCCGCTGCCGACGCTTTCGTCTTCGCCTCGCGCACCGAAACGCAAGGCCTGGTGCTGCTCGAAGCGATGGCGGCCGGTCTGCCGGTCATTGCCCTCTCCGAAATGGGGACGACCGACATTCTGGCGCCCGGCCGTGGTGCAATATCCCCGCCGGCCGAGCCGCAGGCCTTCGGCGCAGCGCTTGGCGACTTTCTCAACCGGCCCTCGGCCTGGCGCCATCTGGCCGACGAAGCCCCGGTCTTTGCCGGCGAATGGTCGGATGGGGCGATGGCGGCCCGCCTGGCCTGGCTCTATCGCGAACTGGCGGGCTTGAAAATTGCATCGGAAAGGCCTTCTCCCGCAGCCGCCTGAGCGCAGCCCAGGCCAATCACATGACTGAACAATTCACGCCGCATTGCGCCGAGTGCCACTATTTCCGCCCGGCCGACGCCAGCAATGGCGCCTGCCATCGTTTTCCGCCGGTTTTTACCGGCGAAAGCTCATCGCGCGAAACGCATCACTGGCGCTTCCCGGCGGTGAACATTCATGCCTGGTGCGGCGAATTTCTGCCGGCCAGGCCGGATCAGGTCGCCTCAGCCGGCGCGACCATCTGATTTAACGCCCGTAGCCGCTCGGCCATCACGCGCATGACCTGGGTGGCGAAGTAGGGCGTCTGCTGGACCAGGAACTGGAAGCGTTTTTCGTCGATCGCGACAAATTCGCAATTGGTCTTGGCGATCACGCTGGCCGAGCGCGGGCCGGCCAGAACGATGCCCAGTTCGCCGACGATACTGCCGTGTTTCAGGGTTTCGACCACCCGGCCATTGACGATGACTTCGGCGCTGCCGGTGGTCAGCACGAACATCAGATGACCTTCCTCGCCGACGGTGAATAGCGGCTGGCCGGCCGGCACGCTGATAATCGACGGGTTGTTGGCGAAGAGCTCGAAAAAAACCATGATTGTGGTGTCCGCAAAATTTGGAATAGCACTATTAGCATAGGCCGGGTGTGCTCTATGTTTCAGTACTGTTACAACTGCACGATGTTTGATCTGCCGCAGAGATTCGCCTGGCGGGCGCCCCCGCCGGACGCTCAGAACTCGGCGTGCATGCGCAGCGAGCCGATGTGGGCCGGGCCGCGGTCGGCGTTGTAAGCCGGATTCTGAATGCGCTGGTAGTCGGCGCTCAGCCACAGGCCGGGCAGTGCTTTCCAGCTGTAATAAGTTTCGACGATGGATTCGGGACGGTAATTCAGCCCGCCGTCGCCGATGAAGAACGAGATGCCGCCCTGCGCCAGGTAGTTGCGTCGCTCGTTGGATAGCGTGTTGCGCATCCAGGCCAGGCCGAAGGTGTCATCGGCCCGGCCCCAGGCGCCGCCCTTCAGCGCCAGTCCGGTAGCGAACGAGGCGTCGGCCTCGGTGAAGGCAAAGGTCTCGCTCCGGCCGTCGGCATGCATCGCCCGGAGAAAAGCCCCGAGATTATTGGTGATCGCCTGCTCGATGTTGATGCCGAACCCATACTTGATCTGCTCGTCGTTGCGGACGTTCAGGATGGCCTGCCGGTCTTGGCCCGGATGGCTGTCGAGCCAGGCGCTGGCCTCGGCGTAGGTGGCAAGGGTGGCGCGGTTGCGGAAGGCGAGCAGTCTGACCTTGCCGGGGCGCTCGGCGATCTGATGGCTGTGTTCGATTTCGATCTGATCGCCGTAGTGGTGCATGATCCGGTAGTCGACCACCTGCCCGTTCGGCTCCTTGGGGCCGGTCATGCGGCCGAAGCGCAGCACCCAGTCGCCTTGATACCACTCGCCGGCCAGGCCCCAGCCGAAACCGCGGGCGTCGGCGGCGTAGTCGAATGCGGTGTGCGCCATGTTGCTCCAGTTCAGAAACTGGGTGCGCGGGTCCTTGGCGTAGGCGTTGCCGTCGAAAATATCGAGGGCCGAGAAATTCCCGGCAGTAAGCACGAAGCGATCTTGAGCGACGTGGCCGGCCATCTGGTTGAAGGCCGATTCGACAAACTCCGTTTCATCGCCCAGGGCCCAGGTCTGGCGCAGGAACAGGCGCTGCCGGTAGGCTTTCAGCTTGCTGCCGGAAACCCGCGTCGCTTCGCCGTTGCTGAAGCCGCCAAGACCGGTCAGGCCGGACAGCGCGTCGCCTTGTCCGACTTCGACGTTGAGATAGAGCTCGCCATTTTTCCAGGGTCGAACCCCGAGATAGGCTGTCGAGGTGAAGGTGTAGCCCCGCTCGTGTTTGGCCGACAGGCTGTTCGGGCCGGAATAGTCGGCCGGAAAACCGGGCGATTTCTGCCAGACATAGGTGGCCTGTCCCTTGGCCTGCCAGTTTTCTTCCGTCTCGTCGGCCAGGCAGGGGGTGGCGATTGCGATGCCGAGCAGGAGAATGGAATGAAGGCGCATGGGGAAACGGTGACTGGGGGCGGCAAGGGCGGCAATTATAAAGGGCGTGGCGGCCGGGGCGGCGCGGAGTCCCATGGGGTGCGGCAGGGTAACTGGCGGTTGTGACAGTTTCGTGACATTTGGTGTCATCAAAGCTTAGCGCGGCCCGATTACCGTGGGTACTTTCACGGAGATGCCATGCCGGAACCTTCCCCGCACGAACTGGGTCTCGACCCGGCCAACGAATCGCCCTTCAAGGGCAAGACCGGTCTGCGCCGGGTCTGGAACGCTCTCAGCTACTCGATGGCCGGCCTCAAGGCGGCCTATCTGTGCGAGGACGCCTTCCGCCAGGAAGTCTGGCTGGCCGCCTTGTTGATTCCGGCCGCCGTTCTGCTGCCGGTGCCGTGGCTCGGGCGCGGCCTGATGATCGCCGGCGTCCTGATGGTGCTGGTCGTCGAATTGCTCAATTCGGCGATCGAAGCGGTGGTCGACCGGGTCAGCCTGGAAAATCATCGGCTGGCCAAGCGAGCCAAGGACATTGGCAGTGCCGCGGTGCTCGTTTCCTTGCTGATGGTGGTCGCGGTGTGGACCTGCGTGCTGCTGGCGGTGGCGTGATGTGTCTGGATATCGCCTTCGTCACCGAAACCTTTCCGCCCGAAGTCAATGGCGTCGCGATGACCGTCGGCCGCCTGGTCGGTGGTCTGCGCGAGCGCGGCCACCGGATCAGTGTCGTTCGGCCGCGCCAGGGCCAGGCCGACCTCGGCGGGGCGCATGAACTGGCGCTGCCCGGCCTGCCCTTGCCGGGCTACCCCGGCCTGCGCTTCGGCTTGCCGGCCGGTCGCCAACTGGCCCGGCACTGGCGGCAGCACCGCCCGGACCTCGTGCACGTCGTGACCGAAGGCCCGCTCGGCTGGTCGGCGGTCAGCGCGGCGCGCCGGCTGGGCATACCGGTGACCTCCGGCTTTCATACCAATTTCGACCGCTACAGCGTGCATTACGGCCTCGGCTGGCTGCGCCCGGCGGTCGCTGCCTATCTCCGGACGCTGCACCGGCGGACGCGCGCCACCATGGTACCGACCGCCGCGTTGGCCGCCGATCTGGCCGGCGAAGGGATTGCCGGCGTGCGGGTGGTCGGGCGCGGCGTCGATACCGCCTTGTTCGACCCGGCCCGCCGTTCGTCGGCGTTGCGCGCCGGCTGGGGCGTGCCCGAGGCCGGGCTGGCCTGCCTCTATGTCGGGCGGATGGCGCCGGAAAAGAACCTGGCGCTGATCGAGAAAAGCTTCGCCGCGATCCGTAGCGCCTGCCCCGAGGCGCGCATGGTCTGGGTCGGCGACGGACCGTCGGCGGCGCGGTTGCGGGCCAGCCACGCCGATCATCATTTCGCCGGCACACGGCTCGCGGAAGACCTTGCGACCCACTACGCCAGTGCCGATCTGTTCCTCTTCCCCAGTCTCAGCGAAACCTACGGCAATGTCGTGGCCGAGGCGATGGCCAGCGGTCTGCCGGTGCTCGCCTACCGCAGTGCGGCGGCGGCCGAATTGATCTGCGACGGAGCCAATGGCCATCTCGCGGCGCCCGGCGACGAAACCGCCTATGTCGCGGCGGCCCTTGCCCTGGCCGGGCGGGCTGAGCGCTTGCCCGAACTGGCCAGCGCCGCCCGCGCGGCGATGCTGCCGCGCAACTGGGCGAGTGTCGTCGAGCGTTTCGAAAGCGTCGCCCGCGAAGCGATGCTCGCCTGATTCAGCGCGGCTGGCTGGCGCGCTGCAGCGCGGCGATCAGTTCGGCCCGGCTGACCGGCTTGGCCAGATAGTCGTTCATGCCGGCGGCCAGGCAGTCCTCCTTGTCGCCCTGCATGGCATTGGCGGTCATCGCGATGATCGGCAAGCGGGCCGCCGCCGCTCCGGCTTCGCCGCTGCGCACGCGGCGGGTGGCCTCGAAGCCGTCGATGACCGGCATCTGACAGTCCATCAGCACCACGTCGAAACTGCCGGTCGCCAACTGCTCCAGTGCGGCGTGGCCGTCGTCGGCGATGGTCGTCCGGCAGCCGAGTTTGGCAAGCAGCGCCCCGGCCACTTTCTGGTTGATCAGATTGTCCTCGACCAGAAGGATGCGCAGCCCGGACGGCAGTTCACCGGCCGGTGGCTCAACGGCAGCCGGGGCGGGTTGGCCGGCATTGAGCACGCTGAAGGGCAGGGCGACGATGAATGTGCTGCCGGCCCCCGGGGTCGCGTCGACGCTGATCGTGCCGCCCATCAGTTCGACGAGGCGCTTGCAGATCGACAGGCCGAGGCCGGTGCCGCCGAACATCCGGGTCGTCGAAGCGTCGCCCTGCTCGAACGGTGAAAAGAGATTGGCGATGGTTTCCGGGGTCATGCCGATGCCGGTGTCGCGGATCGTCAGGCAGAGCCGGATCTGGTCGTCGCGGCCGACGATCGGCCGGCTCTCGAGGCGAACGGTAACGCTGCCGGCCTGGGTGAACTTGATGGCATTGCCGACCAGATTGAGCAGGATCTGGCGCAGCCGGCCGGGGTCGCCGAGCAATTGCCCGGGAAGCGCCGGATCGAGTTCGGTGGCGAGCGAAATCTGCTTGAGATTGGCCTGGTGGGCGAGCAGCGCCAGGATGTCGTGGAGCAGGGCGGCCGGCGCGAAAGGAATGCTTTCGAGCTGCAGCTTGCCGGCCTCGACCTTGGAAAAGTCGAGGATGTCGTTGATCAGCCCGAGCAGGCCGTCGGCGCTGTGCCGGATGGTTTCGGCGAAATCGCGCTGTTCGGCGGTCAGCGGGCTGCCGAGCAGCAGGTCGGCCATGCCGATGACGCCGTTCATCGGGGTGCGGATTTCATGGCTCATGTTGGCCAGGAAGCTGCTCTTGGCCAGGCTGGCCGCTTCGGCCGCGGAGCGCGCTTCTTCCAGCTCATTGTTGGCCAGCATGCGCTCGATGAAGGCGCCGGCCCAGTTGGCCAGCATCCGGACGAATTCGAGATCGGAGGGGTCGAAGTCGTGTTCGCGGGCGGTGGCCGAGGAGAAACAGATGGTCCCGTAAACCTTGCCATTGACCGAGATCGGCGCCCCGAGATAAGCCGCCAGGTTGAATTCGCGGAAACAGGGGTGGAGCCGATAGGTCGAATGCGCGGCGTCGGCAATCGCCAGCAACTCGCCGTGCTCGAGGGTCGTGCTGCAATAGGTGATGCCGAGTTCGAGGTGTTGGTTGTCGGCCAGGGTCTGGTCCGGCGAAACCTGGACTTCGATGCGGTAGGCGCCGGCCGGCCGGTCGATGTGGCTGACGATGGCGTATTCGAGATGGAGGTGCTTGACGGCAACCTGCAGCGCGGCGCGGATCGTTTCGCGGGGGTCGAGACCGGTGATGGCGACGATGCCGTTGAGGGCGCGCAAGGCGTCGAGTTGGCGTTGCAGGCGGATGCCCTGCAGGCGCTGTTCGGTGATGTCGAGCTTGATCGCGACGTAATGGGTGATCCGCTCGTTGGCGTCGCGGATCGGCGCGATGATGGCGCGTTCGTAATAGAGCGAAGCGTCCCGCCGCTTGTTGACGAATTCGCCCTCCCAGATCTCGCCGCGGGCCAGCGTCTTCCACATCGCCGCATAGCTCGCCGGCGGGGTCAGGCCGGACTGCAGAAAGCGCGGATTCTGGCCGATGACTTCCTCCGCCGTATAGCCGGTGGTGCGGAAGAATTCCGGATTGACGTACTCGATGGCCGGTTCGAGATTGGTGATGACGATGCTTGTCGGGCTCTGTTCGACGGCCTGCGACAGGCGGCGGATCTGGCTGTCGCGCCGGCGCTCCTCGGAGATGTCCTCGAAGACGCCGACGTAGTTGAGCAGCTTGCCGGCCTCGTCGCGCACCACCGAGATGGTCAGCCATTCGTCGATCAGCGTGCCATCCTTGCGCCGGTTGACGATCTCGCCGCGCCACACGCCGTTGGTCGTCAATTCGTTCCACATCGCCTGGTAGAAAGCGGCTTCATGGGTGCCCGACGCGAAGCGGCGCGGGTCGTCGCCGATCAGCTCGCCGCTGGTATAGCCGGTGACCTGCTCGAGGTGCGGGTTTACGGCAACGATCCGGCGCTCGGCATCGGTGATGATGACGCCGTTGGTGCTGTGTTCGAAGACCCGGGCAGCCAGTTGCCGTTCTTTCTGCATGCGCCCCTCAGCCCGCAGGCTTTTGCGGACGCGGCTGATGAGCAGACTGGTCAGGGCGAGCAGGACGAGCAGCACGATACCCACCGTGGTCACGGTCTGCCGCGTTTCGGCCTGCCACTTGGCGAGCGCCAGGGTGCGATCGACATGGACCATGACCAGCAGCGGATAGCTGCGCGAGCTGCGGAAGGCGGTCAGCATCGGCCGGTCGGGCTGGTCCTCGCGGTCGTCGGCGATACTGCCGATTTCATCGCCGAGCAGGCGCTGCAATGTCGCTTCCGGGAGGTGCCGGGCGCCGGCTGGCCGGTCGTCGCGCGTCGTCACGACGAGGCTTCCGTCGTAGGCGACGATCTCGATCTGGGTGGTTGCCGGATCGATATGGCGGGCGAAGTGGTTGAGAAAATAATCGGGGTTGAGGGCGGCCAGCAATTTCAGGCGGCGATCGCCAGAGAGCTCTTCGCGAACGACCGGGACAAAGCTCGCGGCATCGGCCGCTACCGGTTGGGCTGGGGTGGCCGGGGTGCCGTCGGCGAAGTCCCGCCCGGACCAGGGCGCCCCGAGGCGCAAGAAATTGGCCGCCGCCGATCCTGCCGGCCGGGGCTGGAAATTGTCGACGGCCACCCGCCGGCCGATATTCTCCGGATTCGAGCTGGCGATGATCGTCCCGTCGCTATCGGCAACCGACAGCGAGCGCAGGAAGAGCAGCCGACGCTGGATCAGTTCGAGCTGGCTGGTGGCGTGTTCGGCAACGGCCCGGCCCGGTGTCGCGCCGGCCGGCAGGTCGATCGACTGCGGCAGGCTTTGCAGGGTCAGGCTGGCCAGATTCAGCGTCTGGGTCAGTTGGTCCTCGAAGACGCGGGCCTGGGTTTCGGCTTCCTTCAGATGCCGGTCGAGGGTTTCCTGGCGCAGCCGGTAAATATTCGACAGCGTGCCGGCGGCCACCGAAATGACCAGCAGGATCTGCAGGCCGACCAGTAACTTGGTGAACCCTTGGGAAGGTGGGTTGGCCACGTTCAGCCTGCTCAGTCGAGGACGGCGATAGCCAGCAGGCCGTGCCGTTCGGCTGCCGCCTTCAGTTCGCCGCTGCGCTTGACGTCGGCGACGAACTGCTCGACCCGGGCGTGCCAGCGGTCGTCGCCGGGGCGCATGGCGTAGGCGTAGGGGGTGATGTGGTAGGCGCTGTCCGGTTTGATCAGCCGCGCCCAGTCGGTGGTCTTCAGCATGCGCAGGCTATAGGGAAAGTCGGTCATGAAGACGTCGGCCCGGCCGGATTCGACTTCCTGCTCGCGGGCATGCGGCGTATCGAAGACCTTGAGCGTCGCGAATTTCAACTTTCCGGCCATCACCGGTTCGTGCAGCGTGCCCTTGGCGACGGCGACCACGGCGCCCGGCTTGTCGATGTCGTTCCAGGTCTTGATCCGGCGGTTGCTCTGGGTGGTGATGGCGTAGATGTCGCTGGCCAGGTGCGGTTTGGTGAAGCGCAGCTTTTCGATGCGCAGCGGGGTGATACCGATGGCGAACATGGCGATGTCGCAGCGCTCCTCGGTAAGGTCGGCGATCAGCCGGGCGAACGAGCTGTCGATGAATTCGACCCGCACGCCGAGGTCGCGGCCGAGCGCCTTGGCCATGTCGATATCGATGCCGGATAGTTGTTGCGTCTTCGGGTCGCGATAGCTGATGCCGAAATAGTCCGGCCAGATGCAGACGCGCAGCGTCTTGTTGGCGCTGATGCGATCGACTGCGCTGTCCTCGGCAAAAACCGCCGGGGACGCCGCCAGCAGTGCGAGAAGCAGCAGAAAGATGCGCACCATGATATTTTGCCCTATGACTTTGGTGGTAGAAACCATCCGCCAGTGTAACAAAACGGCGCGCTCGAGACACGCGCCAGGCGGGGTTCCGGCGGCGCCCTGCGGCGCCGTGCTGCGGGCTTAGCGGTTACGCGATTTGAATTGGTCCATGAAATCGACCAGCTTTTCGACCGCCGCCAATTGCAGGCCGTTGTACAGCGAGGCGCGGATTCCGCCAATGCTGCGGTGTCCGGCCAGGCCGGAAAAACCGGCGGCGAGCGCGGCGGCGATGAATTCCTGCTCGAGTTCCGGGTTCGGTAAATTGAAGGCGACGTTCATCTTCGAGCGATCCTTGCCGGCCGCCCGCCCGAGGTAAAAGTCATTGTTGTCGTCGAGTGCCTGGTAGAGCAGCCGGGATTTTTCCGTATTGCGTTGATCCATCGCGGCCAGGCCGCCAATTTCGTCGCGCAGCCAGCGGCTGACCAGCAAGACGACGTAGATGGCGAAAACCGGCGGCGTGTTGTAAATCGAATGGGCGGCGATCTGCGCCCGGTAGTCGAGAAAGCCCGGCAGCGTGTCGGGGGCGTCCTTGAGCAATGCGTCCTTGACGACGACCACGGTGACGCCGGCCGGCCCGATGTTTTTCTGGGCGTGGGCGTAGATCAGCGAAAAACGCTCGAAGTCGCCGGGTGCCGAGAGGAAGTCGGAGGACATGTCGCAGATGCGCGGCACGTCGTCGCGGCCGAGGACGCGGTGAAACTGCAGGCCTTCGACGGTTTCGTTCGAGACGTAATGAAGGTAGGGGGCGTCCGCCTGGAAATCCAGTTCGGCGTCATCCGGCAAATGCCGGAAGCCGCCTGGCTGGCCGCTCCAGGCGATGCGCACCGGCCCGACGCGCCGTGCCTCGGGCAGCGCCTTTCCGCTCCAGTAGCCGGTGTGCAGGTAGTCGGCCGGGGTAGCTTGGCCGGCCAGCAGCGTCATCGGGAGCATTGAAAACTGCTGCGTCGCGCCGCCCTGCAGGAAAAGAACGTGGTAGTCGGCGGGCAGATTCATCAAACTGCGGATATTGGCTTCGAGTTCGGCGACGACCGCGGCGAACCAGTCCGAACGATGACTGATCCCGAGAATCGAAAGGCCGACCTCCGGTACCGCCCGGATCGCTTCCTGCACCTGCTGCAACACGCTTTCCGGCAGGACGCCCGGCCCCCCGGAAAAATTCAGGCTGTTCAGCGGGTTGTTTGGCATTCTGTTCATCGCCGTGGCCCGTTCACAGTGCCAGCGGCTGAGGTGCGCTCAGGCCGAAAAGCAGATTCTCGAACGCCCGGCGGACTTTCAGCATGTGTTCCTGCTTGTAGGGAAAGAGGTCGGCGGGGTCCATGGCGTGCACCACCATGACGTGGTCGATTTCGAAGATCAGCAGCTCGCCGTCCCGCGTTTCGGCGCAGTCGATACACAGGTAGTCGAGCTTGGCGCGCTGATAAATCGCCTTGAGCGCGTCGCCATGGCGTTCGGCGAAGGCGGAAAAATTGTCCATGAAGGCCGCTTCTTCGAGGCGCTTGGCACTGTCTTCGTACATCCCGGCATTGACGTAGTGAATCATCCAGTGCGCCGAGATGCCCATGTGACAGGCGAACGGCTGACCGGCAATCAGTGCAATCCGGTATTTGCGGAAGACGCCATTGGCGTCGGTGTAATCGATGAAGCGCGACAGATAAAAGCTCGGGTCGGCGACGCCGGCCAGATAGCGCGTGATGTCTTGAAGATCGTCGATCCTGGCCAGGTCGCGGCCGGCCTGGGAGCCGACCGGGCGCAGGATGACCGGAAACTGGCAGTCGTCGAAGACGTCGCTCAACCGGGCATCGCCGCCGGCGATCGCCTGCAGCGCGGCGCGGCTGATCTGCCGGGTGGGCGGCATCAACAAGCCGGGAATCTGCTGGAGCAGCGCGCTGGCGGCACCCCGTTCGGTATTCGGAATGTGCTGGGGGGCGTTGAGCACCGGCTTGGGCCAATCGCGCAGCAAGGCTTCGAGTCCTTGCAGGATCGGGCGGTTGGCCTCGCCATCGGCAATCGCGACGAGCAGGGCGTCGTGGGCCGGCAGGCTCGGCGGCAGCGGGGCGTCGGGGCTGGCGTAATAAAAGATCAGGTCGATATCGCCATTTTCGAGCAGGCAGTCGAGCGGCGTGTTTTCAGCCAGATCGCCGGCCGCCATCAGCATCAGCAGGCGAAAGCGGGCCGGCTGCCGGGGCGCCGGAATCCGGTAGGTACGCTGCAGTAGCAGCGCCTGTTCCTGTATCGACAAGCCCATCTCTCTTTGGCCGATGGAGAAAAAAGCGGTGGACAGATTCATCCACAGAGCGGCATTGGTCTGCTCGTTGCCGGCTTGCTCAAGTAGGCTCTGGGCGACTTGGCGCAGATCGCCGCCGGCGATGCTCATGCGCAGGAAAGGAGCGAGGCCAAGGAAAGGGGTAGCGGATTGATTGGTCATCTAGCGGTCGGTGTCGGGTGGCGGACTGGTCGGAACGGTTTTAGCGATGACTTTGGCTGTCGTCAAAAAATCTTCCCGCCATGCGTCCAGCTCAGCCTTCGTGTGTAATTAAGCATATAAGCTTACTTTATATTGCACCGGCCGACCCTGACTTGGCGCAGCGGTCCACCCGGTTGCCAGGGTCGGTATGGCCAATTTGCGGTGAAATAAGGAGTTATTTCAGAATTAACTGCGATTTTCAGCAAATACCATTTGTCCTCAGATCAAATGCAAGGCATAGTGAGGTTCAGCGATTTTCAAGTGCTGCTGTCGTATGTTGGTTTGGTATCCGCTTTATGCGGCGCAATACCCCTTCTGTACCGTGCTGTCTTGATATTCGCCCTACGTAGGGGCTAAGCCCCGTTTAATTTTTGGAGATTCAAGGCATGGCAACAGGTACCGTCAAGTGGTTCAATGATTCAAAGGGTTTTGGTTTTATTACGCCGGACCAGGGTGGTGAAGACCTTTTTGCACATTTTTCAGCAATTGTCTCCAGCGGCTTCAAGACCCTGGCCGAAGGCCAGAAAGTCAGCTTCGACGTGACGACCGGCCCGAAGGGCCTGCAGGCTAGCAACATCAAGCCTGAGTAATACTGCTCACATCGTTTTCTGAACGAAAAAAGCCCGGCGCAAGCCGGGCTTTTTGTTAGCCGAGTTTTTTCCGTGATCAATCCGCCGAGCATTGTCCTGACGACGCTCAACGCCAAGTACATTCATGCCTCCCTGGGCTTGCGCTACCTGCTGGCCAACATGGGCGACCTGAAGCCACGGACCGCGTTGCGCGAATTCACCATTGGCCGCCCGGCTCAGGAAATCGTCGATGAGCTGTTGCTGCTCGTGCCCGGGCCGGCAACTACGCCGCCGATCATCGGTTTCGGCGTCTATATCTGGAATGTGTTGCAGACGACGGCAGTGCTGCGCTTGCTCAAGGCTGCGCGGCCAGACATCAAGGTGATTCTCGGTGGTCCCGAGGTTAGCCATGAAACCAATGAACAAGAGATCACCCGGCTGGCCGATCATGTCATTACCGGCTGGGGCGATCTGAGCTTTGCCAAGCTGTGCCGGGCTCTGCTGCATGGCCCGCGTCCCTTGAGCAAGGTGATCGCCGGCGAGCAGCCGGCACTCGATCTGTTGGTGCTGCCCTACGCCGAGTATTCCGCTGCCGATCTGGCGCATCGCCTGCTCTACGTCGAGGCTTCGCGCGGTTGTCCGTTCAAGTGCGAGTTCTGTTTGAGCGCTCTCGACAAGACCGCCTGGGCCTTTGATCTCGAGCGCTTCCTGGCCGAGATGGACGGCTTGTATCGGCGCGGGGCGCGCAATTTCAAGTTTGTCGACCGAACCTTCAACCTGAAAATCGATGTTTCGGTCCGTATCCTGCAGTTCTTTCTCGACCGACTGCCTGCCGCCGATGCCACCTCGCCGGCTGACGCACTGTTCGTTCATTTCGAAGTCGTTCCGGACCATCTGCCAGACCGGCTCAAGGCGATGATCGCCCGGTTTCCGCCCGGCGTGCTGCAGTTCGAGGTGGGTATCCAAAGTTTCAACGTCGACGTCCAGCAACGCATCTCGCGCCGGCAGGACAACGCCAAGGCGGAGGCTAATCTGCGCTGGCTGGTCGAGGCGTCGCATGCTCACCTGCACACCGATCTGATTTTCGGCTTGCCCGGCGAAACGCTGGAAAGCTTTGCCGCCGGGTTCGACCGCCTGTATGACCTGCGGCCGCACGAAATTCAACTGGGCATCTTGAAACGCTTGCGCGGCACCCCGATTACCCGGCACACCGCCGAGTACGGCATGGTTTATGACGAAAACCCGCCGTACTCCGTGCGCCAAACCGAGGCCGTTGATGCAGCCACCGTGCAGCGCTTCGGCCGCTTCGCGCGCTACTGGGACATGCTCGCCAACTCGGGACGGTTCAAGCAGACCCTGCCGCTGCTGCTCGGTCAGCGGCAACCGGCGTCGGGGGAGGCTGCGGCCCACTCCGAACCTTCACCGTTTCAGGCGTTTCTCGATTTTTCCGACTGGCTGTGGCAAAGCACCGGGAAGACGACCGGCCTGACCCCGGAATCGCTGGTCGATCTTCTCTTCGATTATCTGGTAACCCGCAGCGGCTGGCCGGCGCCGACCGCTCGCTCGGCTCTGTTGGCCGACTATGTCGCGAGTGGCGCGCGGGGTGCGCCGCGCGCCTTGCACGGGCAATTGCCGAAACGGGAACCGCCGCAGCCACGGGTCAAGCCGCTGACTCAACGCCAAGGACACCACCAGGCTGGCCTCAACTGATCCGACCGCCAGTGAGCCAGCGCTAGACGAAGGTATCGACGTTTGTCCCGATGGCCGAGTCGGATGAGGCGCTGGACGATTTGGCCTCTGGTGTGGCCTCCGTCGTCCCGCTGCTGGTGCCGCTCTCTTTCTGGGCTTTCAGTTGGGCGATCTTCGCCTGCAACTCGGCGATCTGTTGCTGGATGAGCTTTACTTTCTCCGCGCCAGCCTCCGTCGAGGCGTCCTTCTGGGCGTTGGTCAATTGCTTTTGCAGGGCCGCCAACTGCTTTTCCAGTGCGGCTATCTGCGAATTGTTGCCACTGCTGGCACTGGAAACACTGCTTGAACCCGAGCCGATTGCCGCTACCATTTTTATTCCCCTTTCATACCGTTATCTTCTTGTTCTTGATAACGGTATGGCGAGGCAAAAAAGTGATGGTCGATTCGGTAAAGTTGTGTAAAGACCAAAGCCGGCCACGCCAAGCGGCGGCGACCGGCTGGATTCGCCTTGCTTACGCCCGTTTTTCGATCAGTTCGATCTTGTAGCCGTCCGGGTCTTCGACGAAGGCAATGACGGTGCTGCCATGCTTCATCGGCCCGGCCGGGCGGACCACCTTGCCGCCGCGTTTGGCTATTTCGCTGCAGGCCGCGGCGGCATCCGGGACGGCCAGCGCCACGTGACCGTAGCCATTGCCCAGGTCGTACGCCGGCGTATCCCAGTTGTGGGTCAGTTCCAGAACCGCCTCGTTTTCTTCCGGACCGTAGCCGACGAAAGCCAGCGTGAAGCGGCCTTCCGGGTAGTCGTGGCGGCGCAGCAGCTGCATGCCGAGGATTTCGGTATAGAAAGCGATGGAGCGGTCGAGATCGCCGACGCGGATCATGGTGTGCAGAATGCGCATGCTGTTTTCCTTGCTTGTTCAGATGGTTGGGATGGTGCGGCCGAGTTGCCGCAGTTCCAGCCGGCGGGCGCGCCAGTCCGGACAAAGTTGTTCCACCACAGACCAGAAGCGCGGGCTGTGGTTCATTTCCTTGAGGTGGGCGAGTTCGTGGTTGACCACGTAATCGATCAGCGCCAGCGGCATAAAGATCAGCCGCCAGTTGAGCGCGATCCCGCCGCGGTGGCTGCAGCTGCCCCAGCGGGTGCGGGCCGAGGAAAGGCGGAGCGGCGGGGGCGGCACGCCGAGCTGCGGCGCGTAATGAGCGAGCCGTTCGGCGAATAGCTGGCGGGCTTTCTCGCGCAGGGCCTTTTCCAGCAACTGGTTGGCGTCGGTGCTTGGCGACGGGCTGAGTTCGACCCGGTCGCCGGCAAGCTGCCAGCGGGCGCGGCTGGCCGGGACGAGAGCGACGGTCAATGGCGCGCCGACGACCGAAATCACCGTGCCGTCGGTCACCATCAGTTTGCCCGGGGGCGGGCGGTCGCGCCAGGCGGCAAGCTTGTCGAGCACCCATTGGCCGTGCTGGTGGATCAGTGCCTCGATGTCGCCCTGGCGGGCGCGCAGGGGCGCCCCGACGCGCAGGCCGCGATGGTCGATGGCCAGGCCGATGGTCCGGCGCTGGCTGCGCTTCAGGTGATAGGCGACGGCCAGCCCGGCAATGACGATGCGGTGGGTGGGTTCAGGACTGGCCGGTAGTGGCATCGGAATAGCGGTGCGGCGAGATGCGGCGCATTTCCGCTTCGATCCAGGCTTCGGCGCGCTGGTTGACCTGCTGTTCGGACATCCCGGTGGCGTCGAAGGCCGGGCCGATGCTCATCGTGATCTGTCCGGGCTTCTTCAGGAAAGCCTGGCGCGGCCAGAGTTCGCCGGCGTCGTGGGCGATCGGCACGACCTTGCAGCCGACGCGGGCGGCGAGATAGGCGCCGCCTGCCTTGTAGCGTTTGGTCTGGCCGGGGGCGACGCGGGTGCCCTCGGGAAAGATGATGACGTAGAAGCCCTGTTGCAGGCGCTCGCGCCCCTGGTTGACCACTTGGTCGAGGGCATCCCGGCCGGCCTTGCGGTCGATCGAAATCATCTTCATGGCGGCCAGGCCCCAGCCGAGCAGCGGAATGCGCAGCAGTTCCTTCTTCAGCACGAAGACGCAGTAGGCGCCGTTCGGCACATAGTCCTGAATGGTCATCGTTTCCCACGCCGACTGGTGCTTGGCGAGGATGACGCAGGGCTCGGCCGGCATGTTTTCCAGGCCGATTACCCGGGGACGGATGCCGAGCAGGTTTTCGACGCCCGCCTGGATGCCGAGGCGCCACAGCTTGCCGGCGCGATAACCCCAGAGGCCGCGCAGCACGAGGGCGGAAAACATCACCAGCGGAATGGTGGCCAACGACCAGAAGAAGGCGTAGACCATGAACAGCGTCGAGCGGATGGCGATCATGCCTTGCCTTTACGCAGGATCCAGTCGACCGCCTGGGCGAGGTCGGCGAACTCCAGGGTGCCTTCCGGCAGATTGCCTTCGGCCTTGGTCTTGTCGCCCTTGCCGGTATGCACCAGGATCGGCTGGCAACCCAGTGCGACGCCGGCCTGCAGGTCGCGCAGCGAATCACCGATGGCTGGTACGCCGTTCAGGTCGATATTCAGGGTCTGCGAAATCCGCTTGAACATGCCGGGCTTCGGCTTGCGGCACTCGCAGTCGGAGTCGGCGGCGTGCGGGCAGTAGAAAATCGCATCGATCCGTCCGCCCAGCGTGTATAGCGCCTTGTGCATCTTTTCATGGATCTGGTTCAGCGTGTCCATGTCGAACAGGCCACGTCCGATGCCGGACTGATTGGTCGCCACGACCACCTTGTAACCGCTCTGGTTGAGCTGGGCGATCGCTTCCAGGCTGCCGGGGATCGGCTTCCATTCGGCCGGGTTCTTGATGAACTGGGCCGAATCGAAGTTGATCACGCCGTCGCGGTCGAGGATGACGAGTTTCATGTCGAGAGCTTCGAAATGTCGGCGACCTGGTTCATCGCCAGATGCAGCTTGGCGAGCAGGCCGAGGCGGTTGGCGCGCAGTGCCAGGTCGTCGGCATTGACCATGACCCCGTCGAAGAAGGCATCGACCGGGGCGCGTAGCGCGGCCAGGGCCTGCAGCGACTCGGTGTAGTCGCCGGTGACGAAGGCGGCGTCGGCTTGCGGCACGACATCGACCAACGCCGCGTGCAGGGCGATTTCGGCGGCTTCCTTGAGCAGTGCGTTATCGACCCACGGATCGACGCTGTCCTCGACCTTTTTCAGGATGTTGCCGACCCGCTTGTTGGCGGCGGCCAGCGCGGCGGCTTCCGGCAGGGCCGAGAAGGCCCGTACCGCGGCCAGACGCTTCGGAATGTCGCCGAGGCGTTGCGGCCGCTGGCTGACCACGGCATCGACCTCTTGCGCCGTGTAACCCTGTTCGCGCAGGCTGCCGGCCAGGCGGTCGTAGATGAAATCGGCAAGTGCCGCTTCGGCCGGCTTGAAGCCATCGACCGAGGCAAACACGCCGGCTACGGCGGCCAGCAGCGCGTTGAGCGGCAAATTCAGGTCGCCTTCGCTGAGCATCCGGATGGCGCCCAGCGCATGCCGGCGCAGCGCGAACGGGTCGCGGTCGCCGGTCGGGATCTGGCCGATGCCGAACATGCCGACCAACGTTTCCAGCTTGTCGGCCAGCGCGACGATGGTGCCGACCTGGCCTCGTGGCAGCGTGTCGCCGGCAAAACGCGGCTTGTAGTGGTCTTCGATGGCGTCGGCGATGTCGCTGGCGAGACCGTCATGCAACGCGTAGTAGCGGCCCATGGTGCCCTGCAGCTCGGGGAACTCGCCGACCATGTCGGTCAGCAGGTCGGCCTTGGCGAGCAGCGCGGCCTGTTCGGCCAGCACGGCGACGGTTTCGCCGCCCAGTTGCAGGCCGATCGCCTTGGCGATGGCGCAGACCCGTTGTACGCGCTCGCCTTGGGTGCCCAGCTTGTTGTGATAAACAACCTTGGCCAGCCCGAGGACGCGCGATTCCAGCGTCTTCTTGCGGTCCTGGTCGAAGAAAAACTTGGCATCGGCCAACCGGGGCCGGACGACGCGCTCGTTGCCGCCGATCACGGCGCTGGCGTCGGCCGGGCTGATGTTGCTGACCAACAGGAACTTGTTGGTCAGCTTGCCGGCCGCGTCGAGCAGCGGGAAGTATTTCTGGTTGGCCTTCATGGTCAGGATCAGGCATTCCTGCGGCACGGCGAGGAATTCCTCTTCGAACTGGCCGATCAGGACATTCGGGCGCTCGACCAGCGCGGTGACTTCGTCGAGCAGGGCGTCGTCGTCAATCGGCTTGCCGCCGGCCTGGGCGGCCGCGGCAGCGAGCTGGCGGGCGATTTCAGCCCGGCGCTCGGCGAACGAGGCGATCACGGCGCCCTCGCTGGCCAGCTTGGCGGCGTATTCGTCGGCGTTGGCGAAGACGACCGGATCGACGCTGGCTTCAAAGCGATGGCCGTGCGTTGTACGACCGGAGGTCAGGCCGAGGATGGCGAGCGGCACGACATCGGCGCCGTGCAGGGCGACCAGGCCATGGGCTGGTCGCACGAAATTGACGCTGCTCCAGCCGTCCTGCAGTTGATAGGTCATCACCTTGGGAATCGGCAGCGCGGCGAGCGCGGCTTCCAGCGCCTTCTGCAGGCCGTCGGCCAGCGTCGCGCCCTTGGCCAGGCTGTCGTAGAACAGCACGTCGGCCTTGCCGTCGTTTTCGCGGCGCAGTTTTGCCACGGCGGAAGCGTCGGCGCCGAGTGCGGCGAGCTTCTTGAGCAGGGCAGGGGTGGCGTTGCCGGCGGCGTCGAGGCCGACGGCGACCGGCATCAGCTTCTGCGCCACCGGCTTGTCGGCGGCAACGGCGGCGACTTCGGTGACGTGGGCGGCCAGCCGGCGCGGCGAGGCATAGGCGGTAACGGCAGCGGTCGAGGTGGCCAGGCCGGCATTCTTCAGCGATTGAGCGAGGGTCTGCGAGAACACCTCGCCCAGTTTCTTCAGCGCCTTGGGCGGCAGTTCCTCGACGAACAGTTCAACGAGCAGATTCTTGGACGACATATCAGGCAGCTTTCTTTTCAATCTGGGCGAGGACTTCGGCGGCCCATTCCTTCGGCGCCATCGGGAAGCCGAGGCGGGCGCGACTGTCGAGGTAGGCCTGGGCGACGGCGCGCGCCAGGTTGCGGATGCGGCCGATATAGGCGGCGCGCTCGGTGACCGAAATGGCGCCGCGGGCATCGAGCAGGTTGAAGGTGTGTGCCGCCTTCAACACCTGTTCGTAGGCCGGCAGCGGCAGTTGCGCGCCCATCAGGTGCTGCGCCTGTTTCTCGTGGGCACCGAAGGCGGTGAACAGGAAATCGGCATCGGAGTGCTCGAAGTTGTAGGCCGATTGCTCGACTTCGTTTTGGTGATAGACGTCGCCGTAGGTCAGGCCCGCCGTCCAGGTCAGATCAAAGACGTTTTCGACGCCTTGCAGGTACATCGCCAGACGTTCGATGCCATAGGTGATTTCGCCGGTGATCGGCTTGCAGTCGATGCCGCCGACCTGCTGGAAGTAGGTGAACTGGGTCACTTCCATGCCGTTCATCCACACTTCCCAGCCGAGGCCCCAGGCGCCCAGCGTCGGGTTTTCCCAGTCGTCCTCTACGAAACGCACATCGTTCTTCTTAAGGTCGAAACCGAGCGCTTCGAGCGAGCCGAGGTAGAGCTCGAGGATGTTGGCCGGCGCCGGCTTCAACACCACCTGGAACTGGTAGTAGTGCTGCATGCGGTTCGGGTTCTCGCCGTAGCGGCCGTCCTTGGGGCGGCGCGAGGGCTGGACGTAGGCGGCTTTCCACGGCTCCGGGCCGATGGCGCGCAGGAAGGTGGCGGTGTGGCTGGTGCCGGCACCGACTTCCATATCGTAAGGTTGCAGCAGGGCGCAGCCTTGCTGGCTCCAGTATTGCTGCAGACGCAGGATGATTTCCTGAAAGGTCGGTTTGTTGCTGGTCGTCATCGGACGCCCTCGAAAAGACGGAAGACCTCGGATTTTACAAGCTTTTGCCATCATCCGGCAGGGCGCCTCGCCGGCCCGGGTGCCCCTGTTTCGGCGGGAACCGAGCCGGTTTTTCGGCCGAGTTCAGGCCGGAAATTTTGGCTGGGGAATTGGTGCGGCGCAATGCCTCTATTCCCCGGTAAAAGGCGGTGACTTGACAAAATCCAATAGAATCAATAGACTGTGAATTATGTTGCGGTGCAACATCGGTCGCGTCGGGTGCCAAGCATGGCGCCGTGCGGGATTCGGGCTGATTCATCACCTTGCCCGCCGATGACGTATCCCCTGTAACCGTTCGCTGCGGGAGAAGTTTTTCCGCAGGGGCAACAGTGAAGGAGGTCGCATGTCTACTACGACTTTTCTCTCCCCCGCGCTTCAGCGGGTTTCCAATGTGGTTTCTACCCTGTTTCAAAAATTCTTGATGGTGGCTGGTCTGGTTTTCGTCATCGGCCTCATCGGCCTGCAGACCGGCTATCTTGGCCTGACCGACGAACTGCAGTCGGTGCTCCCCCTGGCGGCCGCTTCGGTCAGCGAAGAGGTGCTTCCCGAGTCGCCGGTCGAAACGACGGTCGGCTCGCTAAGTCCGCGGATGCGCGGCGCGCTCGATTATGTCTCGCGACGCTATCGCGTTTCGACCGATGCTCTGCAACCGATTTTTGCGACAGCTCAGGCGGTCGGCCGCGATTTGCATCTCGATCCGCTGCTGATCATCGCCGTGATCGGAGTCGAATCAGGTTTCAATCCCTTCTCCCAGAGCGTTTTCGGGGCGCAAGGCCTGATGCAGGTGGTGCCGCGCTTCCATATGGACAAACTGCCCGAGGAGGCCGACCGCGCCGCCTTCCTCGACCCGCTGGTCAATGTTCAGGTCGGCGCTAAGGTGCTGGATGAGTCGATCCGTCGCTTCGGTGGCCTGGAAGAAGGCTTGCAGCAGTTTGGCGGGGCGACGAACGATCCGGGGCGCCGTTACTCGTCCAAGGTGCTGGCCGAAAAGCTGCGCCTGGAACAGGCGGTTCAGCGTTTGCGCACTACCTGAACAGCCTCTGGCGGCGCCTCGGCAACTGGCTGGCCAGCAGGCACAGGCCGGCCAGCACCAGAAACCCGAGGTTGCCGAACCGGGCGTAGGGCGTCATGCCCTGATACGCCCGGACCTCCGCCTTCAGCACGCCTTGCGTGAAGGCCGGCAGAACGGCCTGGAGCGAACCGTTGGCGGCGATCACCGCAGTCATGCCGGTATTGGTTGCCCGCAACATCGGCCGGCCGGTTTCGCTGGCGCGCATCCGGGCGATCTGCAAATGCTGCGGTTGGGCCAGCGAATGGCCGAACCACGCGGTGTTCGAGAGATTGGCGAGAATGCCGGCTTGCGGCAGCGAGCGGATGATCTCTTCGCCGAACACGTCTTCGTAACAGATGTTCACCGCCACCTGCCGACCGGCGACGGCGAGCGGCGGCTGGACGTCCGGGCCGCGCGAAAATGATGACATCGGGATGCTGGCAATGTCCATGAACCACGAGAAGCCGGCCGGAATGGTTTCGCCGAACGGCACCAGATGGGTCTTGCTGTACACCTGCAGCGGCGAGCTGCCGATGCTGATCGCGCTGTTCCAGTAGCGCTCGCCTTGGCCGGTCAGGGTGCCGAGGATGAGGTCGCCGCCGTTGGCTTGGGCGGTCGCTTTCAGGGCGTCGATATAAGTCGGCGGCAATTGGTCGAAAAAGGCGGGCAGCGCGGTTTCCGGCAACAGGGTCAGTTGGGCCGGGTTGTTTTCGATCAGTTCGCGGTAAAGATTCAGGGTGCGGATGAAGGCTTCCGGGCGGAACTTCATTTCCTGCGGAATGTTGCCCTGGATCAGCGCGACGCTGATCGGCTGGCCGACCGGCGTGGTCCATGCCACTTGTTGCAGCGCGAAGCCGATGCCGGCGCTCACGGCGATAAACACCAGACCGATCCGCCAGCGCAACAGCAGGGCGCCGGCCAGGGCGATCAGCAGACTCAGGCCATGGACGCCGAACAACGGGGCAAAACCGGCCAGCGGGCTGGGCGGCGCCTGGCTGTAGCCGACGGCCAGCCAGGGGAAGCCGGTGAAGATCCAGCTGCGCAGCCAGTCCGCCGCGGCAATCAGCGCGGCGAAAAAAAGCGCCTGTTGCCAGAAGCGCTCCGGCTGCCAGCGCTTGAAAATTCCGCCGGCCAGCATCGGAAACAGCGCCATCACGCCGCAGAACAGGAAGGCGGCGATGCCGGCCAGCCACCACGGCATGCCGCCGAAGACCGAAAGGCTGACATAGACCCAGGAGACGCCGGTCAGGAAAAAGCCGAGGCCGAAGCTCAGCCCGGTGAGCAGCGCTTCCCTAGGCGAGCCGGCGCGGTCGAGCAGGGCAAACAGGCCGCACCAGATGAGCGGCGCCAGCCAGAAAAGACCGGCCGGAGCGAAGCACAGCACGCCCGTTGCGCCGATCAGCGCGGCCAGACCAAAGCGCTGTAGCGGCCGCTCAGGCAGTTGCAGCATCAGTGCCGGTTGGCTGTTTGTGTTGGTCGACCAGCAGCGTGTACAGGCGACGGCTATCGGCGCGCAGGACCTGGAAGCGCACGCCGTCGATATCGATGATCTCGTTGCGCTTGGGGACGCGGCCCAGGTGGCGAAGAACCAGGCCGCCGACGGTGTCGAACTCCTCGTCGGAGAAGTCCGTCGCGAAGGCCTTGTTGAAGTCTTCGATCTCGGTTCGCGCCTTGACCCGGTAGCGGCCGGTGGAGTCGAGGCGGATGTTGTCGTGCGTTTCGTCGAAGTCGTATTCGTCCTCGATGTCGCCGACGATCTGTTCGAGCACGTCCTCGATGGTGACCAGGCCGGCGACGCCGCCGTATTCATTGACGACGATGGCCATGTGGTTGCGCGACACGCGGAACTCGCGGAGCAGCACGTTCAGGCGTTTCGATTCGGGGATGAAGACGGCCGGGCGCAACCAGTCGCGCAGTTCAAAATTTTCTTCGGTTTGCAGGCGCAGCAGATCCTTGGCGAGCAGGATGCCGAGCACGTTGTCGCGGTCGCCATCGACCACCGGAAAGCGCGAGTGGGCGGCATCGATGACGATCGGGACGATCTCGCTCATCGGGTCGTCGATGTCGATGACGTCCATCTGGGCACGCGGCACCATGACGTCGGTGACGCGGGTTTCGGAGACGGCGAGGGCGCCTTCGATGATGGTCAGCGCATCGGCGTCCATCAGGTTGCGCTCGTAGGCCGAGTGCAAAATTTCTAGCAGCTGCTCGCGGTCTTCGGGTTCGCGCAGCAGCAGGGAAGTCAGTCGTTCAATGAAACTCGGTTTACTGTCACTGTCCATAATGTTTAAACCGCATACGGGTCTGGATAACCCATCGCGGCGAGAATCTCCTTTTCTTCGTTTTCCATGGCTTCGGCATCATTGTCGTTGTCATGATCCCAGCCCTGCAAATGCAGCATACCATGCACCACCAGGTGGGCGTAGTGGGCGGCCAGCGGCTTGTTCTGCTCGGCTGCCTCGGCCGCCACGACCGTTGGACAGATCACTAGATCGCCGCTGACGATCGGTTCGCTGTCATACGGAAATGACAACACGTTGGTCGCGTAGTCCTTGCCGCGATACTCCTTGTTCAGTGCCTGCCCCTCATCGGCTTCGACCAGCCGGATGGCAACTTCGCCGCCGCCGACCAGCGCCGCCCGGGCCCAGCGCACGAAATCGGCGCGCAAGGGTAAACCGGCCCGGTTACAGGCATATTGCACCGACAGGTTAAGGCGTTTGCTTGGTTTGGGATTCATAGGCAGCGACGATACGGGCAACCAGCGGGTGGCGCACCACGTCTTCCTTCAGAAATTCGGTAAAGGCCAGGCCGCGGACGTCCTTCAGGATGTCGCGCGCTTCGCGCAGGCCGCTTTTCTGGCCCTTCGGCAGGTCGATCTGGGTCAGGTCGCCGGTAACGACTGCCTTGGCGCCGATGCCGATGCGGGTCAGGAACATCTTCATCTGTTCAGGCGTCGTGTTCTGCGCCTCGTCGAGAATGATGAAGGCGTGGTTCAGCGTCCGGCCGCGCATGAAGGCGAGCGGGGCGATCTCGATGGCGTTCTTTTCGTACAGCTTGCTGACCCGGTCATGGCCCATCAGGTCGTAGAGGGCGTCGTACAGTGGTCTGAGATACGGGTCGATCTTCTGCGTCAGGTCGCCGGGCAGAAAGCCGAGCCGTTCGCCGGCTTCGACCGCCGGGCGGGTCAGGATGATGCGCTCGACCAGATCGCGCTCCAGTGCATCGACTGCGCTGGCCACGGCGAGGTAGGTCTTGCCGGTGCCGGCCGGGCCGATGCCGAAGGTGATGTCGTGTTCCTGGATCGCCTTCAGGTAAGCCACCTGGCGCGGCGTGCGGCCGTGCAGTTCGGTTTTGCGGGTGATCAATTGCGGCCCGTCGATCGGGCCTTCGGCGCCGCGCGAAATGCGGCGGACCGGCGCGTTGAGCAGTTCGATCAGGCCGAGCTGGATTTCATCGACCGACAGTGGCGCCCGCGCCATGCCGTAAAAGTGGCGGATGGCATCGGCCGTCACTTGGGCCTGCTCGCCGCGCACCGAGAAGCGTTCGTTGCGGCGCTGGATGGTCACGTCGAAACCGGTTTCGATCTGCCGGATGTTCTCGTCGAGCGGGCCGCACAAGTTGGCCAGCAATACGTTGTCCACCGGTGCCAGCGAAACTTCCACCGGCCGGCTTTTCGGTGCCGGCTTACTCTTCTCGGATGACAATTTCGCCTCTCAGGCTGTGCGGCAGCGCACTAGTGATGCGGACATCGACGAAAGTGTTGATCAGCCGCGGATTGCCGATGAAATTGACGATCCGGTTGTTGTCGGTACGCCCGGCCAGTTCAAGAACATCCTTGCGCGAGGTGCCTTCGACCAGCACCCGCTGGATGCCGCCGACCATGGCCTGGCTGATCACCTGCGCCTGTTCCTCGATGCGTTTCTGCAGGCGGCTCAGGCGGGCGGATTTGACGTTGCCCGGGGTCGAATCTTCCATCTCGACCGCCGGCGTGCCGGGCCGTGGGCTGTAGACGAAGGAGAACGAGTTGTCGAAACCGACCTCGTCGATCAGCTTCATGGTCTTTTCGAAATCCTCGTCGGTCTCGCCGGGGAAGCCGACGATGAAGTCGGAAGACAGCGAAATGTCCGGCCGCGCCGCCCGCAGCTTGCGGATGATCGACTTGTACTCGATCGCCGTGTAGCCGCGCTTCATCGCCGCCAGCACGCGGTCGGCGCCCGACTGGACCGGCAGATGCAGATGCGAGACCAGCTTCGGCACCTTGGCGTAGGTGTCGATCAGCCGTTGCGACATTTCGCGCGGGTGCGAGGTGGTGTAGCGGATGCGCTCGATGCCGGGGATTTCGGCGATGTACTCGATCAGGATGGCGAGGTCGGCAAACTCTTCCGAGCCCGCCATCGTACCGCGATAGGCATTGACGTTCTGGCCGAGCAGCGTGACTTCGCTGACGCCATTGGCCGCCAGCCCGGCGACTTCGGTCAGCACATCCTCGAACGGCCGCGACACTTCGCCGCCACGGGTGTAGGGCACGATGCAGAAGGTGCAGAACTTGGAGCAGCCTTCCATGATCGAGACGAAGGCCGAGGCACCTTTGACTTCGGCCGGCGGCATCGAATCGAATTTCTCGATCTCCGGGAAGGACACATCGACGGCGGCCCGGCCCTTGCTCTTGCGTTCGGCGATCAGCTGCGGCAGGCGATGCAGCGTCTGCGGGCCGAACACGATATCGACGTAGGGCGCGCGGGCAATGATCGCGTCACCTTCCTGGCTGGCCACGCAGCCACCGACGCCGATCACCAGATTCGGGTTCAGCTGCTTCAGGTGGCGGACCCGGCCGAGGTCGTGGAACACCTTCTCCTGCGCCTTTTCGCGCACCGAGCAGGTGTTGAACAGGATGATGTCGGCTTCTTCGGGATTGTCAGTCTTGACGATACCTTCGGAGGCATTGAGCACATCGGCCATCTTGTCCGAATCGTACTCATTCATCTGGCACCCGAAAGTGCGGATGAACAATTTCTTTGGCATGGGTAAACTACTTTGCAAATCAATGTCGCCGGTCGGCAACGGAGCATCGGGAAAGGGGCGCATTATAACCGAGCGCAAATGCCTTGACCGGGTAAAGCCAGGCAAACTATAATCCGCGCCCTCAAGGCGTGGTGATGTAGCTCAGTTGGTTAGAGCGGTGGATTCATAACCCACAGGTCGGCAGTTCAATTCTGCCCATCACCACCAAAGAATCAAGGAAAAAGCCCAGCCCTCACCGGTTGGGCTTTTTCCTTTCTGGTCCATTTCTGGTCCTGTGCGGGGCGTTTAGCAAAAACAAACCTTGTTGCGGCCTGTTCGTTTTGCTTCATAGAGGGCCTCGTCCGCCCGCCGCACCGCGGCATCTTCGTTCTCGTCCGCCAATTGCGCAGCCGCGATGCCAACGCTGAGGGTCACTTGCCCGACATTCGGAAACGGTTCCTGAGCGACGGTCTGCCGAATCTTCTCGGCAACGGCCATGGCGGAGTCAATGTCCGTGTCGGTTAGCACCGCTAGAAACTCTTCTCCGCCGTAGCGCGCAACAAGATCGGTCTCCCGAATCGATTGTGCCAACAGCCCGGCGAGTTGCTGTAGCACTTGGTCTCCGATTCCGTGGCCGTGCGTGTCATTGATGCTCTTGAAATAGTCGATGTCGATGAACAGGACCGCGTATGCACTTCCGGTGCGCTTGAGCCGCAAGAATTCCATGTGCAGGTGTTCGTCGCTCACGGTGCGATTTGCCAAGCCGGTTAACGCATCGGTACGGGCGAGGCGATCCAGTGCCTCGTTGGCGGAGGTAAGCTCCATGGTGCGCCGTGCGACGTCCTCTTCCAGTTGTTGCACGTAGGTTTCCCGCGTCCTCTGAAGCGCCAGCTCTGCTTGCTTGCGCTGGGTGATGTCCAGCATGGTCCCCGTGACTCCGACGATTGTCCCGTCCGCGCCATGAATGGGGCCGCACCTGAGATCGAGCCATATCTGGTAGCCGCCGTCATGGTTCGCTGGGACTTCTGCGCTACAGCCGACACCGGTCCGGATGACGTCTTGTATCGCCGTGTGCATCGTTTCCCATGACTCGACGGGCAGCAGGCTGCCTCTAAGTTGCTGAAATGGGGGAAGCTCGCGTCCGAATATGGTGTGTACCGATTCCGATACCGACATTGCACCGGCCTCGATGCTCCATCGCCACGCGCCGAATCTCGCCAAGCGATGGGCCTCCCTCAACTCGGCGTCACGCACCGACAAGGACTTGTTGGCCTGCTCCAGATCTGCCGTGCGCTCGGCCAGTAGTTCCGATGCGCGCCCGATAGCCTCGGCTACCTCGGCGGCTTCCACAATATTGGGCAACGGCGCCACCACCCGCTTGCCAGCACCCAACGCCGTGGCCGGCGCAGTCAGCGCCCGGACTGCGCCGGCGATTCTTCTGGCAGCTAGCCATGCCAAGGCAAGCCCAAGTAGTAGAAGAAGCACAAAGCCTAACCCCAGGGCTAGCAGCGATTTTCTCAGGCTCGCTTCGAGTTCCGCTCGCGGTATGCCTATCCCGACGCTCCAGCCGGTTATCGGTGAACGACTCCACGCGGATAGCGTTGGTATCCCTTCGCGCGAGACCGTTTCCATCGCCCCTTCAGGCACGTCCGTTATCTTCTGGATGAACTCGGCAGTGCCCTTCTGGCCGATGAACTTCTCCGGTGATGGAAGCCGTCCAGCGAGGGTGCCGTTCCTGTCAATGACGGCGGCAACCCAGCCCGGTGGCAGGTTTTGGGCCAAAAGGATGCTGTTGAAACGGTCTGGCAGCATGCCGAGGCTGACGTCGTAGGCCACCTTTCCGTCTTGGATGATTGGTACGTCAATGCTCATGACCGGCTTGCGCAGCGCGCCGCCGAGATAGATGTCGGAAATGACGGGTTTGCCGGTAGCAAAAACGCGCTCAAGCAATGCCATGTCGCCGTGGCGTGGTAAAGGCTCGCCGAATTTTCGCAGCGTATTGACCAGTTGTTGGCCGGTTGCGTCACTCAATACGACGATGTCGCCGGCCTTTGACAGCGCCAGCACGCTACCGGCTCGTTCATGGAACGCTGCCCAGTCCTGGCGGGTTAGCGCACCGGCGGTCGATAGCGCCTGCGCGGCGGCCATTCCCTTCAGCAGCTGGCTGTCGACTGCTTGCGACAAGGCCCGCGCCGTTGCGATGGTCGTCTTCTCAAGTTGGGCACGGCCCTCTGCGTAGTCGCGCATGAATAGAACGCATGCTGCAATCATGCCGGGAAGGAGGCAGGAAAGAACCAGCCAGGCAAGCACCGCATAAATTCTATGGCGATGTCTGCCAGCGTGTTGAACCGTTGGCTTGCCGCCACTGCCCTGTTCGGCGCTGAACCCCACGCAATTCTCCCTTGCACATCTTGAGACCAGACCCTTCAGACTGCCCGTGGCATGGCCTTCTGTCAATCATGCGATCGGTGCTAACCCTTGATGCCGGTCGAATGAACAGCCGGCGATCAGACCTGTCTGTTTTGCGCAGGGGAGGGCGATTCCAGTCCGTGCAGAAACCGGATTCGGGCCAGCAGACCACCGGTTTTGCTGCTAGTCAGTTCGACCGTCGCGCCGTGCAGCTGGGCAATTTCGCTGACGATCGGCAGGCCGAGACCGCAGCCGTTGCCGGGTGAGCCGGGAATGCGGTAGAAGCGCTCGAACACCTGCTTGAGGTGCTCTTCGGAGATTCCCGGGCCGCTGTCCTCGACTTCGACAAAAGCCTGGCCGTCGGCTTCGCCGCAGCGCACGGTGATGATGCCGCCATGGGGCGTGTAGCGGATGGCGTTGTCGATCAGGTTGCCGAGTGCCTCCTGCAACATCCAGGAAAGCCCGCGAACGGTGGCCGGCGCTATTTCAAAGCCGAGGTCGATATCCTTGACCAGGGCCGCATCAAGGAAGGTCGAGGCGGATTTTTCGACCAGCTGGTCGAGCGCCACCGCTTCAAACGAAGCGGCTATGGCATTCGATGTTTCCGCCCGGGCATAGGCCAGCAACTGGGCCAGCAGGTGGCCGATCCGCGCCGTCGCTTCTTCGATGTGCCCGAGTCGCTCGCTATTGTTGTTGAAGGCGCCCTCGCCGGCCGCCAGGTCGAGTTGCATCTGCAAGCCGGCCAGCGGTGTGCGGAGCTGGTGGGCCGCATCGGCGATAAAACGTTGCTGGATTTCGACCGATTCACGGAGCAGGGCAAACAGTTCGTTCAACCGCCGCAGCATCGGGTGGATTTCCGATGGGGTCCCGGCCAGTTCGATTTCGCGCAGGTCATTGACCGAGCGGGCGGCTATTTCGAGTTCGACGGCACGCAGCGGGAGCAGACCCTGCCTGACGCCGAAGAACACGGCAAGCAAGGTGGCGAAAATCACCGCCAGGTTGGGCAGGACCATCGCCGTCAGAATGCGCTGGCTCGACAGAATCCGCTTCTCGGTGGTTTCCATGACGACGATGTAGATATCGCCGGCCGGCAGTTTCAGACGGTGGACGGCGATCCGCACCGCCTTGCCGAGGTGGACGCCATCGGAGAACGCGACCTCATCGTCGGTCGGCATCGCGAATCCGGGTAAATTGCTGTCGCCGGCGAGGACTTCTCCATCGGCATTGCGGATCGAGAAATACAGCATGTCGGGTGCGTTGCTGCGCAGCATCGCTTCGGTCTCCTCGGTCAGGTCGAGGAAGGCCGGGTTGCGCTGTTTGCGGATGTGCGATTCCAGATCGAAGATGCTGTCGGCCAGGCCCTGGTCGTGCGCTGCATTGGCGGTCTGCTTGGCCAGGCGATAGTCGAACATCGAACTGGCGATCAGGATCAGGATCAGCGGGATCAGCAGCGCGACGAGCAGGCGCTGGCGTAGCCCCCAGTGACCGGTCCGGTTAGTTGGCAGGTGCATCGACTCGGTATCCTATGCCGCGCACCGTCCGGATGACGATGTTGCCGGCGAACAGTTTGTTGCGTAGCCGGGAGACGTGCACTTCGATGGCGTTGGCGGTGATGTCCTTGTCCCAGCCGGCCAGGCTTTGCACCAGCTTTTCCTTGCTGACGACGGCTGGTGAGGCCATCAACAACATTTCGAGAATGGCCCATTCGCGGTTGGTCAGATCGAGCGGCTCGTCGTTCAGCGTGGCGGTATGCGAGCTGGTGTCGAGGGTCACCCCGTCGTGGCGCAGGCAGGCGTCGGTGACGGCATTCGAGCGGCGGATCAGGGCGCGCATCCGCGCCGCCACTTCCGGCAGCCGGTAGGGTTTGGTCATGTAATCGTCGGCCCCGGCATCGAGGCCGCGGATCGTATCCTCCATGCTTTCGCGAGCGGTCAGGATCAGCACCGGCAAATGATCGCCGCGACCGCGCAGCTGGCGGACGAAGTGCAGGCCATCGGCCTTGGGCAAGCCGATGTCGACCAGCGCCATGTCGAACTTCTCGGCGGTAACGAAGCTTTCGGCCATCTCGGCGCTGGTCGCCACATCGACCGTGTAGCCGAGTTGCAGGAGGCCCTGTTTCAGGCCGCTGGCAACCAGGGCATCGTCTTCAACAATCAGGATACGCATAGGGTTCAATAGTGCCACGGAGGGGGTGTTTACGCGGTGCCGAGAAAATTGCCCAGTTATTTCTCCAGCACTTCGCTTGGCTCGTGGCCGCCCTCGGGTTCCTTGTGGGCGATGCCGTAGTGGCAGTCGATGCAGGTGCGCTCGCCGGTGACCAGCTTCTGGTGCTGTTTCTGCGCCGTCTTGCCCTGCAACTCGGGCGACATTGCCTTGGTATCGTGGCAGTTGCGGCATTCCTGCGAATCGCTTTGCTTCATCCGGAGCCAGACCCGCTTGGCCAGTTCCAGGCGATGCGTCTCGAATTTTTCCTTGGTATCGATGGTGCCCATCAGGTGCTGGAAAACGTCGTTGGACGCCTTGACCTTGCGCACCATGGTGTCGACGAACTGATGCGGGACGTGGCAGTCGGAGCAGGTTGCCTTGACGCCCGTTCGGTTCATAGCGTGGATGGTGTGCTTGTATTCCTCGAAATTGTTGTCCTTCATCTCGTGGCAGGACGTACAGAACTCGATGGTGTTGGTCTGGTCGAGCGATAGTTTGCCGCCGACCACTAGCAGTCCGCCGATCAATAGCAGCACGATGGTCTCGATTTCGAGGATTTTTGCCCAGGGTTTTTGGGCGCGGAAGCGTTGCCAGAGTGAACTCATTGCGGTTTTCCAAGTTTTTCCAGCCTGCATGGTGTCAGCCCGCAGCTTGCGAATGCCTGACGACGTGCCGATCGGCGAACGCTGCTTCGTCAGGGATTCGCAAGCTTCCTCCGTCGAGAATCGGCCCATCTCCATCCGATGACGAGGAACAACATGAGAATTCTTGCAGCAATTCAACGAGGGGGCGGCCGGCGCCGCGTTTGGCAAAAGGTCGTTGCCATGGCCGGCGTGGCTGCCATGGCCGGCCTGCTCGCCTCGCCGGCCCAGGCCGTTCCGAGCTATGCCCGGCAGACGGGGGCCGAGTGCGCTGCCTGCCACGTCGGCAGCTTCGGGCCGCAACTGACGCCGTACGGCATCAAGTTCAAGATCGGCGGCTATACCGACACGGATGGCAAGGAAGGCAAGATTCCGTTGTCGGCGATGCTGGTCGCCAATATCACCCGCACTGCCAAGAACGTCAGCGAAGGTGACAAGGTCGAGCATTACGACACCAACAACAATGCCGCGGTCCAGGAAGGCTCGCTGTTCCTGGCCGGTCGCCTGGCTGACAACGTTGGCGCCTTCGTTCAGTCCACCTATTCCGGCGTTGAGCGCAAGTGGTCGCTCGACCAGGTCGATGTCCGCTATGCCCGCACCCTGCAACTCGGCGGCAAGGAAACGACGCTCGGCCTTTCGCTGAATTCCAATCCGACGCTGACCGACCCCTTCAACACCCTCGGTCAATGGCGCTTTCCCTATACCTCGTCCGATTTCGGTGGTGGCTTCGGGCCGTCGCCCCTGGTCGAGAGCCTTGGCGGCAGCGTCGCCGGCGCCAACGCCTACGCCTTCTTCGACAACAGCATTTACGCCGAACTGGGCCTCTACAACACGCTTTCAAAAACCGGGCTGAACATGATCAATGCCGGCGATGCCGGCCGGTTCAAAGGTCTCGGTACCTACGGGCGGGTTGCCTATTTCAAGGACATGAAGAAAGACAACTTCTCGATCGGCCTGTTCGGCTTCAATGCCAGCCTGCAACCCGACCGGGGCGATCTCGGCACGGCGGACCGCTATCGCGATCTGGGCATCGATGCGGCCTATCAGTATCTGGGCAACCGGCAACATGTTTTCTCGGTCAATGCCAGTTATGTGAAGGAATGGCAGACCCTGAACTACACCAATGGCGTGCTCGGCGAGTCCGATAGCGGCAAGGGAAGCATCAACCAGTTCCGGGTGGCGACCTCCTATCACTACAACCAGACCTGGGGCGCGACGGCCGGCCTGTTCGATACGCGCGGCAACAGCGATGCAACGCGCAACGGGACTTCGGCGGCGCCGCGGGATGGCGTCAGTTCGCTGTCCGGAACGCCGAATACTTCCGGCTACGTGCTGCAGGCCGATGTAACGCCGTGGGGCAAGGAAGGTTCGTGGCTGTCGCCGTGGGCCAATGTCCGCCTGGGAATTCAATACACCGGCTACAGCCGCTATATGGGCGGCTCGAGCTACCTCGACGCGGATCACAACGAGCGTCGGGCCAGCGATAACAATACGACCATGCTGTTCCTCTGGACTTCCATTTAAGGCAGGAAATCGACTGATGAAAATGCAAAAAATCTGCCTCGCCCTCGGCGTTTCGGCTGTCCTTTCCGCATCGTCGGCCTGGGCCGTGGGTGATGCCAAAAAAGGCGTCGATGTCTTTGCCGAGGAATGCGGCGATTGCCACAGCGTGGTACCGGGCAAGAACAAGAAAGGTCCCAGCCTGGCCGGTCTGAATGGTCGGAAGGCCGGCTCGATTGCCGACTTTTCCGGTTACTCCGAGGCGATGAAGCAGAGTGGCATCACCTGGGCGCCGGAGAAAATCGATGCCTATATCGCCCAGCCGAAGAAAATCGTCGCCGGCGGCAAAATGAAATACGACGGATTGGCCGAGTCGGCTTCTCGCGCCGACGTCATCGCCTACCTGATGTCCCTCAAGTGAGCTTTGGGCCGGGCGGGCTGGATTTTCCCGGCGCCGGCCCGACTTGATGTCTTGAGTAAATCGATCAGCGAGCCATTGTTCAACTTGGCGAAATAGAACATGTCGCCGGTCGTTCAATGCAAAAGCCCAATCCTGAACGGTTGGGCTTTTGTTTTTTCGGCGCGGAAAAAAGCCCGGGTTGCCCCGGGCTGCGTAGCCTAGACGGTCAGGCCGAGGGCCTTGGCGATGCCGGCCCCGTAGGCCGGGTCGCACTTGGTGCAGTTGCCGATGTGGCGGCGCTTGACCTCTTCCGGTGCATCGCCCATGGCGCGGGCGGTGTTGTCGAACAGGATCTGCTGTTGGGCCGGCGTCATCAACCGGAACAGGGCGCGTGGCTGGGCGTAGTAGTCGTCATCGTCCTCACGGAAGTTCCAGTGATCGGCGGCGCCGTTGATCGCCAGCGGCGGCTCGCGGTAATCCGGCTGCTCCTGCCATTCGCTGTAGCCGTTCGGCTCGTAGCCCAGCGTGCTGCCGAAGTTGCCGTCGGTGCGCATGGCACCGTCGCGGTGGTAGCTGTGTACCGGGCACTTTGGCGCATTGACCGGGATATGGCCGTGATTGACCCCGAGGCGATAGCGCTGCGCGTCGCCGTAGGAGAACAGTCGGCCCTGCAGCATTTTGTCCGGCGAGAAGCTGATGCCGGGCGGGACGTTGGCCGGATTGAAGGCAGCCTGTTCGACTTCGGCGAAATAGTTGGCCGGATTGCGGTTCAGTTCCATGACGCCCACCTCGATCGGCGGGTAATCCTTGTGCGGCCAGATCTTGGTCAGGTCGAACGGATGGTAGGGCACCTTTTCGGCATCGGCTTCCGGCATGATCTGGACGTACATCGTCCATTTCGGGAAGTCGCCGCCTTCGATGGCGTCGTACAGATCGCGCTGATGGGTTTCGCGATCCTTGCCGACCAGTGCTTCGGCTTCGGCATCGCTCAGGTTCTTGATGCCCTGCTGGGTCTTCAGGTGGAACTTGACCCAGTAGCGTTCGTTGTTGGCGTTGATGAAGCTGAAGGTGTGCGAACCGAAGCCGTGCATGTGGCGATAGCTGGCCGGAATGCCGCGGTCGGACATGACGATGGTGACCTGGTGCAGCGCTTCCGGCAACAGGGTCCAGAAATCCCAGTTGTTCTGCGCGCTGCGCAGGTTGGTGCGCGGGTCGCGCTTGACGGCGTGGTTGAGGTCGGGGAACTTGAGCGGGTCGCGCAGGAAGAAGACCGGCGTATTGTTGCCGACCAGATCCCAGTTGCCTTCCTCGGTATAGAACTTGATCGCGAAGCCGCGGATGTCACGTTCGGCATCGGCCGCGCCGCGCTCGCCGGCGACGGTCGAGAAACGGACGAAGAGCTCGGTTTTCTTGCCGACCTGGCTGAAGATCTTGGCCCGGGTGTATTGCGTAATGTCGTGGGTGACAGTGAACGTGCCGAAGGCGCCGGAACCCTTGGCGTGCATGCGCCGTTCGGGGATCACCTCGCGGTCGAAATGGGCAAGTTTTTCCAGGAACCAGACGTCCTGCAACAGTTGCGGGCCGCGCGGGCCGGCGGTCATGATGTTCTGGTTGTCGACAACCGGGCAGCCGGCGGCGGTGGTGAGTTTCTTGGTGGTCATGTGCGTTCCTCCAGTTTAGTGGGTGAGAGCGGAATCAGTGGTTGTCGGGGATGCCGGCCAGAATGTCGACATAGCAATCCCAGGCCTGTTCTTCCTGAAAGAAACGCTGAATGAATCGAGCGATCATGGCGGACTCCTGTCACTGAATGCAGATCAGAATTGATCTGATGTATGCAGTGTAGGAGTTGCCAATCGATTGGGCTAATCGATTGTGAGTATGTGCTCGGTAGTAAAAAACTATTGCGCGGCGGCTGCCGATCAAGCTTTCTTCTTGCTGCCGATCTTGGCTTCCTGGCCGGCCATCAGCCGCTGGATGTTCGGCCAGTGTTTGCCGATCAATGCCATGGCGAGGATGCCGACGAAGATCACCTGGCCGCCGGCTCCGTGCATCAGCACCGAGTAGACCGGGGCGAGGCCGGCGGCGAGGACCGCGGCCAGCGACGAATAGCGGGTGGCGAAAGCGACGAAGAGCCAGGTGCCGAGGACGGCCAGGCCGAGTAGCGGGTCGAGGGCGAGCAGTACGCCGGCGGCGGTGGCTACGCCTTTGCCGCCCTTGAACTTGAGGAAGACGGGGTAGAGGTGGCCGAAGAACACGGCCAGCGCGACGAGGCCGATGACGGTGCTCGAAAAGCCCATCTGCTGGGCGATGAAAACCGCCACCCAACCTTTCAGCGCATCGCCGATCAGCGTGAATAGCGCAGCCTTTTTGTTGCCGCTGCGCAGCACGTTGGTTGCCCCCGGATTGCCCGAGCCGTAGGTGCGTGGATCGGCCAGTCCAAAGATCCTCGACGAGAGCATCGCAAAGGGAATGGAACCGAGCAGGTAGGCGGCAACAATGGCGAGGGTGGTTTGCATTAGTGGCAATCGAGGCTGGAGTACAATCGCGCCAAATTTTACACTGCCAAGGCATTCCGACCCCGTATGGACATCATTTTCATCGAAGATCTGCGCGCTGACACGTGGATAGGCATTTATCCGCGTGAAAAGGCGATGCCGCAGACAGTCGAGATTTCCCTGCAAATCGGCGTGTCGACGGCCTCGGCCGGGGCCAGCGACGATATTCGCGATACCGTCGATTACGCCGTGGTCGTCGAGCGCCTGCGCGCCGACCTGTCGGCCAGCCATTTCAACCTGCTGGAAAAGCTCGCCGAACATGTGGCGACCTGGCTGCTGGAAAACTTCGCCGTGCACTGGGTGCGGGTTTCGATCGCCAAGCTCGGCATGATGCCGGGCGTCAAGCGCGTCGGCGTGATCATCGAGCGCTCGATCTAGTTTTCGCTGCGCCGATCTCCGTGCGGGAATCGGCGCAGCATGCTTCAGAAGGCTGCGGCGAGAACCGTCATCACCGCAAAGCCGGCGGCCAGGCCGGCCGTTCCGGCGGCTTCGCGGCCCGGGCGATGCGAGGCCGGAATCAGTTCATGGCTGACCACCCAGAGCATCGCGCCGGCTGCCGCCGCCAGAGCAAGCGGCAAGGTGGCGCCGGCCATCGTGCTGGCGACCACGCCGAACAGGCCGCCGACCGGCTCGACGAGGCCAGTGCCGAGGGCGATCAAGGCCGCCCGGATCGGTGCCGCGCCGAGGGCAAGCATCGCGCTGGCGACGATCCAGCCTTCCGGGATGTTCTGCAAGGCAATGCCCAGCGTCATCCCGTGGTCGGCCCCGGAAGCCGCCGCGACACCGACCGCCAGGCCTTCCGGGACGTTGTGCAGGGCAATGGCGGCGACGACGAGCGTGACATGCGGCTGCATCCCCGACGCTTCGAGTTCTTCGACGTGGGCGTGCGGCAGGCGGCGATCGATGCGCTGCATCATCGCCACGCCGGCCAGGAAGGCGGCGGCCGTGATGCCGCCGAGGAGCCATGGGGCCGGGCTCGCCGCAACCGTCTGGACGGCCGGGACGAGCAGCGAGAACAGGCTGGCAGCGAGCATCATCCCGCCCGCCAGGCCGAGCATCGGCGCCATCAGACGGGCCGACGGGCGACGGAGAAAGAGGACGGGCAGGGCGCCGAGGCCGGTCGCCAGGCCGGCGAGCAGGCTCGCTTCAAGACCCTTGGCCGCCATCGGATGGGCGGCCAGCCAGTGGATCGATTGTTCTAGGCCGAAGGCGAGGGCGACAGCGGCCATCGCCATGCCGGTCCACAAGTGACGGCGGGCCGTGGGCTGGGTGTAGTGCTGGACGACGAGTTGGGTCATGGTGGCGCTCCTGTTCCGATGAACGCTACTTTACGCATCGCCGATTGATAGCTCCAATCGATTAATTAAATCCACTCGATTGGTGTTGGCTATTTTGTGCCTTAGCCCTTCAGTGCCGCCTCGACGGCTTTCGGGTTGAGGCTGCGCATGATGTCGTGCGGGTGCACGCCGACCAGATAGCCGCGCCGGCCGCCGTTGATGTAGATCAGCGGCAGGTCGAGGATGCTTTTCTCGATGTAGATCGGCATCGCTTTCTTGGTCCCGAACGGGCTGGTGCCGCCAACCAGGAAGCCGGTGTGGCGGTTGGCGACTTCCGGCTTGCACGGCTCGACTTTCTTGCAGCCGATCTGGCGCGCCAGTTCCTTGGTCGATACCTTGCAGTCGCCATGCATCAGCACGACCAGCGGCTTGGCATTTTCATCCTCGAAAATCAGCGTCTTGACCACGGCGTGCTCGTCGACATTCAGCTCGCGGGCCGACACCTTGGTGCCGCCATGCTCCTCGTAGGCGTAGAGGTGGCTGGAATAGGCGACCCGGTGCGCCTTGAGGAACTTAGTGGCCGGGGTTTCGGGGGCGTGTTCGATTTTGCTCATCGGCGTTCGAGTAGTGCTTCAAAACTTGTGGCGTCCATCGGTCGTCCCAGCAGATAACCCTGGATGGTGGTGCAGCCCCAATGCTGCAGCAGCTCCAGCTGCCCGGCGGTTTCCACGCCTTCGGCGACGACTTGCAGGCTCAGTTGGCGGGCCAGGCTGATGATAGCCTGGACGATGCAATTACCTTCGCTTCCCCGCTCGAGATCCTCGACGAAGGAGCGGTCGATCTTCAGGCAGTCGATGGGGAAACGCTTGAGATAAGCCAAACTGGAGAAGCCGGTGCCGAAATCGTCGATGACGATACGCAGACCCTGAAGCTTGAGGGCATTCAGCGCCTCTAAGGTCTTGTCTACCGATTGCATGATGGTGCTTTCGGTCAGTTCGATATCCAGCCAGCAGGGATCCAGATCGGCGCGGGCCAGCGCGGCCCGGACTTTTTCAGGAAAGTCGGGCTGTTCGAACTGGCGGGCCGAGACGTTGACGGCAATCGGAACCGGCTGCCAGCCAGCGTCTATCCAGGCCCGGTTGCGGCGCGCCGCTTCGGCCAGCACCCAGTCGCCGAGCGGCAGAATCAGGCCGCTGTCCTCGGCCACCGGGATGAAGCAGTCGGGAGGCAAGACGCCTTCGGCACCGCGCATGCGGACCAGGGCTTCGGCGCCGGTCAGGCGCCCGGTGATCGCATCGAACTGTGGCTGGTAATCGAGAAAGAACAGGGATTCTTTGAGCGCGTGGCGGATGCGGCTTTCCATGTTCAAGCGTGAGGAAACCCGTTCGTTCATGCTGCGGGTGAAGTAGCAGTAGGCATTGCGCCCCGATTCCTTGGCGCTGTACATCGCGGTGTCGGCATTCTGGATCAGCGAGTCGCTGTCCGCTCCGTCGTCCGGGTAAAGGGCGATGCCGATGCTCGGCGTGATGGTCAGCGTATGCCCCTGGATGGCGATCGGCATGCTGACCTGCTCGAGGATGCGTTCGGCGACCTCGGCTCCGATTTCGGGCGTCGATATGTGATCGAGCAGAATGACGAATTCGTCGCCGCCCATCCGGGCGATCACGTCGCCTTCGCGCAGGCAGCCCTGAAGCCGCTTGCTGACGCTCTGCAGGAGAGCGTCGCCGACGAAGTGACCAAGCGAGTCGTTGATGTTCTTGAAGCGGTCGAGGTCGACGAACATCACCCCCAGTCGTTGCCCGGAACGTTTTGCAGCGGCAATTGCCCGGCGCAGTTCCTTGCGCAATTGCAGGCGGTTGGGCAGGCCGGTCAGCGTATCGAAATGGGCCAGACGCGTGATATGCGCCTCGGCCGCTTTCTGCGACGAAATATCGTAGGCGATACCCATATAGCCGACCTGCTTGCCATCCTCGTCAAGCATTACCGAAAGGGAGAGCTTGACCGGAATGGGCTGGCCCGAATGGGGCCAGAAGGTCAGTTCCTGGTCGAAGGACGAACCCGCCGGCAATTCCGCCAGCGGGGCGACGATCGCCCGGAAGTGGGCGCCGTCCTCGTCCGGCTGGCCTTCCTGCTGATGGAAGAAGGAAGGGCGCAAGCGATTGATCACGGCCTTGGCCGGGTAGCCGAGAATGCGCTCGGCGGCAGGGTTGAAGACCTGGATGATGCCTTCGTTGTTGGTGGCGACGATGGCGTATCCAGCATTGGCGAGAACCGATCGTTGCAGCGCGGAAACCTGGCGCAGGCGATTTTCGGAGCTCATGCGGCGGTCGACTTCCTGGAGCAGCTTGTCGTTGGCCGTCGCCAGATCGGCCGTCCTTTCGTTGACTTGGAGCCGAATGGCCTGGCTGCGGCCGGCCAGGATCTGGACGAGTATGCCGAGCAACAGGCTGAGCGCACTGCCCACGGCGAGCAAACTGAGCGCACCGCTTTTCGGCGCCAGGCTGAAGGCGTTTTTCACCGGCAGGGCGGTGACCCGCCATTGCCGCCCGCCCGGGATGTCGATCAGTTCCTCGCGGCGCAATTCGGGTAGGGAGGCGGGGAGACTTCCATGCATGGCGAACGTGGCCGGCCCGGTGCAATCCTGCAGCACGAGTTCGACGTCCTTCCCGCCGCGTTCGCTGGCCACGCGCTGCGACCAGAGCAGCATGTCGCTGACCCGGATGACCAGCGTGGCGAAGCCGAAAAAATTTTCCGCGTGGATCCGACCTGTCCGGTAGAGCGGCGAAAAGACGATGACACCGGTCTGGCCGGAGGTTTTTTTCAAGGCCAGGGTGAGCGGCGACGTGACGGCGATGGTGTTGCCGTCGGTGGCCGCCCGCATGGCCGTGCGTCGCGGCGACAGCGGAGAGGGGGTGGTTTCGGTGGCGACATCGAAGCCGCTGGCCGGTTTGTTGGCGGCCAACGGCTCGACATAGAGGAAGGGGAAGTACTCGCTGCGTTCTTCGGCCCGGGCAAACGAGCCGGGCTGCAGGGTATCGTTGATCGTGAAGTCGGGCAGTTCGGCTCTGGCCGCTTGTTCAAAGCGGTGGCGCTCGGCCAGCGTAACCCTGGGGTTATAGCCGACGGCCTGCAGGTAGGGGTGCTGGTCGAGCATCGCCTGGGTGTAGTGGCTGAACCCCTTGGCCGTGCCGCCCTGCACCAGTTCCAGATGGGCGGACAGCAAGCGCAGCAGTTCTATGGTCCCCTTGGCCTCGGCGCGCAGGGCATTGATCCGGATCGTCGCGGCCTGCTCGAAGTCGAGCCGGGTGTTGGCCCGTTCGGAATCCAGAAAGTTCCGGTAAAGGATGCCGGTGAGCACGATAGCCAGCAAAAAAGTAAGCAGTGCGAAGCGGCTGAGGCGTGGATTGTTCAAGTAGGGAACGCTCTTGCGGGCGGTTTGGCCGGGTTTTGCCGTTGTTTTTTCGGCGAAGGCATCAAGCTATCATTTTTTTGACCACATTTGCATTCGGTACCGTCCCTGCCAGAGATCGGAGCGGCGCGGATGCGCTGGCGTCGGGCGGCAAAGTCAGCCGCGCGGATGGTGCATGGCGTGCAGCGACTTCAGGCGTTCGCGGGCGACGTGGGTGTAGATCTGGGTGGTCGAAATGTCGGCGTGGCCGAGCAGCAGTTGCACCACCCGCAAATCGGCGCCGTGATTCAGCAGATGGGTTGCGAAGGCGTGGCGCAGGACGTGCGGCGAGAGCTTTTCCGGCGCGATGCCGGCGATCAGCGCATAGCGCTTGATCAACTGCCAGAAGGCCTGGCGGGTCATCGCGCCGCCCCGGGCGGTGACGAACAGGGCGTCGCTCTGCTGGCCCTTGAGGATTTCCGGACGGGCTTCGTTGAGGTAGCGCTGCAGCCAGTCGATGGCCTGTTCGCCGAGCGGCACCAGGCGTTCCTTGCTGCCCTTGCCGAGGGCGCGCAGCACGCCTTCGTTGAAGCCGATTTCGTGCAGCTTCAGATTGACCAGCTCGGAAACCCGCAGGCCGGTGGCGTAGATGGTTTCGAGCATGGCCCGGTCGCGCAGGCCGAGCGGGGTGTCGAGGTCGGGGGCGTTGAGCAGGTTGTCGACCTGCTTTTCCGAGGTCACCTTGGGCAGGCGCGAGGGGCGGGCCGGGTTGACCAGCTTCAGCGTCGGATCGGCGACGATGCGGCCGCGCCCGAGTTGCCAGCGGTAAAAGCGGCGTAGCGTGGACAGGTAACGCGACTGCGAACTGGCCCGGGTGTGGCGCGAAAGGTGGGCGACGAAGGCAGTCAGGGTCGTCTCGCGAATGTCGAGCAAAGGTTCATGGTTGTTTTCGGCCAGCCACAGGCCGAGGCGGCCAAGATCCGAGCGGTAGCTGTCGAGCGTCGCCTTGGCCAGTCCGTCTTCCAGCCAGAGGGCGTCGCAGAACCGGTCGACCTCGGCGAGATCAGCCGGGGAGGCTGTTTTCATGGCTGAGCAGCCAGCGTTTGACGTCGAGCAGGAAGCCACCGCCTTGTCGGCTGAAACCGCCCAGTCCGCCACCCGTGGCGACCACCCGATGGCAGGGAACGACGAGCGGGAAGGGATTGGCGCCGCAAGCCTGGCCGACGGCGCGCGGGGCGTTGTTCAGGCGCTTGGCGACCTGTCCGTAGGTCTCGGTTGCGCCGAGCGGGATGGCGGCGATTGCGGTCCAGACGCGGCGCTGAAAACTCGTGCCGGAGGGACGAAGCGGCAGGCCGAAAGCAAAAGCCGGATCGGCCAGATAGGCCCGCAGCTGGCGCGCGGCTTCGGCGGCGAGCGGCGTTTCCGGGGGCTGTTCGGCCTGGGGCTCGAGAAAGTCGATGCCGGTGATCTCGTCGGCGTCGCATTGCACGCCGAGGGCAAAGCCGGGGGCGGCGACGATGGCCTGGTAGTGCGGCTTGGTCATGTTTTCTCCCAGGGTGTCGTAGCGGTCGCCGCGCCTTGTCGGCAACAATCAGCCGGAGCGAAAATCCCGGCCTGCCGCGTGATTTACTTGAAGAAGCGCCGGAACCAGCTGACTTCCTTCTTGATTTCCTTGTCCTTGATCACGCTCATCATGTTGGCCTTGACCGCACTGACGTAGTCGGCGTCGTCCCGTTTGATGTGATTGACCAGCCAGCGCGCCAGCATCTGGTGCAACTCCTCCGAGACGTCGTCACCGAGATCGAGGCGTTGCTGATATTCGGATACCTTGCGGGTAAACAGCTCGTGCACCTTTTTGTGCGGCTTGCAGTATTGATAACCGGATTCTTCCTGCAGGCTTTCTTCGAAGGCGAAATGCGATAGCGTGTAATCGACGCAGTCGTTGATTACCTGCCGGATCTTTTCCTGATCCTTGGTGACCTGGGCGGCTTCCAGGTCGTTGATGAAATCGACGATGCGTCTGTGCTGGTGGTCAATTACATCAATGCCGGTGTTCAGGTCGTTGGTCCAGGTGATGGCCATGGCGTATGTCCAATATAAAAATCAAGCAATCTGCGAGTGTCGGTTTACGACGGTGTCGTGTCAAGAATGCAGGCGTCTTGTCCCGTCAGAACAATCCGCGGCAGGTCAGGCGCGGACGTGACCGTCGCCGAGAACCACCCATTTCTGGCTGGTCAGTCCTTCCAGGCCAACCGGGCCGCGGGCGTGAATCTTGTCGGTCGAGATGCCGATTTCGGCACCCAGACCGTATTCGAAGCCGTCGGCAAAGCGCGTCGAGGCGTTGATCATCACGGACGCCGAATCGACTTCGCGCAGGAAGCGCATCGCCTTCGGATGGTTGTCGGTGACGATGGCCTCGGTGTGGCCCGACGAATACTGGTTGATGTGGGCGATCGCCTCGTCGATGCCGGACACCACCTTGACCGAGATGATCGGCGCCAGGAATTCGGTGTAGTAATCCTCTTCCGTGGCGGCGACGGCGTTCGGCACGATGGCGCAGGTTTCCGGGCAGCCGCGGATCTCGACGCCCTTACCGGTGAGCATCTGGGCGATCGGCGGCAGCAGCATGGCAGCGACCGAGCGGTCGACAAGCAGCGACTCGGCCGTGTTGCAAGTGCCATAGCGCTGCGTCTTGGCGTTCTCGACGATCTTCAGCGCCTTGTTCGGATCGGCTTCCTCTTCCAGGTAAACGTGGCAGTTGCCGTCCAGGTGCTGGATCATCGGCACGCGCGCTTCGGCGAGCAGGCGGGCGATCAGGCCCTTGCCGCCGCGCGGCACAATGACGTCGACAAATTCGCGCATGGTGATCAGCTCACCGACCGCGGCGCGGTCGGTGGTATCGATCACCTGCACGCTGTCGGCGGGCAGGCCGGCGGCCTGCAGCGCTTCATGGACGAGGGCGGCGATGGCGCGGTTGCAGTTGATCGCTTCCGAGCCGCCGCGCAGGATCGCGGCGTTGCCGGATTTCAGGCACAGGGCGGCGGCATCGGCGGTGACGTTGGGGCGGGCTTCGTAGATGATGCCGATGACGCCGAGCGGCACGCGCATCTTGCCGACCTGGATGCCGGAGGGGCGGAACTTGATGTCGGTCATCTCGCCGATCGGATCGGCCAGCGCGGCGACCTGCTCGACGCCTTCGGCCATGCTGTCCACGCCTTTTTCACTGAGCGCCAGGCGGTCGAGCATGGCTGGCTCCAGGCCGGCGGCCCGGGCGGCGCCAAGGTCGAGGGCGTTGGCGGCGATCAGTGCGGCCTTGTCGCGGCGGATGGCGGCGGCAAGATGCAGCAGTGCGGCATTCTTTTCGGCGGTGGTGGCGCCGGCCAGGCGGCGGGAGGCGGTACGGGCACGGCGCCCGATGTCCTGCATGTAGTCCTTGATATCCATGATGTTCCGGGTGCAGAGCAAAAGACCATTATAGCCAGACAAATTACTGGGAACTTCCGGAAGCGGGTAAACTCTTATCCGCTACGACAACAGGGCTTTCCATCGAGGAAACAGATGGCCAAAAAATTGATATTGCCGACCGAGGTCAAGGTCTGCGCAACGTGCAGCTACTGGGATGGGGAACGGCGGGTGGATGCCGATATGAAACTGGTGGTGGTTGCCGAGGAATGCAGTGGTGAATGCCTGGTGCAGGGTAAGGACCGCCCTGGCTTGCACGACGTGCGCAAGGAAACATCCTGTCTCTGGGAAGATCTCGAACCGGACGACGACATCGGCGGGGCCGACAAGGCTGCCTAATTGGCGGCGCCGGGCGTGCCGGCGCGGTCAACTGGCGCTGTAGCGCCAGAACGTGCGGTTTCTTCCTTCCATCTTGGCGGCATAGAGTGCCGCATCGGCTTCCTGAAAGAATCTTGGATCGACCGTGCCGCCGACCGGCTTGGCGGTCATCCCGCCGAGGCTGATGGTGACATGCGGGCCGACCGACGAATTCGGGTGCGGCTGGCCCAGGGCTTCGATACTCGCCCGGATCTCGTTGCCGATCGTCGCCGCCGAGGTGGCGTCGGTATTCGGCAATAGCAGGACAAACTCCTCGCCACCGTAACGGGCGACCAGATCGCCCGGGCGCAGGGCAAAATTCCTCAGGCAGTTGGCAATCGTCCGTAGCACATTGTCGCCTGCGGCATGCCCCAGGTGGTCGTTATAGGCCTTGAAGTGATCAACGTCGATGATCGCCAGCGACAGCGGGCTATGCGTCCGCGCGCCGCGTCGCCATTCGTTGTCGAGGGCCTTGTCGTAGCGCCGGCGGTTGGCGATTTCGGTCAGGCTGTCGATCATCGCCAGGTGTTCCAGCAGGTGCCGCTGATGCGCCGATTGCAGGTGGTTGCGGACCCGTTTGCGGACGATCGACGGATGAAACGGTTTGGTGATGTAGTCGACCGCGCCGAGATCGAGGCCGCGTTCCTCGTCGGCCGGTGAATCGAGTGCCGAAATGAAAATGACCGGGATCTGCCGTGTCGCGTCGTCGTTCTTCAAGGCCTGAATGACCTGATGGCCGGACATTTCCGGCATCATCACGTCGAGCAGGATGAGGTCCGGCTTCTGCTCATGGGTCCGTTCCAGCGCCTGGGTGCCATTCCTGGCGAGGATGACGCGGCAATCGTTCTGGAGCAGTTCGGCAAGCAGCGTGCGGTTTTGTTTTTCGTCATCGACGACGAGCACGGTCTGCAATTCGCTCATGGCCGGGCAGCGCTCAGCGTTCGACGCAGCGTTTGCAATTTTTCGCGGGCCGCTTCGTATTCGACATCGTCGATCAGTGCGGAAATTTCCCCGAGCAAGGTCGCGCCGTCGGCATCCACTTTCGGATGCCCGCCCAGGGCGTTCTTCAGTTGCCCGAATAGCCTCTCGCTACGGGCATCGGCTGCCGTCAGACTCGTTGCTAATTGGTCGAACATCGCTGCGAACTCGTTCCAGTCGGTGATATTTCGGGCAAGGGGTAACGAGATTAGCGGAGGAAGCGCCGCAAGTCCATCGATCACTATTCGAATTTCATGGGCGAATGTCATCAGCAGCGACTCGTTGGTCGCCGCATCGGACGCCCCGCTCAGTGCTTGTTCGAGCTGGCGAGTGGCATCGACGAGCCGGGCGGCGCCCAGCGATCCGGCGACCGAACGGAGCGAGTGTGCCAACTGGCGGGCTTCGATGCCGTTGCCGTCCAGCAGCGCCTGGCGAATGCGCTGGTCGATGCCGGCAAAGTCGCGCCGGAAGGCGTGCAGCGATTGTCGGTAGAGTTCCGGCCGGTGCATGTGCAAGGCCAGGCCGGCCGCCTTGTCGATGCCGGGCAGGGGCGGCCATGCCACCGCCTTTTCCGCCTCGGCGCTCGGCTCGGCTGAGGCTTGCTCGCCTATCGGCGGCAGCCAGCGACTCAGCGTGTCGTAGAGAAGCTGCGGCGTGATCGGTTTGGTCAGGTGGGCGTTCATGCCTGCTTCCTGTGTCTGCTGCTGGTCCTCGACGGTGGCATGGGCAGTCATCGCGATTACCGGGAGCGTCGCCAGGCGTGGCTCGGCGCGAATCGCCCGGGTCGCCGTCAGACCGTCCATGATCGGCATCTGGATGTCCATCAGGACCAGCCGGAACTCTTCCTTTTCCAGCAGATCGAGCGCTTCCTGGCCGTTGGTGGCGATGCCGACGCTGAGTCCGACGCGTTGCAGCAAGGAAACGGCGATGGTGCGGTTGATCGCGATGTCTTCGACGAGCAGCACGCGTTCGCCCGCCCAGCGCGGCAAATTGCGCTCTTTCGTGCTGTTGGCGGCGGGCGGCGGGCTGCCGGCGACCGCTTCCGCCGGCAGGGCAAAAATCACCGTAAAGCGGAAGGTGCTGCCGTGCTCCGGCGAACTTTCCAGCGAGATCCGGCCGCCCATCAGTTCGACCAGTTGCCGGCAGATCGCCAGCCCCAGGCCGGTGCCGCCGAAGCGCCGGGTGATGCTGCTGTCGGCCTGGGTAAACGGGCTGAACAGCGTTTCCTGCTGCTCGGCCGGGATGCCGATGCCGGTATCGCGCACGGCGAATTCCAGGCTGATGCGCTGATCGGGCAACTGCGCGGCGGTCCGCACGCTGACCTCGATTTCGCCCTGCGGCGTAAATTTGATGGCATTGCCGACCAGGTTGATCAGGATCTGGCCCAGGCGCAGCGAGTCGCCGAGCAGAACCGGCGGGATCTCGCCGCTGTGGACAAAGCGCAGGTCCAGGCCGTGCGCCCGCGCCCGGGCGCTGAACAGGCTGCCGGTCGATTGAAAGACCTTGTCGAGCGAGAATGGGCGCGATTCCAGCGTTAGGCCGCCGGCTTCAATTTTCGAGTAATCGAGGACGTCGTTGATGATGCCGAGCAAGGCGTCCGAAGATTCCATTACTTGCCCGAGATACTCGTACTGCTGGGGCGCCAGCGGGCTTTCCAGGACCATCCGGCTGAGTCCGGTGATGGCATTGAGCGGCGTGCGGATTTCGTGACTCATCCGGGCCAGGAACTCCGACTTGGCCCGGTTGGCGCGCCGCGCTTCGGCCATCGCGTCGCGCAGCGCCTGGGTCCGTTCGCTGACTTTCGTTTCCAGCGTATTGCGATAGGCGGCCAATTCGCTGTCGCGGGCCTGCAGGCTGTCCAGCATCTGGTTGAAGCCGCGGCTCAGGCGGCCGATTTCGTCCCGGCTGTTGGTATTGAGGCGCTGATCGAGCCGGCCGTCGCGCGATACCTGTTTGACCAGGCGGTCGAGGTTTTCCAGCGGCGCGGTAATCCGCCCGACGACGTAACGACTGATCAGCAGCAGGGCGGCGAGCGCGAGCAGCAGCAGCATGACGGTTTCGCCCATGGTCTGGCGCATGGTCTGGTGATATTGCCCGAGCGAGACCAGCAGTTCGATGTGCCCGGCCGGCCGGCTTTGCCCGGCGAGCAGGATCGGTTCGCGAACGATCAGGTGTTGGTCGAGGAAGGCGGCGGCTTGTTCGCCGACCGGAAAGCTTTGCGGTGCCTGCGGGTCGCGTTGATAGGTCGCCAGTACCTGGCCATTGGTCAGAATGCCGCGCCCGGCTTCGACGGCCGGATTGATGGCCAGCGAGGAGAGCAGGCGGTCGGCTTCGCGCTGATCGAGAAAGGCCACTGCCGCCTGCGAATTGGTCGCCAGCAGACGGGCCTGGGCGGCCATCGATTCGGCCCATTGGGTTTGCAGCAAGTGCTTTTGTTGGGCATAGACGAGCAGGACAACCAGCCCGACGGTGATCAGCAGAAACGAGAACGACAGCGCCACCAGCTTGTTGCGGATACTCGGCTGGGGCCGGAGCAGGGTCTTCAGGCGTTGGCGCCGGTTGTTCATGGTTCGATGACCCGGGCCAGGCGCAATAACTGGGCATTGAATTCGAAGCCCTTTTTCTGCGCGGTGCGACGGTTGATGACAATGCTCACCCGCTCGCCCTCCACGGGCAGTTCGATCATTCCGCCAGCCCGTGCAAAGCCGGCGATGTCGGAGACCGTGACGATCCGCTTTCCGTCGGTCCGGTTCAGCCAGGATTCAAGGTTGCCGGCCTCCGAGCGACTGATGAACAACAGATGGCAGGCCGTCGGATCGCCCGGCGCCAGACGGACCTCGATGTTGGCGCCATCCTGGCTCAACTGGTTGATCGCCGGGCCGAACGGATTCTTGCCGACGACGCAGAGGATCAGCGGGCTGGGGGCCTTCTCGCCGGCCGGCCAGTAAACGAATTGCGACAGGCGGTAAAAAAGCACCGCTTTCATGCCGTATTCGGAGACGACCTGGGCTTGCGCCGTCGCCGGCACAGTCGCGTGCAAGCCGAGCCAGAGCAGGAATACCCTGGCCAGCCAGTCGGCGGAGAAGCGGTCGAGTCTGCTCACGCGCCGCCGTCAGAAGCGGTATTCGACGGTGCCCATGAAGGTGCGCGGCTGCTGCGGCACCTGGATCATGGTCGTGCTCGACGAGCCGTGGGCGGCGTAGTAGCGCTCGTCGAACAGGTTGTAGATGTCGACGTAGAGCGACAGATGTTCGCCGGCCAGCTTGTGGATGCCGAGGTGCAGGCTGGCCAGCGTGTGGGCGTCGGTTTTCAGCCGTTCGCCAGGGGCGAGCGTGTTCTTCACCCCGGTATTAGTTTCGCCGATCCATTGCAGGCGGGGCGTGACGGTCAGCCAGTCCTGGTAGCGGAAGGTGGTGCCGAGCTTGAGCTTGTGGGTCGCGATGTAGGTCTGGTCCCACTCGATGCCGTTGAGCGAATCCTGTGTCGTGCCCTTGATGTAGCTGTAGCTCCCCCATAGATCGGCGGTCCACGCGCCGGCCAGATGGATCTGCCATTGCGGGATGAGGTCGACGCCGCTGTAGTCGTCGCGCCCGCCATTCTGCTTCGCGGATGTCTTGGAAAGGATGGCGCCCGGGATGTACTGGGTCGACACGGCTTCGTTGCTGGTGACGATGACGTCGGTGACCTTGGCGTGATAGAGATTGGTGACCAGGTTGAAATCCTTGCGCGGCCGCCAGTCCCAGGTTAGCGACAGGTTCTTCGATTTCTCCGGTTCGAGCGCGGTATTGGGGACGCGGAAATTGACGCCGATATAGCGGCCGCTGCCATCCTTGGCGCCGGTAAACGAGCCGAAGGCGCTCACCGACTCGTCCGGCGAGGGAGCGCGGAAGGCTTCGCCGTAAAGTAGCTTGAGGTAACTGCCGGGCACCGCCTGCCAGACGATGCCGAGGCGCGGGTTGGTACTGCTGCCGTAGGTCGAATACCAGTCCTGGCGGACGCCGACCATGGTCGATAGCGTCGGGGTCCATTGCGCCTGCCACTGCACATAGCCCGACCAGCTGTAGTAGCTGGTCTCGAAGCCTTGCACGGGCAGCGTCGTGTTCGGGTAATTCACCCCCTGCTCGCGCGGCCCTTTCGAGGTGTCGTAAGGGCGCGGCAGGTCGGGCGTTTCCAGTGCGTAGTAGTCGCGATAGGCCAGACCGGCGAGAACGGCATGCTCGTCGCTGGCCCGCCAGTTGAAATTCTGTTCGATGCCCTGGCGGCGGGCTTTCGAATAATCGTAGCCCTCGTTCTGGAAGTCGGTGAAGATATTGAGGTAGCGGCTCTGCGGATCGATTTCGTAGCGCGAATAATCGATCACCGTTTCGCTGGACAGCGAGCTGCTGATATCGAACCGGTATTTGCCGTACCAGGTGTCGATGGTGGTGTCCCAGCGGGCATTGTCCAGGTAGAGCGCGCTGGCGGTTGTGTCGCCGGTGCTCGTCAGGCTTTTGAAACGGTTGCGGTAGAAGCCGACGGTCAGCCGGTCGCCGGCGTCGAGGCGGAAATACTGGCTCTGGCTGCTGATCCCGCCGACATAGTCCTCGCGGGCGGCGGCCGGGATGACGGTGTTGCCGGCAAAGGTCTTGGCATCGACCTTCGGATAGTCCTTGGCGTAGTACTTGTCGAGCTTGGCACGGTCGCTTTGCTGGTAGTGCGCGCCGGCCGTCAGCGAAAAGTTTTCGCCGAGCTTGCCGCTGGTCAGGAAATCGCCTTCGAGCGAGCCGAAACTGCCGAAGCCGGCGCTGACCTTGCCGCTGGCCCCCTCGGCCTTTTCGGTGATGATGTTGATGACGCCGGCGAAGGCGTCGGCACCGTAGAGGGCGGCGGCCGGTCCGTAGAGCACTTCGACCTGCTTGGCGAAGTAGAGCGAGAAGTTCTCGGCAATCGGGATCTTGCCGCCGGCCGGATGGTCGATGCGCACGCCGTCGAGCAGGATCAGCAACTTGTTGTTGCTGACGTGGCCCTGAAAGACGAAATTGTTGTACTGGGAGGAGCGCGTGCCGCGCTGGAAATCGACGCCCGGCAGATCTTCGAGCAGGTCGGCGAGGCTCTTGTAGCGCCGGTCACGCATCTGCTCGCGGGTGATCACCATGATGTGGGCGGGGGTCTTTTCACGGCCTTCCTGGCGACGGGAGGCAGTGATCACCGGGGTGGCGATCAGGTCTTCAAGCGACAGCGGCAGCAGCTCGCTGACGCTGTCGGTGGCCAGGCCGACGGTTGGCGCGGCGCTCAGCGCCGCCGCCAGGCCGAGCAGGCGCAGACTCGGACAAAAGGTTTTCATGGATCCCCCGGCATAGCGTTTTTGTCTGGTTCAGCGCACGGCGCCGGTCCGTATCGGGCCGCCCGGGCAAAGGCGCAGGCCGAGACGGAGAAATTCTTCCCAGATATTACCCTGACCGATGCCTTTGGCCAGCCGGTCAATTCTGCCGGCATGTTGCAGGGCGGCTTCGAGTACCGTGCTGGTCAGGCGCTGCAATGCCTTTTTCACCGGTATCGCGCGCGGTCCCCAGACCTTGGCGTCCTTGAGCAACTGGTCGACCGCCTTGCCGCTATCGATGCCGGCCCGGATTGTCGTCAGCGCGCGGATTTCCTCGCTCATCGCCCAGAGTACCAGGGGCGGCGCCTCGCCTTCCTGCATCAGCCCGTCGAGCGTCCGGGTCAGGCGGCCAATGTCGCCGGAGAGCAGGGCTTCGCGCAGGCCGTCGATGTCGTAGCGGGCGACGTTGAGCACGGCGTCGCGAATTTGCTCGGCGGTCAACTGGCCGGCCGGGTAGAGCAGGCCGAGTTTCTGGATTTCCTGGTGGGCGGCCAGCAGGTTGCCTTCGACGCGCTCGGCGATGAACTTCAGGCTTTCCTGATCGGCGCTCTGCTGCTGGCGGCGCAGCCGACCGGCGATCCAGCCCGGCAGCTCGGCGAGCGGTGGCGCCATCAGCTTGATCGCCACCCCGGCGTTGACCAGGGTGGTGAACCAGACCGCCTTTTCCTCGCGCCAATCGAGTTCCGGCAGCGTGATCAGCAGCAGGTTGTCGGACGACAGGTGCTGGCACCACTGCTGTAGTGCGGCGCCGCCTTCCTTGCCCGGCTTGCCGGTCGGAATGCGCAGATCGATCAGCTTGCGATCGCCGAACAGCGACAGGTTGCCGCCGGCGGCAAGCAGCAGCCCCCAGTCGAAAGCCGGCAGCACGGTCAGCACTTCGCGTTCGTTGTAGCCCTGCTGGCGGGCCTTGCTGCGGATGGTGTCGGCGGCTTCGATGACGAGCAGCGGCTCGTCGCCGTACAGCACATACAGGGGGCGCAACTCGCGTTCGAGGTGCGCGGCGAGTTGTTCACCCTTCAGCAGCATTACTCGTCTTCTTCTGGCAGGTCGGGGTTCTTCGGCTTGATGATCGACAGCCGGCGCATGATCTGGTTGACCAGGTCATTGTTCATGTCGCGCCAGAGCAGGCCTTCTTCCAGATCCTTGGCGAGGATGTTGGAGTCGTCGAAGGTGATGTCGCGGCTCAGGTTGACTTCGTTCGGCGGCACCAGCACCTGGCCCTTGGTATTGACGACCTGGAAGCGGTAGGTCAGTTGCAGGCGGTATTCCCGCACGCGGCCCTGGGCGTTGACGCTGAGGATGGTCTTCTGGCGGCTGTCGGTGAGTTGCTGGAAGGTGGCGTCGGCCAGCTTGGCGTCATCGACGATCTCGGTACTGCCGGCCGCATTGATGTAGCGTTCGAGCCAGATCCGGACATCGGCCGTTTCCGGCAGTGCGATGTACATCGTCTTGTAGGGCAGGTTGCCGCTGAGCGTCCCGCGCAGATGGAACCCGCAGCCGGCAATAAAGGCGGCGAACAGCACTGCGAGCAAAAGCCGGAACGGGAGGCGCATGGCAAATTTTCCTTAAACGACGATATTGACCAGACGGCCGGGCACGACGACGACCTTCTTGGCCGGCTTGCCGTCCATGAACTTGACGGCCCCTTCGCTGGCCAGCGCGGCGGCTTCGATGCTCGCCTTGTCAGTCTCGGCGGCAACCCGGATCGAACCGCGCAGCTTGCCGTTGACCTGGACCATCAGCTCGATTTCGTCCTGTTTCAGGGCGGCCGGGTCGGCTTTCGGGAAAGCCTGGACGCCGGCATCCTGACCCGGCTTCAGCTCGGCAAACAGCGCCTGGCCGATATGCGGCACGATGGGGAAGAGCAGCAGCGCAATGCTTTCCAGCGTTTCCTGGGCCAGCGCCCGACCAGCGTGGTCGGCCAGATCGGTCTTGTCGAATGCGTTCAGCAGTTCCATCACCGCGGCAATCGCCGTGTTGAACTGCTTGCGCCGGCCGTAATCGTCGGCCACCTTGCCCATCGTCTGGTGCAGCTTGCGCCGGAGGTCGGCCTGGGCGGAACTCAGGCTGTCGTTGCTGGTGCTGGCGGCGACCAGGCCGGTCTGGACGTGATCGTAGGTCGTCTTCCACAAACGACGCAGGAAGCGGTAAGCGCCTTCGACGCCGGCGTCGGACCACTCCAGCGACTGGTCGGGCGGCGAGGCGAACATGATGAACAGACGGGCGGTGTCGGCCCCGTACTGGTCGATCAGCGCCTGCGGATCGACGCCGTTGTTCTTCGACTTCGACATCTTCTCGGTGCCGCCGATCACCACCGGCTGGCCGTCGGCCTTCAATGTGGCGCCCAGCGGACGGCCGCGCTCGTCGGTCTTGACGTCCACGTCGGCCGGGTTGATCCACTGTTTCTTGCCGCCATCGAGATCGCGGTAGAAAGTAGGGGCGACGACCATGCCCTGGGTCAGCAGGTTGGCGAACGGCTCGCCGAGATCGCCGATCAGGCCGACATCGCGCATCAGCTTGGTGAAGAAGCGCGAATACAGCAAATGCAGGATGGCGTGCTCGATGCCGCCGATGTACTGGTCGATGCCGCCCTTGCACCAGTACTGGACGCGCTCGTCGACCATCGCCGTGGCGTTGTCCGGGCAGGCGTAGCGCAGGAAATACCAGGACGACTCGAAGAAAGTGTCCATGGTGTCGGTTTCACGCCGGGCGTCACCGCCGCACTTCGGACAGGTGGTTTCGTAGAACTCCGGCATGCGGGCCAGCGGCGAGCCGGCGCCGGTGATCTCGACGTTCTCCGGCAGCACGACCGGCAACTGGTCGTCGGGCACCGGCACGTCGCCGCAGGTCTTGCAATGGACGATCGGGATCGGGCAGCCCCAGTAGCGCTGGCGGGAAATACCCCAGTCGCGCAGGCGGAACTGCACCTTCTTGTCGCCGAGATCCTTGGCGGCAAGGTCGGCGGCGATGGCGTCAACGGCGGCTTGATAGCCGAGGCCGTCGTATTTGCCGGAATTGACGCAAACCCCCGACTTGCTTGCGTACCACTCCTTCCAAACTTCCGCATCAAAATCGGCGTCCGATTCAGCCAAAGACGTTTCGAGAAACTTTTCGCCTTCACTCATTGAACGATGACGTCGAGTGTCGGCGGTCGCATGTTGGAACGCAGCATCTACCTTGGCAGCGTCGATCACCGGCCTAATCGGCAGGTGGTATTTGTTGGCAAAGGCGAAATCGCGCTCGTCGTGCGCCGGCACGGCCATCACGGCACCGTCGCCGTAGCTCATCAGCACGTAGTTGCCGACCCAGACTTCGACCTGCTCGCCGGTCAGCGGATGGCTGACGTAGATGCCGGTCGCCATGCCCTTCTTTTCCATCGTCGCGATATCGGCTTCGGCGACGCCGCCTTGCTTGCATTCCTCGATGAAGGCGGCGAGTTCGGGATTGTCCTGGGCGGCGCGGGTAGCCAGCGGGTGTTCGGCGGCGACGGCAACAAAGGTGACGCCCATGATGGTGTCGGCGCGGGTGGTGAATACCCACAGCTTTTCATCCGGGTTGTCGGCGAGCGGGAAGGCGAAACGGACGCCGGTGCTCTTGCCGATCCAGTTTTTCTGCATCAGGCGGACCTGTTCCGGCCAGCCGGGCAGGTTGTCCAGTTCGCTCAACAACTCTTCGGCGTAGGCGGTGATCTTCATGTAGTACATGGGGATCTCGCGCTTCTCGATCAGCGCGCCGGAGCGCCAGCCGCGGCCGTCGATGACCTGTTCGTTGGCGAGCACGGTGTGATCGACCGGGTCCCAGTTCACGGTGCCGAGCTTCTTGTACACCAGGCCCTTTTCGTAGAGGCGGGTGAACAGCCACTGTTCCCAGCGGTAGTACTCGGGGGTGCAGGTCGCCAGTTCGCGCTCCCAGTCGATGGCAAAGCCGAGCGACTTGAGCTGCTTCTTCATGTAGGCGATATTTTCGTAGGTCCACGCGGCCGGCGGCACGTTGTTTTGCAGCGCTGCATTCTCGGCCGGCATGCCGAAGGCGTCCCAGCCCATCGGCTGCATGACGTTGTAGCCCTGCATCTTGTGGAACCGCGAAAGGACGTCGCCGATCGTGTAGTTGCGCACGTGCCCCATGTGCAGCTTGCCCGAGGGGTAGGGGAACATGGACAGGCAGTAATACTTGGGCTTGCTGCTGTCTTCAATGGCGCGGGCGGCGCCGGTCTGGTCCCAGTGAGTCTGGGCGGCGCGCTCGATGTCGGCCGGGGTGTATTTGTCCTGCATGGGCATTTGCTGAATTCGGTCGCTGAAAAACGTTGAGTAACCGTTGATTATACCGGTTGAAGCCGGGCAGCGAGCCATGCAGGAAAAGCGCCAAAAGCGCTCGGTGTTGCGAAGGGAGTGTGTGGTCGGCCCGTTCGCTCAGGCAGGACGATGCTTCAGGCGAAGGCCCGCCGGCATCGCGCCATGAAAAACGGCAGACCGGGCGCCTGGCGCCAGTGCTGGCCGGACGGTTGGGGCGGGACCTGCACGTACCCGCGCCAACCGTCGATCGGTATCAGCGTCGCCCGGTCAGGCGGCTTTTTTTTCCGAGTACATCGTTTCCCAGGTGCTTTGCCAGTAGCGGTAGGCATTTTGCGCCGCCATCAGCGAAAGCAGGGACATCCGGGTTTGGTGGTGCCACATCCACGACAGGCGGGGTGCCGGCGTCAGGTTGTATTCCGGCGTATCGCCGACTTCGTCTTCGACAATGGCGAGGAAACGTTCGACGGTCAGGCCCCAGTATTCGGAACCTTCGGCCTTGCCGACCAGATATTCGGCTTCCGACAGGGCGCGACGCCAGAGTTTGAGGGCCAGTTCATCGCTGATGCCGGCTTTCCGGGCGATCCAGGGCAGGATCTTCGGAGCGTTCATGCTTTTGTTGTCCATGCTGTTTCTCCTGTTGCTTCGTGGTGGTGACCACTTATTGCTTTGTCCGCCTTGTGGGCAAAAAGTTTTGTGCACTGCAATATATTTTTTGCCAAGTATACTTGGCCTGTTTTTGCAGAGCGTGAAAAAAGTCCGGTTTGAATTGCTGCGTTGCACAATAACAACAAATTGGTCTGACCATTTTTCAGGTGCTGCTTTTTTGGCGATCATTCTACGCCTTTAGTAATAATTTTTTGTGAATTAATTCATGTCTGATCTACTTGCCAATCTCAATCCTCCCCAGTTGCAGGCTGTCACCCTGCCGCCCGTGCATGCGCTGATTCTCGCCGGGGCGGGGAGCGGCAAAACCAGGGTGTTGACGACGCGTATCGCCTGGCTGATGTCGACCGGTCAGGTCGGGCCGCACGGCATTCTGGCCGTGACCTTTACCAACAAGGCGGCCAAGGAAATGACGGCGCGCCTGTCGGCGCTGGTCCCGGTGAACACCCGTGGCATGTGGATCGGCACCTTCCACGGCCTGTGCAACCGGTTGCTCCGCGCCCACTACCGCGAAGCCGGGCTGCCGCAAACTTTCCAGATCCTCGATTCGGCCGACCAGTTGGCGATGGTCAAGCGCCTGCTGAAAAATCTCAACGTCGACGACGAGAAATATCCGCCGCGCGAACTCTGCTCCTTCATCAATTCCCACAAGGAGCAGGGCATCCGTGCCGCCCAGGCCGAGGCCTACGACAATTTCACCCAGAAGCGGGTCGAGCTGTACGCCGAGTACGAAACCCAGTGCAACCGCGAAGGGGTCGTCGACTTCGCAGAATTGCTGCTCCGCTGCTTCGAATTGCTGCAGCGCAACGAACCGCTCCGCACGCATTATCAGCAGCGTTTCCGCTACGTTCTGGTCGACGAGTTCCAGGACACCAACAAGCTGCAGTACGCCTGGCTCAAACTGCTGGCCGGCGGTGGCGCCAAGGTCTTCGCAGTCGGCGACGACGACCAGAGCATCTATGCCTTCCGTGGCGCCGAAGTCGGCAACATGCGCGATTTCGAGCGCGACTACGCTGGCGACAACATCATCCGGCTCGAACAGAACTACCGCTCGCACGGCAATATCCTGGCCGCCGCCAACGCGCTGATCAAGAACAACCGCGAACGCCTCGGCAAGAACTTGTGGACCGATGCCGGCGACGGCGAGCCGATCCGCGCTTTCGAAGCCTATTCCGATCTCGACGAGGCGCGTTTCATCGTCGAGGAAATCCGCGAACTGGTGCGCGATGGCGTGTCGCCAACGCAGATCGCCCTACTTTACCGCTCGAACGCCCAGTCGCGGGTGCTGGAAAACGAGCTGTTCACCAAGAACGTGCCGTACAAGGTCTATGGCGGCCTGCGCTTCTTCGAGCGGCAGGAAATCAAGCACGCGCTGGCCTACCTGCGCCTGCTCGGCAACCCGGACGACGACACGGCCTTCCTGCGCGTCGTCAATTTTCCGACCCGCGGGATCGGCGCCCGCTCGCTGGAAAACCTGCAGGCCACCGCCCACCAGATGAATTCCAGCCTCTACAACGCCGCCGCCTCGCTGACCGGCAAGGCCGGCCAGACGGTTGGTGCCTTCGTCCGGCTGATCGAAAGCCTGCGCCAGGAAACGCAGAACCTGCCGTTGCCCGAAATGGTCGAGCACATCATCGAGAAATCCGGTCTGGCCCAGCATTACCGGCTGGAGAAGGAAGGCCAGGACCGGCTGGAGAATCTTGACGAACTGATCAACGCCGCCGCCACCTTCGTCGACGACGAAGGCGCCATCGGCGAAGGCGGCGCGCTGGTTTCCTTCCTCACCCTGGCCTCGCTGGAATCCGGCGAACATCAGGCCGGCGAAGGCCAGGAAGCTGTCCAGCTGATGTCGGTGCATGCCGCCAAGGGCCTGGAATTCGATGTGGTCTTCATCACCGGCCTGGAACAGGGGCTGTTCCCGCACGAAAACTCGGTGAACCAGGGGCGCGAAGGGCTGGAGGAGGAACGGCGGCTGATGTATGTCGCGGTCACCCGCGCCCGCCAGCGGCTCTACGTATCCTGCGCCCAGACCCGGATGCTGCACGGCCAGACGCGGTACTGCGTGCCGTCGAGCTTCCTTGAGGAAATCCCGGAAAATCTGCTGCTCAAGCTCAACAAGAAGGCCGAAACCACCTCGGCCGTCCCGGCTTTCGGCTCGTTTGGCGGCGGCTATGCCGAGCCGAGCAGCACCGGCTTGCGCATCGGGCAGGCCGTCGAGCATGCCAAGTTCGGCCTCGGCGTCATCGTGTCGACCGAAGGGCGCGGCGCCGATGCCCGCGTCCAGGTCAATTTCAGCGGCCACGGCATGAAGTGGCTGGCCCTGGAATATGCCAAGCTGACGCCGGTTTGAGAGATGGTTGCAGGACGCGTCAGCTACCCGAAGAGAAGATCAGCTGGTTGTTTCAGGCAGTTGCGGGGTAAGGCAGCTTCGTGCCCAAAGCGGCAATTGCCCGCTCGAAGAAGCGGACGTTCAGGAACGCTCGCGGTAAGCTGCGCCGGAGTGCGAAGCACCGAGGGTATCCACAAGCGGAGCTAGTGGGTGTCGGCTTGACAAAATGGTTAGGCTGGTGGCAGTTGCTTCTGTGGTGACGTAGGCCATGAAGTTGTATTTATCCTAGTCGCGAGGAGGTGTAAATTAGCGGTATGTTGCGGAAGAGTGCCTTATTGCCACTGGACCGATCTCGTTTAGTGCTAGCGTGAGTTCAACATCCTGAGCGCTTACGAGAGCGCGAGGACCAAGCCAAATTTCGCTAATTACGTCCGTAGGCGTGGCAGGTAGGGGGAACTCAAAATGAGTGATGATTTGATGATTGGAGACACGCTGGCCAATCTTGTACGTAGTACCCATTGCCGTGTGTTTGTTGTTCGCATCAGTCATTAGTCTCGGCGTATGAATCAGGCGCCACTCTTTCTCTTCTCTGAAGGCCGGGTTCTTGAGCATAGGACTAATGCCAGCCATGTAGCATCCTAGAAGCTGATAATCTGGCCTCCCGCCTTCTGCAACACAGATATCTGGACTAGAGCACGCTCGTCCGAACAGGGTATCAACAATTCTGCGCTGCTCCTCGATGTCATAGGTTACCTCCCAAAGCGCTGTATTCATCTGAGGCACTATGTTCGTGGATGGAAGGTGGTTCTGTCTTGGAAAGATATCTGACTTGAAGCCTATCGCCACACCCATCCCGTCGCCCGCATATGCCCGCCATTGACTTAAAATATCTGGCTCGGTAGACAAGCAAAATATAAAAGGCTGGGGCCTGTTGAGGTTATAGCCTAGGGCGAACTGATTCCGGTCTTCATCGCTCATTGAGGCGTGTCTTTCGCGAAGAACCTGCTCCAGTAAGCGATCCGCCCAAACAACTTCATGCGAATCATTCATCTTTGATGCGTCACTGAGCCACACGGTTTTACCGTTGAGGATCGCGAGCAGCGTTTGTACTGTGCAGTAATGGTAAAGCGTATTCATAGCAGAGACCTAGCGTTCAAGGTGATTGGCGCTGCGCTGATTTATCGCGCTGCGTCCCCCCGTCCGAAGAGTTATAGTCAAGAACATTTGGGACGGCCGGTTTCCGATCCAGCGAATGCGTACTCCCGACCCAAAGCGGTAGTTGCCGGTCTTGAAAAACTGACCTTCAGGAACGTTTGACATGAGGGGCGGCCGAGGGCGATAGCCCTTGGACGTCCCCCTCGATTGATGGGTTAGGCTTCAACTCGTTAGTCTTCAATGATGGCAAGTCCGCGGCGCTTAAGCTCTTGCAATGAGTCCAGCATCTTGCGAATGTCCTCTTGTGCGTGACCCTGCCATTCCTTGACCACATCAATGACTCTGAGTGGATGCCGTGTGCGATAGGACTTTGTGGGATTGCCCGGAAAGCGTTTGTTGGTGAGGTTTGGATCGTCCTCGAATGCGCCGGTTGGCTCGACGATGTAGATGCTGCCTGGCTCTCCCGAGCCAGCGAACGCCACCGCAAGCTCAGCGCCCCAAATAGCGGGCTCCAGGAGACTTGAAAAGTAGATGTGGTGGAGAACCCGATCTTCATCGTAGTTGGAGACAAAGCCGGGCGACAGCAGGTCGCCGATCGATAGCTCAGCCTTCGTCCCGTGATAGAACGGGCCGCGCACATGTTCGCAGCTGTCGAAGGTGACTGGTTCCCAATGGTCGTCTGTCATGCTGGAAGGTCTGTTGAAGCCTAACAGTTATTAAACGGACCTGCTGGGTCCGTATATGAATTGATACACATACGCCGATTATGCATACGAAATAGCTTGCCCAGCAAGGAATTTGGCTTGGCTACGACCGTATAACAACTCCAATAATACGGACGTCAAGATGTCGGCTGGTATGTCCGCTATCGGGAGAAATCTTCACTGTCCGGTTGTGGCCGATTCCAGCCTTTTCAACCGGCAACTCCTATCCAACATTTAGTAAGTATCGCTGGCTAATTTTTCGCTGGAATCAAGGCTTGGGGCGTTGTGGAATGGGTCAGCATTTCCCTGCCGCGAGCTTGTTGCGGTCAACCGCCCCAAAGGGGCAAGAGTCCACATTGCCTGGTGTGTCCGGCGCGCTAGATCGCAGGCCGGCCGAGTGATAACCTCGGCCTTTCGCCGGAACCATCACCGATAACCAGCAAGGAGACTCCCCCATGAACCACGCCATTCGCATCCACCAGACCGGCGGTCCCGAAGTCATGTGCTGGGAAGAGGTGGCAGTTCCCGCCCCGGCCGCCGGTGAGGCGACCGTTCGTCACCATGCCGTCGGTCTCAATTTCATCGATACCTACCATCGCACTGGCCTCTATCCTTTGCCGCTGCCGGCCGGTATCGGTCTGGAAGGAGCCGGGGTGGTCGAGGCGGTCGGCGCCGGCGTCAGCGAGGTCAAGGTCGGCGACCGTGTCGCCTACGCCGGCGGGCCGGTCGGCGCTTATGCCGAGGCGCGCAACATTCCGGCGCATCGCCTGCTCAAGCTGCCGGACGCGATCAGCTTCGATACCGCGGCGGCCATGATGCTGCAGGGGCTGACCGCGGCCTATCTGCTGCGCCGCACCTATCGTGTCCAGCCGGGCGATGCCGTGCTGATCCACGCAGCGGCCGGCGGGGTCGGCCTGATCGCCTGCCAGTGGGCCAAGGCGCTGGGCGCAACGGTGATCGGCACGGTCGGTTCGACGGCCAAGGTGGAACTGGCCAGGGCGCATGGCTGCGACCATGTGATCAATTACAGCAGCGAGAATTTTGCCCAGCGCGTCCGTGAAATTACCGGCGGCGAAGGCGTGCCGGTGGTCTATGACGGCGTCGGCAAGGATACTTTTATCGGTTCGCTCGACAGCCTGCGCCCGCTCGGCATGATGGTCGCCTACGGCAACGCTTCCGGCCCGGTGCCGCCGCTCGATCTGCTGCTGCTGTCGCAAAAGGGCTCGCTGTTCGTCACCCGCCCAACCATCATGAACTACACCGCCCAGCGGGCCGATCTCGAAGCGCTGGGCAACGAGCTGTTCGACGTCGTCGCGGCCGGCCGGGTGCGCATCGAAGTCAATCAGACCTATCGGCTGGCCGACGCGGCCCAGGCGCATCGCGATCTCGAGGCGCGCAAGACGACGGGTTCGACCATTCTGTTGCCATGATGGGGCGGATCAAGGTCGGGCTCCTGTCGCTGCGCGACCTGTTCGCCACTGCCTGGTGGATCTTCCTGATCGTCGGCCTCGGGTTCGTCGTCGCCTATCAGTTCGTCCAGCCGGCGCCGCCGCGCACCATCGTCATCAGCACGGGCGGCGAGAGCGGCGCCTACTACCAGTTCGCCAAGCGCTACGCCGCCATTCTGGCGCGCAGCGGCGTCACGCTGGAGGTCAAGGCGTCGGCCGGTTCGCTGGAAAACATCGCGCGTCTGAAAAGCGACGAAGCGCAGATCGGCTTCGTCCAGGGCGGGGTCATCGAGCCGAAGAACGATCCGGACGAGGCCGACGACTCCGGCCTGCTTTCGCTGGGCAGTGTTTTCTACGAGCCGGTCTGGGTTTTCTATCGCGGCGACAAGCGGCTCGACCGCCTGACCCAGTTGCAGGGCAAGCGCATTGCCATTGGCCAGGAAGGCTCGGGCATTCGCCAGTTGGCGCAGCGCCTGCTCGAGGCCAACGAAATCCGGACCAACGACAAGCTGTTGCCGCTCTCTGGCCTGGTCGCCGCCGAAGAGCTGCAGCAGGGACGGATCGACGCCGCCTTCATCATCGCCGCCGAGAGCGCGCCGGTCGTTCAGGTGCTGCTGCGCTCGCCCGGCGTCAAGGTGATGAGCTTTGCCCAGGCCAACGCTTACCAGCGGCACTTTCCGTTCCTCACCCGGCTGACCTTGCCGCAAGGGGCGGCCGATCTGGTGCGCGATTTTCCGCCGGAAGATATCAAGGTCCTGGCGCCGACCGCCAACCTGATCGTCCGCGACGATCTGCATCCGGCATTGCAAACCCTGTTGCTGCAGGCGGTCAGCGAGGTGCACGGGAAGTCCGGCTTCTTCCAGAGCGCCGGCGAGTTTCCCGCCTACATGGATCAGTTGCTGCCGCTGTCGCCCGAGGCGGCGCGCTATTTTCAGTCTGGTTCGCCATTTCTCCAGCGCTATCTGCCGTTCTGGCTGGCCGTGCTGTTCGACCGGCTGATCGTGCTGCTGGTGCCGATCATCGCCTTGCTGATTCCGCTGCTCAAAGTGGCGCCGGCGCTCTACACCTGGCGCGTCCGCTCGAAGATCTTCCGTTCCTACGGCGAACTGAAGTTCCTCGAAGAAGATATCCGTCACCGTTTCGACCCGGCCAAGATGGCCGACTATCGCAGCCGGCTCGACGCTCTCGACGAAGAGGCGAGCCAGCTCCACGTACCGCTCGGCTTCTCCGATCTGGTCTATACCTTGCGCGAGCACGTCAATCTGGTACGCCACATTCTCGACAAGCAGGAAAATCCGACATGAAAGCCTTTCTCGTCGCCAATCCCAAGGGCGGTTCCGGCAAAAGCACGCTGGCGACCAATCTGGCCGGCTACTTCGCTGCCCGGCGGCATGACGTGATGCTTGGCGATATCGACCGCCAGCAATCGTCGCGCGAGTGGCTGGCCATCCGGCCCTTCTCGTTGCCCAGTATCGATACCTGGGATATCGGCCACGACAACATCCTGCGGCCGCCGAAAGGCACCAGCCATGTCGTGCTCGATACGCCGGCCGGGCTGCACGGCAAGCTGCTGGAAAAGGTGCTCAAGCTATCGACGCGGGTCATCGTGCCGGTCCAGCCGTCGATGTTCGACATGCTGGCGACCCGCCATTTCCTCACCGAATTGCTTTCCGAAAAGGCCGTGCGCAAGGGCAAGGCCGACGTCGCGGTGGTCGGCATGCGGGTCGATGCCCGGACCCGGGCGGCCGGCGAGCTGGAGCGCTTCTTCGCCACCTTCGACCTGCCGGTCCTGGCCTACCTGCGCGATACGCAGACCTACGTGCAGACTGCCGCCGCCGGCCTGACCATCTTTGATCTGCCGCCGTCGCGCGCCGAGCGCGATCTGGAGCAATGGCGGGCGATCATCGAATGGGCCGAAGCCGGCGAGGCGGCTGACGCCTAGCCGCGCCGCTCAGTTGGCGAAGGCGGCGATGCCGGTCTGGGCGCGGCCGAGGATCAGCGCATGGACATCGTGCGTGCCTTCGTAGGTATTCACCACTTCCAGATTGACCAGATGGCGGATCACGCCATAGGCATCCGAGATGCCGTTGCCGCCCAGCATGTCGCGCGCCGTGCGGGCAATGTCGAGCGACTTGCCGCAGGAGTTGCGTTTCATCATCGAAGTGATCTCCACCGAGGCGCTGCCGTCGTCCTTCATCCGACCGAGGCGCAGGCAGCCTTGCAGGGCGAGGGTGATTTCCGTCTGCATGTCGACCAGTTTCTTCTGGATCAGCTGGTTGGCGGCCAGCGGACGGCCGAACTGCTGGCGCTCAAGGGTGTATTGGCGGGCCGTGTGCCAGCAGAACTCGGCGGCGCCGAGGGCGCCCCAGGCGATGCCGTAGCGCGCCGAGTCGAGGCAGGTGAACGGCCCTTTCAGGCCGCGCACGCTGGGAAATTCGTTTTCCGTCGGGACGAAGACATCGTCCATGACGATCTCGCCGGTGATCGAGGTGCGCAGGCCGACCTTGCCGGCAATCGCCGGGGCCGAGAGGCCGGGCATGCCCTTGTCGAGCACGAAGCCGCGGATCTCGCCGGCATCGTTCTTGGCCCAGACGATGAAAACGTCGGCGATCGGCGCGTTGGTGATCCACATCTTGCTGCCGGACAGCCGGTAGCCGCCAGGTACCGCGCGGGCCCGGGTGATCAGGCTGCCGGGGTCGGAGCCGTGGTCCGGTTCGGTCAGGCCGAAGCAGCCGATCCATTCACCGCTGGCCAGTTTCGGCAGGTATTTCTGCTTCTGTTCCGGCGAGCCGAATTCGAGAATCGGCACCATGACCAGCGAGGACTGGACGCTCATCATCGAGCGGTAGCCTGAATCGACGCGCTCGACTTCGCGGGCGATCAGGCCGTAGCTGACATAGTTCAGGCCGGCGCCGCCGTGTTCGGGCGGGATGGTCGGGCCGAGCAGGCCGAGGGCACCCATTTCGCGAAAAATCTCGGGGTCGGTCTGTTCATGGCGGAAAGCCTGCTGCACCCGCGGCATCAGCCGGTCCTGGCAGTAAGCGCGCGCCGCGTCGCGCAGCTGGCGTTCTTCGGCGGTCAGCTGCGTCTCGAGCAGCAGCGGGTCTTCCCAGCAAAACGGGGTCTTGGCCATCGGTCGTCTCCTTGTGTGTTTGGCCGATTGTAATCAAGCCGGCCGGCTTCAGTCCTGGCCCGGCTCGTCCAGCCACAGGCGCCGCCAGCCGGCGTGGCCGAGTTTCTGCAGGGTTTCGATATTGCGCTCGAAAATATCGGCGGCATCCGGAAAGGCCGCCACGGCGCGGTCGATGCTCGCCTCGCGGAGCAGATGCAGGGTCGGATATGGGGCGCGGTTGGAATAATTGTCGATGTCGTCCGGGTCGCTGCCGGCGAATTCGTATTGCGGATGCAGGCTGGCGATCTGGAACACCCCGTCGAAACCGAGGTTGCGGATCAAGGCGTCGGCTTCGGCGAGAAAGAAATGGAAGTCGAGGAAATCCCCCAGCACCGCCGGGTGGATCAGTAGTGTCGTGTCGAGGGCTTCCGGCTCGGTGTCGGCCAGCAGCTGCAGTTCGTGTTCCAGTTCGCCGAGCAGTTCGTCGGCCGTTCGGGCGGCAGTGACGGCGTAGCGGATCTGTTTCTTGACGTGCACCGATTTGGCGAACGGGCAGAGATTGAGGCCGATCACCGCGCGCTCCAGCCAGTTCTGCGTGGCGGCAAGGATTTCGGCGGTGGCCGTCGGGTCGGTCGGCGGGAGCAAAACGGCGGGCAGGGCGGGCATCGAATTCCTTGGCAGTGGCCTGAGTGGCCGACAAGGATACCGCCAGAGGCCGCTATCCGGGCCAACGGCGCTTCGCCGGGCGGCGGAATGCTTACAAGCCGGCGGTCAGCGCGGCGATTTCGTCGTCTTTCGCCAGCTCCGCGAGAAACCATTGCAGCGCCTTGCCGGTATGCCGCGTCCGCCAGGCCAGGTAGTAGGGCATCGCCGGGCGCGGTTCGCTGAGTTCCTTTTCGAGCAGCCGGCCGGCGGCGGCTTCTTGCTCGGCCAGCCAGCGCGGCAGGTGGCCGACCCCGAGGCCGGCGGCCTGGGCGGCCGCCTTGGCCGGCATGTCGGGGACGCGCAGGACGTCCTGGCCTTCGAGCAGGCCGGAGGTGCGGGCGGTCAGTTCGCGCGAGGTGTCGGCGATGGCAATCGCCCGGTGGCGGATCAGTTGGCGCGGCGCAATCGGCTCCGGGCTGGTGGCCAGCGGGTGCTGCGGGGCGACCATGAAGAGCAGCCGGGTATGGCCAAGCAGGCGGTTGCTGATGCCGCTGCGCGCCGGCAGGTCGCCGGGCGCCCCGATCGCCAGGTCGGCCCGGCCGGTAGCCAGCGCATCCCAGACGCCGCCGAGCACTTCGTAGACCAGGTGGATCTGCGTGCTGTGGCCGGCGGCGTAGAAGCGGCCGATCGCCGGGTACAGCCGTTCGGCCGGAATGATCATATCGACGGCGATGCGCAACTCGCTTTCCCAGCCGGTGGCGATCCGTTGTACCCGGCGTTCCAGTTCGTCGGCGGCGCGCAGCAGGTGGCGACCGTCGTCGAGCAGTGTGCGGCCGGCCGGCGTCAGCGTGGCGCGCCGCCCTTCGCGGAGGAACAGCGCCAGGCCGAGTTCGTCCTCCAGCTTGGCGATGGCATGCGACAGCGCCGAGGGCACGCGGTGTAGGGCGGCCGCGGCGGCGGTGAAACTGCCGTGGCGTTCGATGGCGTCGAGCATGTGCAACAGATCGAGCGATATCTTCATGTGAATTTAATTGAACGATATGACCAAAACAATTCGCTGTTTTATTGCGAACTGTACGCCTACCATGGCAACTAAGCTATATCACAAATTCACAAGGAGTTCCCATGATCACCCTGCGCCCTTCCGGTGAACGCGGTTTCGCCGATCATGGCTGGCTGCTGGCTCGCCACAGCTTTTCCTTTGCCGAATATCACGACCCGGCGGAAATGGGCTGGGGCGCGTTGCGCGTCATCAACGAGGACCGGGTGGCGCCCGGCACCGGTTTCGGCACGCATGGCCACCGCGACATGGAAATCGTCACCTACATTCTTTCCGGCGCCCTCGAGCACCGGGACAGCCTCGGCCATGGCGGCATCATCCGGCGCGGCGAAGTGCAGCGGATGTCGGCCGGCAGCGGCATCCGGCACAGTGAGTTCAATCCCTCGGCGGACGAGGCCACGCATCTGCTGCAGATCTGGATCGAGCCGGCCCGCCGGGCGACGGCGCCGAGCTACGAGCAGCAGCCGCTGGCTATCGAGGAGATGCGCGGCCGCTGGCGGCTGGTCGCTTCGCCGGATGGCGCTGAGGGCAGCACGACCATCGGTCAGGATGCCCGGCTGTGGGCCAGCGTGCTGGGCCCCGGCGAGGCGATCGATGCGGTGCTGGCGGCCGGTCGTCTGGCGTATGTGCAGATGGTCCGCGGTCGCCTGACGCTGAACGGCCAAAACCTGGCCGCCGGTGACGGCGCCAAGATCGCCGACGAAAGCGAATTGCATTTCGTGGCCAGCGAGGAAGCGGAGTTCCTGCTTTTCGATCTGCCGCCGGTTGCCGCCGACGACTGATTTTTACCCCCGACTTTGTGTTCTAACCTAAAGGAAACAGAAATGACCCAGGTAGTTGTCGTCTATCACTCCGGCTACGGCCATACCCAGCGTGTTGCCCAGCAGGTCGCCCAAGGCGCCGCCGGCGAACTGCTCGCCATCGATGCCGAAGGCAATCTGCCGGAAGGTGGCTGGGACAAGCTGGCTGCCGCCGATGCCATCGTCTTTGGTTCGCCGACCTACATGGGCGGCCCGAGCTGGCAGTTCAAGAAATTCGCCGATGCCTCGTCCAAGCCGTGGTACTCCCGCCTCTGGCAGGACAAGGTGTTCGCCGGCTTCACCAACAGCGCCAGCCCGGTTGGCGACAAGGGCGCGACGCTGATGGCGCTGCAGACCCTGGCCTCGCAGCACGGCGGCATCTGGGTCAGCCTCGGCCTGCTGCCGAGCAACAAGAAAGAGTCGACGCGCAACGACATCAACAGCCTGGGCGGTTCGGTCGGCCTGCTGGTGCAGTCGCCGTCGGATGCCAGCGTCGAGGAAATTCCGCAGGGCGATCTCGATACCGCCAGAAGCTACGGACAGCGCGTCGCCGAAATCACCCGGCGGCTACGCGGCTAAGACAGTCCGGAGAACAGGCGTAGCGCGCAGAAAGTCCGCGCTACGCTGCTATAGTGCGGTTATTCCCCCGTTTCGGAGTGATCGCATGGCCCTCACCGTTTCCCTCGCCGATATTTCCGTTCTGCTCGTCGAACCGTCGCACATGCAGGCGGGGCTGGTCAGCCGGATGCTCGAACACCAGGGGGTGCGGCACATCACCGTGCTCGATTCGGGCGCCGCGGCGCTGGCGGCGATGACCGAGGTGGCGCGCGACGGGCTGGTGGTGATCAGTAGCCTCTACCTGCCGGATATGGCAGGCACCGAACTGGTTTCCGCGATGCGCCTCGACGAGGACCTGGAAGCCGTCCCCTTCATCCTGATTTCCAGCGAAACGCGGCCGCAGGTGCTCGAACCGGTGCGTCAGTCCGGTGCCTGCAGCATTGTCGCCAAGCCGTTCAACGAACAGCAGTTGTCGCGCGCCCTGTTCGCCGCCGCCGACTACCTGAATCCGCCGGCCGATCTCGATATCGCCGAAGTCGAAGGGCTGCGCGTGCTGATCGTCGACGACAGCATGGCTTCCCGCCACCATCTCCGGCGCCTGCTCGAAGAACTCGGCATCGAGAAGATCACCGAGGCGGTCAATGGCAAGCAGGCGGTCGAGCTGCTGCTCGACACCATGGTCGATCTGGTGATCACCGACTACAACATGCCGGAAATGGACGGCCGCGAACTGACCGAGTATATCCGCACGCAAAGCTGGCAGAACAGCGTGCCGGTGCTGATGGTGACCAGCGAGCAGAACATGGGGCGCTTGGCGGCGGTCGAGCGGGCCGGTGTCTCGGCGATCTGCGACAAGCCCTTCGAGGCCGGCAGCATCCGCAAGTTGATCAGCGAATCCTTGACGCGATAATCCGGATGACGCCCTGGCGGGCGACGATGCTCAGCGCCAGTAGCGCCAGCAGCGGATCGAACAGGACATCCCACAGGTTGGCGAAAACGCCGGTCGCGTAAGCGGCCAGGTCGACTGCCAGGATGATCAGCCAGGTGTATTGCCGGCGCCACCACAAGGCAGCAGCCAGCGGAATCAGCGCGGCGAGCAAGGCCAGCGGTTGATAGCCGAGGGCATAGGGGTCGAATGCGCCCCAGCCCAGCGCGGCCGGATAAAACAAGGTGACGAAGATGAGCAGCCCGAGGGCCGGCTTGAACGACAAGGGCGACGGGCTGCGCTCGGCCAGTTGCAGCAGTACCAGCTGCAGCAGGGTCAGCGAGGGCGTCCCGAAGGTGCCGTGCATGACCGGGGCGATGCCGCCGATCAGCGCCACGGCGGTGGCGACCAGCGCCGCGCGGGCGCGCAGCGGGCCGAGCGGCAGCAGCGAGACGATGGCGCCGAAGATCAGGCCGTCGGCCAGCAGGCCGTAGGCGGCCAGGGCGTTCATGGTTGTCCTCCATCCAGCCAGGCTTCGCTGAAGGTGGCGTATTTGATGCTCTGGCGGCGCCAGGTGTAAGCGAGATGGATGCGGCCGTCGCGGCCGAGCAGCAACGCCGGGTAGGAAAATTCGGCGCCGCCGTCGTCGGCGGTTTCGACCGTGCGGCTTGCCTGCCAGGTCTTGCCTTCGTCGGCCGATAGCCACAGCAGCAGCGCTTCGCGGCCGTGCGCCGGGTTGCCGGCCAGCAACAGGCGGCCGCTCGGCAGGCGGAGCAGCGCGACCGAGGAGTTCGGGTTGGCGATCGGCAGCGCGGCGCCGGCTTCCCAGGAAAGCCCGGCATTGGCGGTGCTGGCTGTCTGCACGTAGCCCTGGCCGGGGCCGGCATCGCGCAGCATTGCCACGCCGCGCTGCGCATCAAGGGCGACGACGGCTGGCTGCAGGGTTTTCCGGGCGTGCGTCAGGCGGACCTTGTCGACAATCTGGCCGGTCGCCGACAGGCGCAGCCATTCGCCATGCTTGCCGATGAACTCGTGATAGACCGGCAGGCCGAGTCCGCCGTCGGCCAGCGGCAGCGGCGGCATGCGGACCAGCGTGCTGATGTTGAGGAAGGGCGAAGTCTGCAGCTTGCTCGGTTTGCTCCAGGTCTTGCCGCCGTCGGTCGATTGGCTATGGGCGATGGCGCTGCCGGCCCAGCCGCCGATGCCGACCGTGACGTACCACAGGTGCAGCCAGCTCCCCTCGGCGTAGAGCACCGGATTGCCGACCTTGCGGACGTGGGCGAAGGTGCCGCCGGCGGTGCTTTCGCGGTTGGCAATCGGCATCGGCTGGCGCCAGCCGTCCGCGCCGAGCGTGCTGAACCAGATCGCCACGTCCCCGGCGCCTTCGCGGCTGCCGGCAAACCAGGCGGCGGCAATCCGGCCGTCCGGCAGTTGGGTCAGGCTGGCGGCATGCGCCGACTCGGCTGTCTTCGGCAGCATGCTGGTCGCGAACCCGGCCGGCAATGTCGAGGCGGTGGCTACCGGGGGCGGCACGAAGGCCGGAGCCGGCGGCGTCGGGGCGCGCCAGAAAGCGGCGGCCAGGGCGGCAACGAAAAGCGGCGGCGAGAGCCAGCGGAGCAATTTTTCCGGGCGGACGATCATGGTTTATCGATCTCGAACCAATGCACGGTGGTGAGCAGCGGCGCCAGCGAACGGCCGGCCAGGGCCGCCTGCCAGTCGGCGGACTGGGCGCCGATGCGGGCAAAGCGCAGGCCGGAGCCGTGCGAGGCCAGGGTCTGGTAACTGCCGCGCGGCGTGGCGCGATAGCCGGCGTTGTTGAGGGCGGCGCGAAAGGCCGGCAGGTCCTTGTCTTCGACGAAGACCGGGGTTTTGCCGGCGCTTATTTCAGCCAGGTCGAACGGGTCGAGGCGGGCGTAATGGCGGTGCGTTTGCCGGGAAAGTATCGGCAGCATGGCCGGTTGCGGGCCGTCGAACATGGCGACCGGCTGCTCCCGGCCGAGTTCGACGACGGCTGACGGCACGGCATTGACGCCGATGGCCGGGAAGACGCCCCACAGCACGGCGATCCAGAACAGCATCGGGGCGGCCAGCGTGTGCCCGAGGGCGCGCCGCTGCCACCAGGCCCAGGCCAGATAGGCGGCCGGCAGGATCAGCCAGTACCAGCCGCCGAGCTGGAACCAGAAAGCGAAGCCGGCCAGCCCGCCGCCGAGCAGCAGCGCGAGCAGCGCGCCGAGCCGGAACGGCCAGCGGGTGCGCAGTTGCGGCAGGGCGACGGCGAGGAAAATGGCCAGCGGCACCAGCGAGCCGATCAGGTAGCGGTCGAAGCTCTTGATGAACAGGAAGGGCAGGAAGGAGGCGAGGAACCAGAGCAGCGTGATGCGCGAGGTGCCGTGCTCCTGGCGCAGCTTCCAGGCGCTGACGATGAAGACGAAGGCCCAGGGCAGGGCGATGTTGAGCAGGCCGAGGACGATGCCGGGCGACAGGTTGAAGAACTGGCGCGATTCCAGTTCGTCGGTCAGCACCTGATTGGCCGCCTCCGGGTAAAGCGCCCGGACAATGAAGAACCACGGCAGGGCGAGCAGCACCCCCAGCAGGCCGTGGCCGAGCAGGAGCAGACCGTGCGGGCGCAGTTCGGCGAAGCGCAGCCGGCCGCTGAAGAGCAGCGCCAGGCAGCCGGCGCCAAAGACCAGGGCGACGATCGGCCCCTTGGTCAGGAAGCCGGCGACGAGGAGCAGCGTGGCCAGGGTCAGCCAGCCGGTACGGCGCCGTTCCAGCCAGACCAGCGCGGCCCAGAAGGCTGCCGCCGACAGCGCGGCGACTGGCATGTCGAGCATGAAACGGCGGCCCTCGGTGGCCATGCCGAGGCAGCCGAGCAGGATGCAGCCGGCGAGCCAGCCGGTTTCGGCCTTGCCGGTCAGGCGGCGGGCGATGCCGGCGGTCGAGACGATGAGCAGGGCGGCAAAGAGGACGCCGACGAGGCGGGCCGTGACCAGCGAAATGCCGAAGGCTTCGAAGCTGGCGCGGCCGAGCCAGTAGAGCAGCGGCGGCTTGCGGATGCGCGGGGCGCCGTCGAGAAAAGGCACCAGCCAGTGATTGCCCTCGATCATTTCCATCGGCGTGCGCAGGCCGAGGAAGAATTCGTCCTTGCCGGTCAATCCGGTCGCTTCCCAGATGCCGGGCAACAACACGGCGAGGGCAAGCAGGAAGAGCAGCAGGGTCTGGCGGGAAGGGGAGAGGGCGGACATGAGGCGGGATTTTACCCGGCTTGCCCGCCAGCTTCGTCAGGGAATGTCACCGGGCGCGCCGCTCGCTCGCGAAAGGCGGCACGCCCAGGGGCTTACCTCGCCCGGTGGTTCAGCGGCCCTGGTACTGCGGCGGGCGTTTCTGCATGAAGGCGTCAATGCCTTCGCCGGCGTCCTCGCTCATCATGTTGCAGGCCATCACCTCGCCGGCGTAGGCGTAGGCTTCGACCAGGCCCATTTCCAGTTGCTGGTAGAACATTCCCTTGCCGGTGCGCACGGCGACGGCGCTCTTGGCAATGATCGCCTGGGCCAGGCGTTCGATTTCGGCATCGAGCGCATCGGCCGGTACGACGCGATTGACCAGGCCTTTGGCCTTGGCTTCCATGGCATCGATGAATTCGCCGGTGAGCAGCATTTCGAGCGCCGCCTTGCGGCCGAGATTGCGCGCCAGGCCGACGGCCGGCGTCGAACAGAAGAGGCCGACGTTGATGCCGGAGACGGCGAATTTGGCGACGTCGGCGGCGACCGCCAGATCGCACATCGACACCAGCTGGCAGCCGGCGGCCGTGGCGATGCCGTGGATGCGGGCGATCACCGGTTGCGGCAGGCGGGTGATCGTCAGCATCAGCTCGCCGCACTGCTTGAACAGCGCCTGCATGAATTCCTTGCTGTGATTGGCGCGCATTTCCTTCAGGTCGTGGCCGGCACAGAAGGCCTTGCCGGCGCCGGCGATGACCACGACGCGCACGGCCGGGTCGGCGGCGATGGCGTCCAGCTCGGTCTGCAGGGCGCTCAGCATGTCCTTGGACAGGGAATTGAACTGACCGGGCCGGTTCAGGGTCAGGGTGGTCAGGCCGTCGGCGCGGTCGGTGCGCTGGACGAGGGGGGCTTCGAGGATCATGCAGGGTCTCCGTTATTGATTTTTGCAGCCGCTAATCTAGCCGATGGTCGGACAAAATGTAATCGCCTCTTCGGGGGCGTTGGGCTGGCGCGGTAAAATGCCGCCCATGAATCCCCCGCGCTACGTCCACCTCCGCCTCCATTCCGAATACTCTGTGACCGACGGCATCGTCCGCCTCGGCGACGCCGTCAAGCGGGCCGCCGGCGACGGCATGCCGGCGATGGCCCTGACCGATCTCGGCAACCTGTTCGGCCTGGTCAAGTTCTATTCCGGGGCGCGCGGCAAGGGCGTCAAGCCGGTGGCCGGGGCGGATGTCTGGATCGCCAACCCGGAATCGCCCGACGACGCCTATCGCCTGTTGCTACTGGTGCGTAACCGGGCCGGTTACCAGCAATTGTGCGAACTGCTGAGCAAGGCTTACCTGGTCGAGGGGCGGCGGGATCGCGCCGAACTCCGCCGCGAATGGTTCACCGAGCTCGGCTGCGACGGCCTGATCGCGCTGTCCGGGGCGCATCTCGGCGATATCGGCGAAGCCCTGATCAACGGCAATTTCGATCTGGCCGGCGAGCGTGCCAAGGCCTGGGAAGCGATTTTCCCCGGCGCCTTCTACCTCGAAGTGCAGCGCTACGGCCAGCCGCAGCAGGAGGCCATCGTCCAGCAGACGGCCGATCTGGCCGGCGAGACGGGCTTGCCACTGGTCGCCACGCACCCGATCCAGTTCATGAACCGCGACGACTTCCGGGCGCACGAAGCCCGCGTCTGCATCGCCGAAGGCTATGTGCTGGGCGATACGCGGCGGCCGAAAATCTATACCGAGGAACAGTATTTCAAGACTCAGGACGAAATGGTCGCGCTGTTCGCCGACCTGCCGGAAGCGCTGGAAAACTCGCTGGAAATCGCCAAGCGCTGCAATATCGAGCTGACGCTGGGCAAGAACTTCCTGCCCAACTTCCCGATTCCGCCGGGCATGACCATCGACGAATTCCTCATCGATGAAGCGGAGAAGGGCCTGGAAGTCCGTCTGGCGGAGTTGTACCCGGACCCCGAGGAGCGCCTGAAACGCCGGCCGGAATACGACGCGCGGCTGGTCTTCGAGTGCAACACCATCGTCCAGATGGGCTTCCCCGGCTACTTCCTGATCGTCGCCGACTTCATCAAGTGGGCCAAGGCCAACGGCGTGCCGGTCGGGCCGGGGCGGGGTTCCGGTGCCGGTTCTCTGGTCGCCTACAGCCTGCTGATTACCGACCTTGATCCACTCGCCTACGCACTGCTCTTCGAACGGTTCCTGAACCCGGAACGAGTCTCGATGCCCGACTTCGACGTCGACTTCTGCCAGGACAACCGCTGGCGCGTCATCGAGTACGTCCGTCAGCACTACGGCGAGGACGCGGTCAGCCAGATCGCCACCTTCGGTACGATGTCCTCGAAGGCGGTGATCCGCGACGTCGGCCGCGTCTTCGGCCTGCCGTACTCGATGTGCGACCGCATTTCCAAGCTCATCCCGATCGTCCAGAACAAGCCGGTATCGCTGGCCGAGGCGCTTGAGCAGGAGCCGCAGCTCAAGGAAATGATGGAAGGCGACGGCGACGGCGAAACCATCCGCGAGCTGTTCGACCTGGCCGGTCGACTCGAGGATTTGACGCGAAATGTCGGTATGCACGCCGGCGGCGTGTTGATTGCGCCGGGCAAGATCACCGAGTTCTGCCCGATCTACCAGGCGACCGGCAGCGATGCGTCCACGGTTTCGCAGTTCGACAAGGACGACGTCGAGAAGGTCGGCCTGGTCAAGTTCGACTTTTTGGGCCTGCGAAATCTGACCATTATCGAGCTCGCCGTCGAGTACATCCGCCGGATGACCGGCGAAAAGCTCGACCTGATGAGCCTAGGCTTCACCGACCCGGCCGCCTACCAGATCCTCAAGGACGCCAACACGACGGCGATCTTCCAGGTTGAATCGGAGGGCATGAAGAAGCTGCTGAAAAAGCTGGCGCCCGACCGTTTCGAAGACATCATCGCTGTGCTCGCGCTCTATCGTCCCGGTCCGCTCGGTTCCGGGATGGTCGACGACTTCATCCTGCGCAAGAAGGGCCAGCAGAAAATCGATTATTTCCACCCCGACCTGACCGCCTGCCTGTCGCCGACCTACGGCGTCATCGTGTACCAGGAACAGGTGATGCAGATCTCGCAGATCATCGGCGGCTACACGCTGGGTGGCGCCGACATGCTGCGCCGGGCGATGGGCAAGAAGAAGCCCGAGGAAATGGCCAAGCACCGCGAGACGATCGCCGCCGGTGCCAAGGAAAAGGGCTACGACCCGGCACTGGCCGAACAGCTGTTCGACCTGATGACCAAGTTCGCGGAATACGGCTTCAACAAGTCGCACACCGCTGCTTACGCCGTCGTCACCTATCACACCGCCTGGCTCAAGGCGCACCACTGCGCGGCCTTCATGGCGGCGACCATGTCCTCCGACATGGACAATACCGACTCGGTGAAGATCTTCTATGAAGATGCGGTGGGGTCTGCCAACAAGCTCAAGATGCTCGGGCCGGACGTCAATGCCTCGAATTACCGTTTCGAGCCGGTCGACCGCAGCACCATCCGTTACGGGCTGGGGGCGGTCAAGGGCACCGGCGAGCAGGCGGTCAACGATATCCTGCGCGCCCGCGATGCCGGCGGCCCGTTCAAGGATCTGTTCGATTTCTGCCAGCGCTGCGACAAGCGGATGGTCAATCGCCGGACCACCGAGGCGCTGATCAAGGCCGGCGCCTTCGACAGCATCGATGCCGATCGCCACAAGCTGCTTGCCTCGGTCGGCATCGCCATGGATTTTGCCGACCAGGCCGAGCGCAATGCGATGCAGTCGAGTCTGTTCGATATCGGCAATGTCGCCGAAGATCATGCGCCGCAATATGTCACGGTCAAGCGCTGGGACGAGAAAGAACAGCTGATGCAGGAGAAGACGGCACTCGGCTTCTTCTTCTCCGGCCACCCCTACAACACCTGCAAGAAGGAGTTGTCGCGCTTCGTCCGCCGGCCGCTCAACCAGTTGCAGCCGTCGAAGGAACTGACGACGCTGGCCGGCGTCGTGGTCGGCGTGCGCACCCAGATGACCCGGCGCGGCAAGATGCTTTTCGTCCAGCTCGACGACGGTACCGGGATGATCGAGGTGACCGTCTTCAATGAACTGTTCGAGGCCGAGCGCGCCAAGATCGTCACCGACGAGGTGCTGGTCATCGAAGGCAAGGTCAGGTTCGACGAGTTCTCCGGCAGCAACAGCGTTACCGCCGACAAGCTGATGACGCTGGGCGAGGCGCGGGCCAGGTTCGCCCGTTATCTGCTGCTCAAGATGAACGGCAATTCCGATGCCCGCAAGCTGAAGAGCCTGCTGACGCCTTTCGCGCCGGGGCCGGCGGCGGTACGGATTCGTTACCGCAACGAGACGGCCGAGTGCGAAATCGTGCTCGGTGAAGCGGCCCGCGTCAGGCTTGACGATGCCTTGCTCGAAGCGCTGAACGGCTGGTTGCAGCCGGAAAATGTCGAGGTCGTGTACAACGTCTAGCGGTCAACGGCGGAGGGGCCGTCCGGCCCCTCGCTTTGGTCTGACGGGAAGCTGGCGCGGCAGGCGCTAGCGCTTGTCCTTGACCACCATGTCGCTCTTGAAGCCGATGCGCACGGCACCCCAGTGACGGCCGCCGATGACGATCGGCATCGACAGATCGTTGAAGATTTCGCCGGTGTCGCGGACATAGGTCTGGAAGAGCGATGATTTCTGGTTCTTCGCCAGTTTCAGGCCGACCGGGTCGTTGAAGATGCGCTTGTGCCGGCATTTGACCAGGTCGATTGCCGGATCGCCGCTCGGCGGATTGGAGAACTGGCCGTTATGGGCCGGCGCGTAACCGCCGTTGTCGACGGCCAGCGAGTAGGCCAGGCCCGGTACGTCGCGCAGCAGATCGTCGTAGAGGCGGGTCAATTCGCCGTCGCACTGAGCGTCGTAGGCGGTGGTGTAGCGCTTCGGATCGGAGCCTTGAATTTCCTTGTAGCTCTGGTCGAAGACATTGATGCCCCGGTCGGCCAGCTTGGCCAGCAGGGCGGCGACCGCATCGCGGAAGCCGGTGCATTTGTCGTGCAGGGTGTCGAACACGCTGTTGCCGGTGCGGAAGTCGGCCAGCGTGCATTGCAGGTCTTCAGTCGATTCGCGCAGGGTCTTGGCCGAATCGAGGCATTGCTTCATGCGGCCGGAGATGTCCACCGAGTGATTGCGGATTTCCTCGACTTCCTGATGAATGGTCTGGTTGCTTTCGCGCAGATTGTAGATGGCGCCGGCAATGCTCGACAGCTGTTCGGTCGTCCGCTTGAAATCGCCGACCATCGTCGTCAGGTCGGCGGCCGAGGTTTCGATGTAGCCGTTGGCGCGGGTGACTTCGCCGACGATGGTCTGGGTTTTTTCCGAGGTGTCGGAGACCAGGTTGATCATCGACTGGGTGTTCTGGCCGATCACCTGGGTGGCGGTCTTGACCTTTTCGGCCAGCTTGCGCACTTCGTCGGCGACCACGGCAAAGCCCCGGCCGGCCTCGCCGGCGCGGGCGGCTTCGATGGCCGCGTTGAGCGCCAGCAGATTGGTCTGGTCGGAAATGTCGTTGATCAACTGGACGATTTCGTTGATCTTCATTGAGCTGGAATGCAGTTCGCCGACGGTCGATGAGAAGTGCTCGATATGCTCGTTGGTCGAGCGCATCGTCGAGGCGACGGTTTCCATCTGTTCCAGCGAACGCTGGGCGAGATCGAGATTGTTCTGGGTCGAGGCCTGGATGGCGTCGGAGTTCATCGCCACTTCGCCGACCGCGTGATTGACCCGGTTGCTCGATTCAAAGATGTCGCCGGCCAGCTTTTCCTGGCGCCGCACGGCATCGCCGGTCAGTTGCACCAGATGGTTCATCCGGGCGGCATCGGCAGCGATGCTGACGCTGCCTTCCCGGGCATGCCCTATCAGGCCGCGGACCCGGCTGAAAAAGCGGTTGATGTTGGCCGATATCCGTCCGGCCGCGTCGTTGCCCGGGGCGCCGACGCTGTGCGAAAGATCCGCCGTGCCCTCGGCGATGTCCGTAATGTCGCGATCAATCTTGGCGAGCGCTGCGCCATTTCCAAAGAAACCCATGTCTCATCTCCACTGCTTTAGTTTTTATCACCCGCCACTAACGGGCGGATGTTGCGGCAGATCATACGCTACCGATTCGCACACTGTCATCGCTGTGTCCGTCCGGCGTCAAAGCAGTTGCCGGCGGCATTATGCCGGGCGTTTACGGGCCGCCAGGCGGCCGAGGATGAAGCCCTTGATTTCGTGGAAAGGAATCGGTTTGCCAAAGATCGTGATGTCTCTGGGCAGGCCTTTTTCCTCAATGTCGGCCCGGTCCATCGCGCTGACAACGATGATGTCCATCCGCGACAGGGCCGGGTTGGTGCGCAAGTGGCGCACCATCTCGAAGCCATCCATGCCGGGCATCATCAGGTCGGCAATCAGAATGTCGGGAACCCGTTCGCCGACCAGTAACAGGCCGTCGAAGCCATTGCCGGCAATGCGCAGCTTGAGCGGCAACTCCCAACTGTCGATGGTCAACTGGTAGAGCATCTGGATCGTCGGGTCGTCCTCGGTGATCAGGATGTCCAGCTGGTTGGCGCTTTCCTGGGTGCTCGGCGTCATGCTCCGCCGGCGGGAGAGCAGGGCCTCGACCGAGGCGACCGGAATGCGGCGGTGTCCGCCGGTCGTCTTCCAGGCCTCAAGGGAGCCGCCTTCGACCATGTTCTGCACGGTGCCAAGCGAAACCCCCAGGCGCATTGCCGCTTGTCGGGTACTTAGGAATTCAGGTTCGGCCATGATGATCTGTGATTTCCGAAATTGCAAATTTACCAAATTCTAGCCGGTAATTGGCGAAAGTTACAGCAGAAAAAACCCCGATGACTGCTGAAGTCGTCGGGGTTTTGCCATCGGCTTTCGCCGGAGTGAAAAATAAGCTTTATTTACAGTTTCTTGGCATTTTTTGCCAGGTAGGCGGCGACCCCTTCGGTGGTCGCCGTCATGCCCGGTTTGCCCTTGTTCCAGCCGGCCGGGCAAACTTCACCATGCTCTTCGAAAAATTGCAGTGCATCGACCATGCGCAGCATTTCGTCGATGTCGCGACCGAGCGGCAGCATGTTGACCACCTGATGCATCACCACGCCGGTCTTGTCGATCAGGAAAGAGCCGCGCAGCGCCACGCCTTCGCCTTCCAGTTCGACGTCATAGGCGCGGCAGATGCTGTGCTTGAGGTCGGCGACCAGCGGGTAGCCGACCTGGCCGATGCCGCCATCCTTGATGGCGGTGTTCTTCCAGGCCAGGTGGGTGAACGGCGAATCGATCGAGACGCCGATCACTTCGACGCCGCGCTGCTTGAATTCGGCCAGGCGGTGATCGAAGGCGATCAGTTCGGACGGGCAGACGAAGGTGAAGTCGAGCGGGTAGAAGAACAGGACAACCGGCTTGCCCTTGAAGTCGGACAGCTTCAGTTCCTTGATTTCGTTGTTGCCATAAACGGCAGTCGCGGTGAAGTCCGGGGCTTGCTTGCCTACGAGAACGGCCATGGTGATCTCCTTATGATGATTTGGTCGGGGGTGGGGAAACGTTGAATTTAGTCAAGCCGACGGACCCTGTCAAACCGGCTGGCGCTGCCGCGCTTGCCGCGGGATACCGCTTGCCGTTGTCAAGAAGGCCTGTGGCGCTGGCATAATCGCGCTATGAAAATATACAGGGTGGGGCATTCCGGGGGAGGGGTCGGGGAGTGCTGAAAGTGCTGGTCTTCATGCCCGTTGCCGGGGCGGCCGTGGTCGCCCTGCTGCCGGTACGCCGGGCCGTCCGCTTGTGGCAGGTGGCGATGCTGTTCGCGCTGGCGGCGCTCGGCTATGCCCTGTGGCTGGCCGGGCGCTTCGATCCGGCCGGACCGGCCGTCCAGATGTTCGATAGCCGGGCCTGGAATGTCCGGCTGGGTTCCTATTTCGCCCTTGGCGTCGACGGCATTTCCCTGGCCATGGTGTTGTTGAGCGCGCTGCTGACGCTGATCGCGGTGCTCGTCTCGCGGCGCATGGAGGACGGTGCCCGCCTTTACTTCACGCTGGTCCTGCTGCTCGAGTCGGCGATCTTCGGCGTGTTCACCGCCCGCGACTGGTCGCTGTTCTACGTTTTCTGGGAAGCGACGCTGCTCCCGCTGTTCTTCCTGATCGACCGGCTGGGCGGCCCGAATCGCCAGCGCGCGGCGCTCAATTTCTTTCTCTACACGCTGGGCGGTTCGGTGTTCATGCTGGTCGCCCTGCTCTTTCTCTATGACGCGGCGCCCGGCCACAGTTTCGCGATGGCCGACATGGCGGCCGGCGGGCGCGGTTTGCCTCTGCCGATGCAATTGCTGATCTTCGCCGGTTTCTTCATCGGCTTCGGCGTCAAGATGCCGGTCTTTCCGCTGCACGGCTGGCTGCCGCTGGCCCATGTCGAAGCGCCCAGCCCGGTCTCCATCCTGCTCTCCGGGGTGTTGCTCAAGATGGGTGCCTACGGCCTGATCCGCGCCGCCGAAACGCTGCCCGCCGCCTTGCTGGCCGCCCAGGACTGGCTGGCGCTGCTCGCCTTTATCAGCTTGCTCTATGGCGGCATCCTCGCCTGGCGGCAGCAGGATTTGAAAGCGATGGTCGCCTATTCGTCGATTTCGCACATGGGCATCGTGCTGCTCGGCATCGCCTCGCTTAATGTCACCGGCCTGACTGGCGCGCTGATGCAGATGGTGGCGCACGGCCTGACCGCCGGCCTGTTGTTCCTGATCGTCGGCCTGCTCTACCAGCGCACGCACAGTCGCGATCTGGCCGATTACGGCTCGCTGCTCGGCCAGGCGCCGCGCTTCGCCTTTTTCACGGCCTTTGCGCTGCTCGCGGCGATCGGCCTGCCGGGCAGCGCTGGCTTCATTGCCGAGCTTCATGCGCTGGTCGGCGGCTACGGTCGCTGGGGCGGCTGGATCCTGTTCGTCTGTCTGGCGATGCTGGTTGGCGCCGCCTACAGCCTGCGCGTCATCGGCCGTTTGTGCCTGCCGGGGCCGGCCATGCCGCTGGCCGACATGACGCGCACCGAATCGGCCGCCGCCGGCATCCTCGCCCTGAGCATCCTGGTCCTCGGCATCTGGCCGGCGCCCTTGCTCGAACTGGTCGCCGGCAGCGTCGGCCAGGTCGCTCGTCGGTTCGGGACCTGAGATGAGCGCCGCCGACCAACTGCCGATCCGCCAACGCCTGGCCCACTGGGTCGAGCATCTGAGCCATGTGCTGCCGGCCCAGGCGCCGATTCGCGAATTCGTCCATCACAACACGCTGCACGGCTTTCAGTATCTGCCCTTTCCGGAAGCCCTGGCCGCCGCCCAGCGACTGACCGGCGCGACGACTTATTGGCCGGAAGCGCGCTTTCGCGAATGCCACGCGGCCGGCCGGATCGACGATGACGATCTGCTCGCCGCGCTCGTCGAGGCGGGCGTCGCGGAACTCGAGCAGCCGGTGATGCGCGCCCTGAGCCGACGCGACGTGCTGCTGGCCAGTCTGCTGGCCGCTCCGGAAACGCCGGGCGCTGCCCGCCTCGACTGGCTGACGCGCGAGCAGGGGCTGGCCGACGACCCGGTTTTTGCCCAGTGCCGGGCCTTGACCGCCGGGCTTGCCAGCATGGCCGACACTCACTCCACCGACTGGGAGCCGGCCGCACTGACTGCCTGGGACGGCCTGTGCCAGCGCGTCGGCGTGGACTGGACGCTGCGCAGCCTGCTCGAATACCTGAGCGGTGAAGATGTGCTGGAACAGGTACGCAGCATTCTGCAGCGCCAGCTTGCCGCCCATCTCGATCTGGGCGTCGCCGCCTGGCGTAATCCGCGGCAGGCGCAGGGGTTTTTCGCCGCCTGGCGGGCCTGCGCCGGGCTGGACATGTTCTGGGAGCTGGAGGAGCTGCCCAATGTGCGCGACGAAATCGTCCATCTGGGCGACGACCCGCTCGACGTGCTGATCGAGGAACTGGCCCGGCTGATTCCGGAAGAACATCTCTGGTACGGCTATCTCGAACGTCTCAGCCTGGAATTGCCCGGCTGGTCCGGGATGTTCCTCTGGCGCGACCGCCACCCGGGGCGCGGCGACGGCACGCCGGTCGCCATGCTCGATTACCTGGCCGTGCGCGTGCTGCTCGAGCGCATGCTCTGTGAAGACCTGATGTGCCGGCTGACCGGCGTCCCGATGAGTTTCGAGGAGCTGCGCGCCTACTATGCCGCCAGTCCGGCCGAGTTTTTCGTCCGCGATGCCCTGCGCCGTCGGGCCTTGCCGGAGCAATTGCAGAACGAGGCGGCGCATCGGGTCCGCGCCGGCAATAGCGGCCGCGAGGAAAGCTGGCGGGCGCTGGCCGAGGCGATCGCCGCCTGCCCCGACGACGCGGCCGCCACGGCCAACGCCTGGCGGCTGGCTGCGCTGTGCCGCCAGTTGGCGATGACGCCGGCCGATCTGGCGACGCTGAGCTGCGAAGAAGCCGCCGCCGTGCTGGACTGCGCGGCCAGCCTGGACGGCTTGCAGCGCGGGCAGATCTGGCTGCTGGCCTATGAGCGCCATTACCGCGAGCAGCTCTTCACCGCACTGGCCACCAACCATCCCCGGCAAAAAGTGGTGCCGACGCCATCGGCACAGGTGGTGCTGTGCATGGACGACCGTGAGGAGGGCACCCGCCGGTATCTCGAGGAAATCGCCCCGGCCGTGGCGACCTACGGCGCCGCCGGCTTTTTCGGCGTGGTCATGTACTGGCAGGGGGCCGACGACGGGGCGCCTTCGGCCCTCTGTCCGGTCGTCGTGCAGCCGACTCATCTCGTCCGCGAACAGCCGCTGGCCGGCCGCGAGTCGGCCTTTGCCGGCTATACCGCCCGGCGCGACAGCCGGCTGCGCTGGCGCGAACGGCTCTATCAGGCAACCCGCCGCCGGCCGCTCGGCGCTCCGCTGTTGACCGCGCTGGCCGGCCTGCCGGCCTTGCTCACCTTGAGCGCGGCCAGCCTGGCACCCGGCTGGTTCGGCAAAACCGCCGGCCGCTGGCGCCAGTTGCACGATCGCCGGCCGGCGACCGGCCTGGCGCTGACCGCGGCGGAGGCCGGGCCGGCCACGCCGGAACAGCCGCAGCACGGCTTTAGCGACGACGAGCAGGTCGACCGCGTCGAAGCCTTCCTGCAGATGATCGGCCTGACCGGCAATTTCGCGCCGCTGGTCCTGATGTTGGGCCACGGTTCCTCCAGCCTGAACAACCCGCACCGCTCGGCCTACGACTGCGGCGCCTGCTCCGGCCGGCATGGCGGGCCGAATGCGCGGGTCTTCGCGGCGATGGCCAACCGCCCGCCGGTGCGCCAGGCGTTGCTTGAACGCGGCATCGCCATTCCGGATAACACCTGGTTCGTTGCCGCCGAACACAATACCTGCGACGACGGCATCGAGTGGTACGACCTCGAAGCGGTGCCGGAGCGCTTCCAGGCGGCGCTCGATGTGCTGCTCGGCCAGGTCAGCGAAGCCTGCCGCGCCCATGCCGCCGAACGCTGCCGCCGGCTGGCTTCGGCGCCGCCGCGTTTGTCGCCGTGGCAGGCCAGCCGGCATGTGATCGGCCGCGCCAACGATATTTCCCAGGCCCGGCCGGAGCTCGGCCACGCCAACAACGCCGCCGCCCTGATTGGCCGGCGCGAGATGAGCCGCGGCCTGTTTCTCGACCGCCGGACCTTCCTGATTTCCTACGACCCGACGACCGACTGCGACGGCTACATCGTCGAAGGCATCCTGCTCGCCACCGCACCGGTCGGGGCCGGCATTGCCCTCGAATATTATTTTTCCAGCGTCGATAACGAACGTTTCGGCTGCGGTTCGAAAATCACCCACAACATCACCGGCCTGTTCGGGGTGATGGAAGGGGCCGATTCCGATCTGCGCACCGGTCTGCCCTGGCAGATGGTCGAGATCCACGAGCCGATGCGTCTGCTGGTCGTCGTCGAGCAGACCCCCGAGCGGCTGACCGCCATTCTGCAGCGCCAGCCGCAACTGCAGGAATTGATCAACAACGCCTGGATCATTCTCGCCGCCAAGGACCCGCTTTCCGGCGCCATCCATCACTACTGCCCGCGCCGCGGCTGGTTGCCGTGGTCGGGCAAGGCGGTGCTGCCGCAGGTGGCGCGCTCGGTCGACTGGTTCGCCGGCGCGAGCGAGGCGCTGGCGCCGGCCCTGCTGCTCGGAGCCGCCCGATGATGCCGCTGCTCGTTCATCTCCCCGACTGGGTCTGGCTGGTGCCCGGACTGCCGCTGCTCGCCTCGCTCTTGATCGGCCTGCGCGTGCTGCTCGGGCGCGCTGCCGGCGATGCCGCCGAGCCGCTGACCGCCGGGCTGTCGGCAGTTGCCGCGTTCGGCGGCCTGGCGTTGCTGATCGCCCTCGATGTTCTCGCCGTGCTGCGCGGTCTGCCCGGGCACCGGGTGCTCGCCGTGTGGTTCGGCAGCGGCAGCTGGCAGGGCACCTTCTCTTTCCTGCTCGACGGCCTGTCGCTGACCCTGGCCACCCTGGTCGCCCTGATCGGTTGGCTGGTCGTCCGCTTTTCCGCCAACTATGTGCATCGCGAAGCCGGCTTCCATCGCTACTTCATCGTTCTCAATTTCTTTCTGGCCGGCATCCAGCTCGTGCTGCTCGCCGGCAACGGCTTGCTGGCCTTCGTCGGCTGGGAAATGTGCGGCGTCGCCTCCTTCCTGCTCATCGGCTACGCCTGGCAGCGCCCGGTGGCCACCGGCAATGCGCTGTTCGTCTTCGTCACCAACCGCGGTGGCGATGCCGGTTTCCTGCTGGCGCTTGGTTTCGCCGCGGCCTGGCTGGGCAGCTTCGAGTGGACGGCGCTGGCCGGCAGCGGGCAGATCGGCGTCGTCAATGCCCGCCTGATCGCCCTCGGCTTCGCGCTGGCGGCCCTCGCCAAGTCGGCGCAACTGCCGTTCACGCCATGGATCAGCCGGGCGCTCGAAGGACCGACGCCGTCCTCGGCCATCTTCTACGGCGCGGTGATGGTGCACGCCGGCGTCTACCTGCTGCTCCGTCTCGAACCGTTGCTCGTTCAGGCGCCCGACGTGCTGGCCGGGCTGGTTGTGCTCGGCGTGTTGACGGCGCTCTACGCCTGGCTGTGCGGGCTGGTCCAGACCGACGTCAAATCGGCGCTGATTTTCGCCACAGTCTTCCAGGTCGCGCTGATGTTCATCGAAATCGGCCTCGGCTGGTCGACGCTGGCCCTGGCCCACCTCTGCCTGCATGCCGCGTGGCGCGCCTGGCAGTTCCTGCTCGCCCCGTCCTGGCTGGCCGTTACCCGGGAACGGCCGGGCCCGCCGCCAGCCTGGCTGCGCCGCAATCAGCTGCTGTATACGCTGGCGCAGCAGCGTCTGTGGCTCGACAAGCTGGCCCAGACGCTGTTCGTCAATCCGACCGAGTCGTTTGCCCGCGATCTGCGCGCCCTCGAGGAAAACTTCATCGACCGCGCCATCGGCGAGCCGGGCCGGGGCAAGCCGATCGATCCGGAACGCCCGCTGATCCTTGTCGATGGCCTGCCCGGCCGGGCGCTGGCGGCAGCGGCCGGCGTGCTGCAGCAGATCGAGAACCGGCTGTTGTTGCGCGGCCGGGGCGGGGCGGCCGAGAAGCTGCTGCATCAGCTCGGCAGCTACCTGCGGACGCTGGAAAACCTGCTTGAACAGCCGCGTTACCTGATGATGGCGGTGATGGCGACCTTCGTGGTGATCCTGTGAGCGGCTTCTCCGAAATCTTCTGGGCGCAGCAGTCCGGGCTGCCTTTGCTGGTGCTGCTGCAATTGTTGCCGCTGCTCGGCGCGGCGCTGGTTTTCGTCTTCCAGGAGCGGGCGAGCGCCGTCGTGGCCGGCAAGGTCTTTGCGCTGGGCGAACTGGTGCTCGCCATCGTCGCCACCAGCCGCATCGATCCGCTGCAGCCGGCCCTGCAACTGGCCGAACGCTTCGCGCCGCTGGCCTACCATGTCGCGGTCGATGGCCTCAGCCTGATCTTCCTGCTGGTCACGGCGCTGCTCACGCTGCTGCTGATGCTCTACGGCATGAGCCGCGGCATGATTTCGCCGGGCCGTCTGTACGCGGTGCTGCTGATCGCCGAGGCCGGGCTGGTCGGCATGTTGCTGACGCTCAACGTGGCGTGGTTCGCCTTCTATTCGGCCCTCGAATTGTGGGCGGTGGTCTATCTGCTGCGCCGCTGGGCCTCGTCGCGCGCCGAAATCCATGCGCTGTCGCGCTTCATCCAGTACCAGTCGTTCGGCTGGCTGCTCTTCGCCGCCGGTTGTCTGGTGCTCGGCTGGGGCCATGCCGAGGCGACCGGCGGGCGGTGGAGCTTCGACCTGTTCGATCTGGTTGGCGCGGTGCCGGTCGGCAAGTTCCAGACGGCGGCGTTCTACTTGCTGTTCTACGGGCTGGCCGTGCGCACGCCACTCTTTCCGCTGCACGGCTGGTTGCCGAACATGGCGCAGCATGGCCTGATCGCCGTCGCGCCGGCCCTGATGGTCGGCGTCAAGGTCGGCATCTACGGCATGCTGCGCTTCGTGCTGCCGCTGACGCCGGCGGCGGTGCAGTACTGGCAGCCGTACATCGTCGGCTTCGCCATGGCCGGCATTTTCTTTACCGCGGCGCTCGCCTTCCAGCAGACCAACCTGCGCCGGCTGCTCGCCTTCGCCGTGGTCAGCCATACCAGCCTGCTGGTGATCGGCGTCTTCAGCCTGCATGAATCGGGCATCCAGGGGGCGGTGCTGCTCGCCGCCAACTTCGGGCTGGCGGTGACCGGCATGTGGTTCATCGTCGGCTTCGTCTTCCGCCGCACCGGGACGACCGAACTGCACGAACTGTCCGGCCTGTTCGAGCGCATTCCCTTCCTGGCCATCGCTTTCCTGGTGTTCGGCCTAGCCATCGTCGGCATGCCCGGCACACCGGGTTTCGATGCCGCCCACCTGGTGCTCGAAGCCGCCATCGACAGCTTCGGCGCCTTGTCTACTGTCGCCGCGGCGCTCGGCAACGTGGCGGCCGCCGGTTTCCTGCTCTGGGCCTTCCAACGCGCCTTCCTGTCGCCGCACAAGGCGGGCCGGGGGCTGGATGTCGACAAGACACTGCCGATGGAATATTTGGTCTGCGGCATCGCCCTCGCCGCCATGGTCGCCATCGGCGTGTTTACCGAGCCCTGGCTGCGTCTGAGCGAAACGGCCAGCCAGGCGGCCGCCGCGAGGTTCGTCCGATGAGCCTGCCGCTGCTCTCGCTGCTCGTCTTTCTGCCGCTAGTCGGGGCGCTCCTGTTGTGGCTGTTGCCGGTCCGTGCGGTACGCCACGCGGTGGCGCTGGTCATGCTGCTGACGCTGCTGCTGAGCACCGCCGTGCTGCTCGCCTACGATCCGGCCGGGGCGCGCTTTCAGCTGGTCGAGCGCAGCTTGTGGATCGCCAGCCTGAATGTTCATTACCTGTTGGCGGTGGATGGTATTTCAGTGCTCTTCCTGCCGGCCACGGCACTGCTTTTCCTCGGCTCGCTGGTGGCCGGCTGGAACAGCGTGCCCGACGCGCCGCGCCTGCATTTCAGCCTGCTGCTGTTGTTTCAGACGGTGACGCTGGGCATCTTCTGCACCCTCGATACCGTGCTGTTTTTCTTCTTCTGGGAACTGTCGCTGGTTCCGCTCTATTTCCTGCTCGGGCGCTGGGGTGTCACTGCTGGCTGTCGGCAGGCCGCCGCCCGCTATTTCCTGATCATGCTGGCCGGCGGCATTCCCTTGCTGATCGCCTTCGTCATGCTCGCCAGCAGCCAGCCGGTGCCGACCTTCGACCTGATTACGCTGCTCGAGGTGCGCTTGCCGCGTTCGACGCAGCTGGCGGTATTCCTGCTCTGCCTGCTCGGTTTCGCCGTCAAGGTGCCGCTCGTCCCGCTGCACACCTGGCTGCCGCGCTTTGCGCTGGCAGCGCCGGGCTCGCTGACGGCGCTGCTGGTCGGCCTGAAGCTCGGCGCCTTCGGACTGATCCGTTTCGCCATTCCGCTCGCCCCCGACGTCGCCCAGAATCTGCATTGGCTGCTCGCCGGGCTTGGCACGGTGACGCTGCTCTACGGGGCGGTCGGCGTGCTCGGCCAGACCAATCTGCGCGTCGGCCTGGCCTACGCCAGCATCTGCCATGTCGGCCTCGCCGTGCTCGGTCTGGCGGCCTTGAGTGCCCAGGGCGTGCAGGGCGCCGTGTCATTGCTGCTCAGCTTCTCGGTGGCGACCGGCGGTGGCTTCATTCTGCTCGAATTCCTGCGCCAGCGCACCGGCTCGACCGACATCAATGCGCTGGGCGGGGCGGCCAAAACGATGCCGCTGCTCGCCAGCGGTTTTCTGATCTGCGGTCTGGCCGGCGTCGGCATGCCGGGGACGAGCAGCTTTCCCGGTGAATTCCTGCTCATCCTGGCGGCGCTACAAAGCCATACGGGGGCCGGCATGGCGGCGTTGTTTGGCCTGTCGATCGCCGCTGGCGCCTTCCTGGCGCTTTATCGCCAGGCTTTCTTCGGTCCGGTGCGGCGCCGCGAAGTGGCCGAGGCGCAGGATTTGCGGCCGCGTGAATGGCTGGTGCTGGTCGCCCTGATCGTGATGATCGTCGGGATCGGCATCTACCCGGGGCCGTGGATCGATATCGTCCGCCCGGCGTCCGAGGCGTGGGCGGCCGGCGTCAGGCGTTAGGCGCGACGTCCGGCCGGTGCTACGACAAAAGGCCGGATCAGACCTTCTTGACGAATTCCGACTTGAGCTGCATCGCGCCGATGCCGTCGATCTTGCAGTCGATGTCGTGATCGCCTTCGATCAGGCGGATGTTCTTGACCTTGGTGCCGACCTTGACGACCGATGACGAGCCTTTGATCTTCAGGTCCTTGATCACTGTCACGGTGTCGCCGTCCTGCAGCAGGTTGCCGTTGGCGTCCTTCCAGACCTTGGCCTGTTCGGCGCTGTCGGCGCCGGCATCCTTGCTCCATTCATGGGCGCATTCCGGGCAGACGTACATGTTGCTGTCTTCGTAGGTGAATTCGGATTTGCACTGGGGGCAGTTGGGTAGCTTGCTCATGGTTTTTCCTTTTCAGTAATCTTCTTCCGAGCCGCCCATCAGGTTGGGCAGCAGGATGTAGGCGCGCGCCAGGGCGCTGGTCAGGTCGAGGCAGACGTTTTCGTCGCCGAGATGGTCGATGAAGCCGGAGCGATAGAGCAGCGAGCCGGGCTGCGAGTTCAGGCCGCAGACGAGCAGCCGGCAACCGCGCTTGTGCAATTTGTCGAGCAGGCTTTCCAGGCCTTCGAGGCCGGTGGTGTCGAGCTGGATCAGTTGCGTCATGTCGAGAATGACGACTTCCGGATGGCCGGCGGCCGGATCGAGCAGGACTTCCAGCTTGTTCACGGCGCCGAAGAACAGCGAGCCGAACAGTTGCCAGGCGGCGACCCGCATCGTGCCGTCCGGGTAGAGAAACTGCGGTTCGCTGGCTTCTTCGCGCAGCGGCCGGCGTTCGACACGGGTCAGTTCCGACATCCGGTAGATGAAGAACAGGCTGGCCAGCACCATGCCGAGTTCGACGGCGATGGTCAGGTCGAAAACGACGGTGACGAAGAAGGTGGCGAGCAGGATGACCCGGTAGTTGTATGAATAGCGGCGCAGTTCCTTGAATTCGTGCCATTCGCCCATGTTGATGGCGACCACCATGACGATCGCCGACAGGGTGGCGAGCGGCACGTAGGAGGCGAGCGGCGCGGCGAGCAGCACGATGCCGAGCAGCACGAGGGCATGGATGATGCCGGCGATCGGCGTCCGACCGCCGCTTTTGACGTTGGTCGAGGTGCGGGCGATGGCGCCGGTGGCGGCGAAGCCGCCGAACAGCGGGGCGGCGATATTGGCCAGGCCCTGGGCGACCAGTTCCTGGTTGGGGTCGTGGCGGTCGTCGATCATGCTGTCGGCGACGCGGGCCGAGAGCAGCGACTCGATGGCGCCGAGCAGGGCGATGGTGATGGCCGGCGAAATCAGCTTGCCGATGTCGTGAATCGACAGGTCGGGCAGGCCGAAGTGCGGCAGTTCCTGCGGGATACCGCCGAAGCGGCTGCCAATGGTTTCCACCGGCAGATCGAACAGGAAGGAGACCAGCGTGCCGACCAGCAGCACGGCGAGCGGCCCCGGGGCGCGGCGCAGCAAGGCGAAGCGCTGGGCCAGCCAGTTGTAGGAGAGCAGGAAGATGAAACAGGCGGTGGCCAGTGCCAGGGTCGGCAGATCGACGCTATGCGCATTGGCGGCGAGGACCTTGATGCGCAGGAAAAACTCGGCTGGCAGGTTGTCGATCTTCAAGCCGAAGAAATCCTTGATCTGGGCCAGGAAGATGACCACGGCGATGCCGTTGGTAAAGCCGATGACGACGGTGATCGGGATGAAGCGGATCAGTTGCCCCAGGCGGGCCAGGCCCATGGCCAGCAGGAAGATGCCGGCGAGCATGGTGGCGGCCATCAGGTTGGCGAAACCCTGAATGGCGACAATGCCGTAGATGATTGGAATGAAGGCGCCGGTCGGGCCGCCGATTTGCACGCGCGAGCCGCCGAACAGCGAGGTGATCAGGCCGGCGACGATGGCCGTCCAGATGCCGGCCGATGGCGAGCAACCGGAAGCGATGGCGAAGGCCATGGCCAGTGGCAGAGCGAGCACGCCGACCGTGATGCCCGAGGCGAGATCCTTGCCGAATTGCGCCCGGTTATAGGTCGGCAGGCAATCCAGCAGCTTGGGGTGGAAGGCGATTTTCATGGCGCGCGCTCATGTGGGGAGGTAGGATTATATGAGCACCCTATTATTCGTCAATGTTAATCATATGTTAACATCGCGATCAAGAATTGAAAGAGAGCGGAATATGGAGCAACGCACGGCACGTCTTACCATCCTGATCGATCCCCGGAAGAAGCAGATTTTCGAGGAAATCTGCGCTGCCAACGACCTGACCCCGTCGCAGGTCGTCCGTCGCCTGGTCCGGCAATACATCGTCGACAACGCGGGCAACCGTGAATTACCCGAGTGGTTGAAGCCGAACGGCAAGCTGGCCGAGTAAGTCACTCCTGCCCGGCCTCGGGCGGCTGGCGGACCTTGTCCGGATGATGCGCGGCAATATAGGCATCGTACCGAGCCTGCATTTCCGGCGCCTGTTTGGCGATTTCGCGCAGGATGCGCGTTACCGCCCAGATCATCACCACCACACCGCCCGCCGTGCACGCTACGGCTTCGGCCGCTGAGCCCGGAAAGTCAGCCAGGATGGCGCCCTTGCCTGCGGCAAACCAGCTGGCGCCGATACCGACGCAGGACAGCCCGAACACATCGGCCAGCGCATAGAGAAAGATCGGCCCGGTCAGGCGTGGCCGGGGCGGACGAAGCGGATTATTGAGCATGGCAGTCGGCAAAAGGGACGGGTGCCCATTTTGCCGGAAGATGCCAGCTTTCCGCCGCAATCCATGCATTTTCGTTGGGGCGCGCGAGTTGAAAAAAATGCTTGTCAAGACTTGACTTATGCACAGTAAGCAATCGCATTTGCCGCACAAGGCCATTCCGTGTCGGTTTTTCGCGATATTCTTTTGCGTTGTTATATTTGCAATTAAATCAGTTGCTTAGGTGCCAGCTCAAGTTTTGGGCAGGGCAAGGGAATGCCTTATGGGCCGGTCACTTAGCGCACTCATCCCCGATTGATTCACAGACTTATCCACAGGTTTTGTGGATAGTTCGAAAAGCCTAAACCCTGTGGCCTGATTGGGCCTGTTACTTAAAGTATCACTTTAAGTCCGGGGTCGGTTTTGCTGCGTCGCAACAAGAAAACGGCCTGTCTGGCAGGCCGTTTTTCCGTTGGCAGTTATTTGACTCGCATGCCCGGTTGCGCGCCCGCGTCCGGTGACAGCAGGAAGATGCCCGGCGTTTTGCCATCCGGGTCGGAGGCGGCCATCACCATGCCTTCCGAGAGACCGAATTTCATCTTGCGCGGCGCCAGGTTGGCGACCATCACGGTCAGGCGACCGATCAGTTGGGCCGGGTCATAGGCCGACTTGATACCGGCGAAAACGTTGCGCGTCTTTTCTTCACCGATATCCAGCGTCAGCCGGACCAGCTTGTCGGCGCCTTCGACCTGTTCGGCGTTGGCGATCAGCGCAATGCGCAGATCGACCTTCATGAAGTCGTCGATGGTGCACAGGCCTTCACTACCCGCATCGGCCTTGATTTCCTTCTGCTGGTGTTCGGCATGGCGTTGCTGCGACTGGGCCTCGGGCGCCGGGGCCAGCGATTCCTTGTTGGCTTCGACCAGCTTTTCGATCAGCTTCGGATCGACGCGCGTCATCAGGTGCTCGTAGGTATTGATGCCGTGGCCGGCGGCGAGCAGGGTCCGGGTGTCGTCCCAGGTCAGCGGCGCGATGTTGAGGAATTTTTCCACCTTGCCGGCGACCACCGGCAGGATCGGCTTGAGCAGCACGGTGAGCAGCCGGAAAAGATTCAGCGCATTGCTGCAGGCGGCGTGCAGTTCGACTTCCTTGCCGGCCTGCTTGGCCAGTTCCCAGGGCTTGACGCTGTCCACGTACTGGTTGGCGGCATCGGTCAGGGCCATGATTTCGCGCATCGCCTTGCCGAATTCGCGGGCTTCATAAAGTTCGGCGATCCGCCCGGCCGCTGCCTGGATGGACTTGATGGCCGGCAGTTCGGCGGCGGCCGGGGCCAGTTGGCCGGCGAAGCGCTTGCTGATGAAACCGGCCGAACGGCTGGCGATATTGACGTACTTGCCGACCAGGTCGGAATTGACGCGGGCACCGAAGTCTTCCAGATTGAGATCGATGTCTTCCATGCTCGCCGACAGCTTGGCGGCGTAGTAGTAGCGCAGCCATTCCGGGTTCAGGCCGCTGTCGAGGTAGCTTTGGGCGGTGATGAAGGTGCCGCGCGATTTGGACATCTTGGCGCCGTCCACCGTCAGGAAGCCATGCGCGAAGATTTTGGTCGGCGTGCGGTAGCCGGCATGGGCCAGCTCAGCCGGCCAGAACAGCGCGTGGAAGTAGAGGATGTCCTTGCCGATGAAATGGTAGAACTCGGTCGTCGAATCCGGCTTGAAATACTCGTTGAAGTCGAGGCCGTTCTTGCTGCACAGGTTCTTGAACGAGCCCATGTAGCCGATCGGCGCGTCGAGCCAGACGTAGAAATACTTGCCCGGCGCGTCGGGGATCTCGAAACCGAAGTACGGCGCATCGCGTGAAATATCCCAGTCGGTCAGCTTGTTGTCGCCCGGCGTCCCCAGCCATTCCTGCATCTTGTTGGCGGCTTCCGGCTGCAGCACGCCGTTGTCGCGGCTGGTGTACTGGCGCAGGAAGGCTTCGCAGCGCGGGTCGGAAAGCTTGAAGAAGTAGTGTTCCGAGCTGCGCAGTTCCGGCTTGGCACCGGAAATGGCGGAAAACGGCTCGATCAGGTCGGTCGGCGCATAGGCCGCGCCGCAGACTTCGCAGTTGTCGCCGTACTGATCCTTGGCGTGGCACTTCGGGCATTCGCCCTTGATGAAGCGGTCGGGCAGGAACAGTTGCTTGAGTGGGTCGTAGTACTGCTCGATGGTCCGCGTCTCGATCAGGCCGGCCGCCTTCAGCTTGGCGTAGATGTCGTTGGCGCATTCGCGGGTTTCCGGCGAGTGCGTGCTGTAGAAATTGTCGAAGCCGACATGGAAGCCGGAAAAGTCCCGGTAATGCTCGCCATGCACGCGCTCGATCAGCTGTTCCGGCGTGATGCCTTCCTTCTCAGCGCGCAGCATGATCGGCGTGCCGTGCGTGTCGTCGGCGCAAACGTACCAGCATTCGTTGCCGGCCATTTTCTGGAAACGCACCCAGATGTCGGTCTGGATATATTCGACCAGGTGACCGAGGTGAATGGCGCCGTTGGCGTAGGGCAGGGCGGAGGTGACGAGGATTTTGCGCGACATGGGAGCGGAAGGCTGGAAAATTAAAGCGCGATTTTACCGCGTGGCGCTACGCCGCGCTGTTCCGGCATGGCTGACCCGACAAACCGGTTTGCGGTATACTGGACAAAATCGCTCGGGTATTACCAACTGTCCCATTCTCCACCGGAGTTTCCATGAGTCTCTCAGAACAGCAAGTCAAGACGGCGCTCTCTGCTGCGGTCGACCCCAACACAGGCAAGGATTTCGTCAGCGGCAAGACGGTCAAGAACATCAAGATCGACGGCGCCGACGTCGCTTTCGACATCGAACTCGGCTACCCGGCGAAGAGCCAGATCGATGCCATCCGCAAGCAGGTGATCGCCGCCGTGCGCACGCTGCCCGGCGTCGGCAACGTCTCGGCCAATGTCTTCAGCAAGATCATTTCCCACTCGGTGCAACTGGGCGTCAAGCTGTTGCCGGGGGTCAAGAACATCATTGCCATCGCGTCCGGCAAGGGCGGCGTCGGCAAGAGCACGACGGCGGTCAACCTCGCCCTGGCGCTGGCCCAGGAAGGCGCCCGCGTCGGCATTCTCGATGCCGATATCTACGGCCCGTCGCAGCCGCAAATGCTCGGCCTGGCCGGCCAGCAGCCGGAATCGAAGGACGGCAGCAGCATGGAGCCGCTTGAAGCCTACGGCCTGCAGGCAATGTCGATCGGCTTCATGGTCGATGTCGAGACGCCGATGGTCTGGCGCGGCCCGATGGTCGCCCAGGCGCTCGACCAGATGCTCGGCCAGACCAACTGGCACGACCTCGACTACCTGATCGTCGACATGCCGCCGGGCACCGGCGACATTCAGCTGTCGCTGGCCCAGAAGGTGCCGGTGACCGGTGCGGTGATCGTCACCACGCCGCAGGACATCGCGCTGATCGATGCGCGCAAGGGCCTGAAGATGTTCGAAAAGGTGAATATCCCCATCCTCGGCATCGTCGAAAACATGAGCATCCACATCTGCTCGAACTGTGGCCATGAAGAGCACATCTTCGGCGAAGGCGGCGGCGAGCGGATGGGCAAGGATTATGACGTCGAATTCCTGGGCAGTCTGCCGCTGGAAATGGCCATCCGCCAAATGGCTGACGGCGGCAAGCCGACCGTCGTTGGGGCGCCGGATTCGCGCACCGCCGAGATCTATCGCGGCATCGCCCGCCGGGTGGCGGTCAAGATTGCCGAGAAGGCCAAGGACATGACCTCGAAATTCCCGAATATCGTGGTCCAGAACACCTAGGCCACCATCCAATGTGGCGGCTAGTGCGAAGGAGATTGGTTCCTGCCCGGCTTGCCGCCGCCGCGGTGCTCGCTGCGGCCTGCCCGGCCGCTTTCGCCGCGCCCGACGAAATCCAGGTCTATACGCAGGAAACGGACGAACCCGGCGAATTCGGCCTGGAAATGCATGTGAACTATGTGCCGAAAGGCCGGCGAGATGCGACTTTCCCAGGCGAAATGAAGTCGGAGCACCGCCTGCAGCTGACCCCGGAGTTCTCCTATGGCTTGAGCAAAACTCTGGAGGCCGGCCTGTATCTGCCTGTCGCACTGAGCGACGATGGTCACTTGTTCGGTAACGGCATCCGTGTCCGGCTGAAATACATCGCGCCGCGCGCCGATGGTGAACATCTCTTCTGGGGGCTGAATGGCGAACTCGGTCACTCCGCCAAACGCATTGCGGAAACGGCGAACGGGCTGGAAATCCGGCCAATCGTCGGTTATATCGACGATCAGTGGCTGCTCAGTTTCAATCCCATTTTCAACATGGACCTGTCGGACAAGGTCAGCCGGCAACCCCGCTTCGAGCCGGCGCTGAAAGTCACCCATGCCGTTGGCCAGGGCCTGCGGGCCGGCTTCGAATACTACGGGGAATACGGTCCGCTGACCCATATGCTGCCGCGTGACGAGCGTTCGCACTTCTTGTATGGGGTGATCGATGTCGCGATCAAGGGTTTCGACATGAATTTGGGTATCGGGCGCGGTTACACCAACGCCGAGGATCGTTGGGTGGTCAAGGCGATCTTCGCTATCCCCTTCAATTAGAGGCTGGACATGAGTGGTTTTGAAAATTACGCCAGAAGTACCAGCGAAATCGAGCAGGCAATCGAGCGCAAGGGGATCGTCCTCGGTATCGACTGGCACGATGAAGTTCAGGTCCGTGCCCTGGCGCGCGAGGCACTTGCCCATGTTGCGGCCGACGAGAAAATCGCGGTAACGGCGCCGATCGATTACCGGCGCCTGGCCAAGCTGGAGCTTTTTGGCCTGGCCGCGATCATGCTGCGAACCATGGAAGAAAGTGCGGTCCAGGGTTTTGAAAGCCATGGCGGCGAAGCCTGGAAGGCGTTTGCCAGAGCCCTTTGGGCCGAGTCCGAGCAGCGCAAGTAGCCGGTACCGTGCCGTGAAATAAAATAGATAATCGCCGGGTAATTGATACCGATCCGGCAGGTGCTGTAATAGAATCCTGCCTTTTGCCGCACGGACGAGAAAAATGGCCATCAAATCAGATAAATGGATACGCCGCATGGCGGCAGAGCACGGCATGATCGAGCCGTTTTCACCGGAGCTGGTGCGCGAGGCAAATGGCCAGAAGATCGTCTCCTACGGCACCTCTAGCTACGGTTACGATATCCGCTGCGCGCGCGAATTCAAGGTCTTCACCAATATCAACTCGACGGTGGTCGATCCGAAGAATTTCGATCCGAAGTCCTTCGTCGAAATCGAATCCGACGTCTGCATCATTCCGCCGAACTCCTTCGCCCTGGCCCGCACCATGGAATATTTCCGCATTCCGCGCTCGGTGCTGACCGTCTGCCTCGGCAAGAGCACCTACGCCCGCTGCGGCATCATCGTCAATGTGACGCCGTTCGAGCCGGAATGGGAAGGCTACGTCACGCTCGAGTTTTCCAATACGACGCCGTTGCCGGCCAAGATCTACGCCGGTGAAGGTTGTGCCCAGGTGCTGTTCTTCGAGTCCGATGAAGTCTGCGAGACCTCGTACAAGGATAGAGGCGGCAAATACCAGGGGCAGGTCGGTGTGACGCTGCCCAAAATCTGACGCCGGGCTGTAACCAAAACGTCTTATTCTGTGACCCGCTGCGGCGGGTCGCCGCTTTTCAAGGACTCAAACATGCGCTTCCACTTCCCCATCATCATCATCGATGAAGACTTTCGCTCGGAGAACACCTCCGGACTCGGCATTCGCGCCCTCGCCGAAGCGCTCGAGAAAGAGGGACTGGAAGTGCTTGGCGTCACCAGTTACGGCGACCTGACTTCGTTCGCCCAGCAGCAGTCGCGGGCCAGCGCCTTCATCCTGTCGATCGACGATGAGGAATTGGCGCTCGAGCCGGAGGAAACGCTGGCCGAACTGCGCGCCTTCGTCACCGAAATCCGCAACCGCAACGCCGAAATCCCAATCTTCCTGCACGGCGAAACGCGCACCTCACGCCATATCCCGAACGACGTGCTGCGCGAGCTGCACGGCTTCATCCACATGTTCGAGGACACGCCGGAGTTCATCGCCCGCAACGTCAAGCGCGAAGCGCGCGCCTATCTCGACTCCCTGCCGCCGCCGTTCTTCCGCGCACTGGTCCATTACGCCGCCGACGGTTCGTATTCCTGGCACTGCCCCGGGCATTCGGGTGGCGTCGCCTTTTTGAAGAGCCCGGTCGGCCAGATGTTCCACCAGTTCTTCGGCGAGAACATGCTGCGCGCCGACGTCTGCAATGCCGTCGAGGAACTCGGCCAACTGCTCGACCACACCGGCCCGGTCGCTGCTTCCGAGCGCAATGCGGCACGCATCTTCAACGCCGACCACCTGTATTTCGTCACCAACGGCACCTCGACCTCGAACAAGATCGTCTGGCACTCGACGGTGGCGCCGGGCGACGTGGTCGTCGTCGACCGCAACTGCCACAAGTCGATCCTGCACGCCATCATGATGACCGGCGCGATCCCGGTCTTCCTGATGCCGACCCGCAACAACTTCGGCATCATCGGCCCGATCCCGAAGCGCGAATTCCTCTGGGAGAACATCCAGAAGAAGATCGCCGCCAACCCCTTCATCACCGACAAGACGGCCAAGCCGCGCGTCCTGACGATCACCCAGTCGACCTACGACGGCATCCTCTACAACGTCGAGGACATCAAGCAGGAGCTGGACGGCAAGATCGACACCCTGCATTTCGACGAAGCCTGGCTACCGCACGCCGCCTTCCACGATTTCTACGGCGATTACCACGCCATCGGCGCCGACCGCCCGCGCTGCAAGGAGTCGATGATCTTTTCGACGCAATCGACGCACAAGCTGCTGGCCGGCCTCAGCCAGGCCTCGCAAATCCTCGTCCAGGATTGCGAGAACCGCAAGCTCGACCGCGACCTGTTCAACGAAGCCTACCTGATGCACACCTCGACCTCGCCGCAATACTCGATCATCGCCTCGTGCGACGTCGCGGCGGCGATGATGGAAGCGCCGGGCGGTACCGCGCTGGTCGAGGAATCGATCGCCGAAGCCCTCGACTTCCGCCGCGCCATGCGCAAGGTGGACGAAGAGTGGGGCGCCGACTGGTGGTTCAAGGTCTGGGGGCCAGACGACCTGTCGGAAGAAGGCATCGAGGAACGCGACGCCTGGATGTTGAAGCCGGGCGAACGCTGGCACGGCTTCGGCGAGCTGGCCGACGGCTTCAACATGCTCGACCCGATCAAGGCGACGATCATCACCCCGGGCCTCAACGTCGACGGCGAATTCGCCGAGCGCGGCATCCCGGCCGCCATCGTCACCAAGTACCTCGCCGAACACGGCGTCATCGTCGAGAAGTGCGGCCTGTACAGCTTCTTCATCATGTTCACCATCGGCATCACCAAGGGCCGCTGGAACACGCTGGTCACCGCGCTGCAGCAGTTCAAGGACGACTACGACAAGAACCAGCCGCTGTGGAAGGTGCTGCCCGAGTTCGTGCAGAAGAACCCGCGCTACGAGCGCATCGGCCTCAAGGATCTATGCAAGCAGATCCACGCGGTGTACAAGGAAAACGACGTCGCCCGCCTGACCACCGAGATGTATCTGTCCGACATGGTGCCGGCCATGCGTCCGGCCGAAGCCTTCGCCAAGATGGCGCACCGCGAGATCGAACGGGTGCCGGTGGACGAACTGGAAGGCCGCGTTACCGCCGTCCTGCTCACCCCCTATCCGCCGGGCATTCCGCTACTGATCCCGGGCGAGCGCTTCAACCGGACAATCTGCAGCTACCTGAAATTCGCCCGCGAATTCAACGCCGCCTTCCCCGGTTTCGAAACCGACGTGCACGGCCTGGTCAAGGGTGGAGATGGCCGTTATTACGTCGATTGCGTGCTTTAGGGATTAACGTGGCCCCGGGGCTTCCGGGGCGCGCGAGTTTTATTTTTCGGGTTGCCTAATGTTTGGCAGGGGGAGGCAATATGCCCTTTGCTGACGTAGCAAACTTTGAAAAGCAGACGTTCAGAACGTAGAGTTCAACGGTTACCGAAGGCAGTCTGTTGGAACGAAGGGTTCGGCGTCTTGGCCTTCCAGCGCTCCATGACAAAGATCACAAGCGTATGCGAGGCATTTACTGCTAAACGTGCTTCTGACACGTCAATCATTGGAGGTTGCATTCCGCGTCCGTGTGCCGACCCAATGTGCGTTCGGTAAGCCCCCACGCCGTCGACGATTGACGCAAGGCCCTGAAGGATCCTCTTCTGATCGTCTTCGAGCGTTGAATCGAGGTTGAGGCCAAGGTCGTTTTGCACGCATTTCCACAAAGGAGAAATCGACTGCTTGCTTGGCATTTCCAAACCGAATGTTTCAATGTACGTCTTACAAACGGCCTCAATGATTGAGCTTGCCGCGGTAATCGCTGCATGCGGATCGCGGTCAAGCTGACTAATTGCCCGTTCGAACTCCGCCTCAATTGATGCGAAGTCGCCCACCTTCAGATATTCAGCAAGAGTCTTGGCTGCTGGGCTAGCGCCTGCCAGTGTGATGAACCCGTTGGTCTGGTAGCTCAGTTGATTCTTAGCCAAACTGTCTCGGATACGCCTCTTTCCGATTGCGACGGACGAGTCATCGTCAGGCCATTCTTGATCCATGTATGTCTGCACCACTTGGCCTAGAACGGATAGCGCCTCAACGCTTGGGTCGTCATTGCAGCGCTTTAGCCATGCACTGCATTTCGCTTCGCAGTTCCCTTCTGGAACATCTCCGGGTGCTCCGCTCTCCATGAATAGCGTATTCAGCCGAGAGTGGCTGTAATAATATGAGGCGAGTACCGACGACACTGCGCCGATAACTGAGTTAGGAATTTTCGTAGCCACGGGATTTTTTAAGACTGCGAGCGTGGAGTTGAGGCGCCTGCGCGGCTTTTCACGCAGATCGCCTCGTAGGGTTAGAGCGCATCGGCGGCATGCCATTGCTCCAACATTTGTTTGGATACTTGCGCAACATAGCTCATTGAAACTCCATGCTGTTGCACGAAGGCGGTGGTTTCTCCATCGATGTACTTGAGCAAGGCGAGGGCTTCATCTGACATGGCTTCGAGCCGAGCAACAAGCGCCGCCATCGCCTTGGCATTGTGTATTGCGTTGCGGCTCTCAGAGCGGGAGCGATGAACCAGCCAGTTTCTTTCAGCCAGAATGTTCTCGAAGCGGCCTTCCATTTCGGACGAAATGAGACCGGCTTTAGCAATTTGGTGAAGCGTTGCTCCGAAAGTTTTGGCTTGTGCTTTCTCGACAAGGGCGTTTCCCTCAGTAAGGCCCATGCCCTTCTCGGCTTGAACGAGCAAAACGAAATATTGAGCGGCGACACCTTCCAATTCTTGAAGCTGCCACAGGGCAAAGCCAACATTTTGAGTGACTGCGGCCAAGCGGTCAGCTCTCTCCAGTTGCTGGGCAAGAGTACTCATGCGCTCTAATGATGCTGTAGGAAAATAGTATTCATACTGTCATCGTGACTCGAACCATATGGAATAACAAGCACGCTCGCGCCCACTCTGATTAGGAGCCAATGTCAGCTACGGTGCGTTTTCTCGACAGATAGCTCATGGCCGAACTCCGCCCGATGCCCCCAGTTATTTACGGCGATAGCTCAGAAAGGCAAATCCCGTCCCGCTGGTCGAGGCCGGGGTTGTTTTTGCCGTGAGCTGCCAGTCGGCGGCCGGGATTTCCGGGAACCAGCTGTCGCCTTCCGGGGCGAGGTCTACTTCGGTGATTTCCAGGCTGTCGGCCAGCGCCAGGGCTTGCTGGTAGATGTCGGCGCCGCCGATGATGAAGACGGTTTTGTCGGCGGCGGCCAGGGCCAGGGCACTTTCCAGCGAATTCGCCAGTTCGGCGCCGGGGGCGGCGTAGGCGGGCTGCCGGCTGACCACGATGTTGCGCCGGCCGGGCAGCGGCCGGAAGCGCGGCGGCAGCGATTCCCAGGTCTTGCGGCCCATCAGCACGGTGTGGCCCTGGGTCAGCGCCTTGAAGTGAGCCATGTCTTCCGGGATGTTCCAGATCAATTGGTTGTCGCGGCCGATCACGCGGTTTTTGGCGACGGCGACGATGATGACGATTTCGGGCATGCGCGGGGCTTTCAGTGCTGGGTGGCGATGGCGTCGCGGTAAAGCTGGATGTATTCGTTGGCGGCGTGCTTCCACGAGAAGTCGCAGCGCATGCCGTTCTGCTGGAGGCGCAGCCACAGCCGTTTGTCGTGCCAGGCGCTGCACACACGCTCCATGGTCTGCCACAGGGCGTGCGGTGTTTCATCGGGCAGTACGAAGCCATTGGCCGTCTTGTCGGCCAGCGTGTGCTCGTCGAGGTCGACCACCGTATCGGCCAGGCCGCCGGTGGCGCGCACGACGGGCGGCGTGCCGTAGCGCAGGCTGTACATCTGGTTGAGGCCGCAGGGCTCGAACCGCGAGGGCATCAGGAAACAGTCGGCCCCGGCTTCGATGCGGTGCGCCAGTTGTTCGTCGAAGCCGAGCTTGACGGCAATCTGCCCGGGGAAGCGTTCGGCCAGCGCCTGGAAACCGGCTTCCATGACCTTGTCGCCGCTGCCGAGCACGACGAGCTGGGCGGGTAGCTGGGGTATGCCGTCGCCGACGGTGAGCAGCAGGTCGAGGCCCTTCTGCAGGGTCAGTCGGCTGATCACCGCAAACAGCGGCCGGTCGGCGCTTTCGGCCAGCCCCATTTCACGTTGCAGGGCGGTCTTGTTGCTGCGTTTGGCGGCCAGCCGGTTGGCCGCGTAGTGCTCGGCCAGGGCCGGGTCGCTGGCCGGGTTCCAGAGGTCGGTATCGACGCCGTTCAGGATGCCGCGCAGATCGGCGGCGCGGTGGCGGAGCAGGGCGGCTAGGCCGTAGCCGAAATGCTCGTCCTGAATTTCCCGGGCGTAGGTCGGGCTGACCGTCGAGATCAGCGAGGCCAGTTGCAGACCGGCCTTGAGGAAGGAAAGCTGGTCGTGGTACTCGACCCGGTCGAAGCGCCAGGCATCTTCCGGCAGGCCGAGGGCAGCATGCACCGGCTTGGCGAAACAGCCCTGGAAGGCGATGTTATGGACGGTGACGACGCTCGCCGCACCGCCTTCGTAATGCAGGAAGGCCGGCGCCAAGGCGGTTTGCCAGTCGTTGGCGTGGACCACGTCGACCGCCCAGGCCAGTGGCGAATCGGCCTGGCCGAGCCGGGCGGCAACCCGCGACAACAGGCCGAAGCGGCTGGCGTTGTCCGGCCAGTCAAGGCCGTCGGGGCCGAGGTAGGGGTTGCCGGGACGCTCGTAGAGTTCCGGGCAGTCCAGCAGCAGCAACGGCAAACCGTCTGTTTCGGCCGCCAGCAGACGGGCTGCCGGCAGGGCGGGGGCCAGGGCGTGAAACTCGGCGACCACGGTGGCCTGCGGGAAGGCCGTTTTCAGCGCCGGGTAATACGGCAGCAGGACGCGGATGTCGTGGCCGGCCCGGCGCAGCGCGGCCGGCAAGGCTGCGGCGACGTCGCCGAGACCGCCGGTCTTGACCCAGGGGGCCATTTCCGAAGTGGCAAAAAGTATCGACAAAGGTTTCATGGGTTCCTCAGCGCGGCAAGCAGGCCCTGGGTCGAGCCATCGAAGGAGCCAGCCTCGCCGTTGCCTTCGAGCAGCGGCGTCAGCTGGCTGGCCAGTTGTTTGCCCAGTTCGACACCCCACTGGTCAAAGGAATTGATATTCCACAGCACGCCGAGGCAGAACACCTTGTGTTCGTACAGGGCGAGCAGTTGGCCGAGCGTGTAGGCATCGAGGCGCGGCAGCAGCAGCGTGGTGGAGGGTTGGTTGCCTGGGAAAACCTTGTAGGGCACGAGCTTTTCCGGCACCCCGGCGGCCCGCACCTCGTCCGCGGTCTGCCCGAAGGCGAGCGCTGCCGACTGGGCCAGGCAGTTGGCGAGCAGCGACACATGATGGCCGGGCAGCGGGAAATCGGCCTCGCGCAGCGCGACGAAATCGCTGGGAATGATCCGGCCGCCCTGGTGGAAGAGCTGGTAGAAGGAGTGCTGGCCGTTGGTCCCGGCTTCGCCCCAGAGGATCGGGCTGGTCGGCACGCCGACCGGCTGGCCGTCGCGGTTGACCTGCTTGCCGTTGCTCTCCATTTCCAGTTGCTGCAGATAGGCCGGCAGCAGGGCGAGCGACTGGCTGTAGGGAAGCATCGCCGAAGTGGTGGCGCCGAGGAAGTCGGTATTCCACAGGCTGAGCAGGGCCAGCGTCAGCGGCAGGTTGTCGGCGGCCGGGGCTTCGATGAAGTGCCGGTCCATGGCCCGGGCGCCGGCCAGCAACTGCTCGAACTGCCGCCAGCCGATGGCCAAGGCGAGCGAGAGACCGACTGCCGACCACAACGAGAAGCGGCCGCCGACCCAGTCCCAGAATTCAAAGACGTTGTCGGCGGCAATGCCGAATTCGCCGGTCCGGGCGCGATCGGTCGAGATGGCGACGAAATGCCGGGCCACCGCCTCTTCCTGGCCCGCCGTGGCGAGCAGCCAGCTACGGGCGGTGCGGGCGTTGGTCAGCGTTTCCAGCGTGGTGAAGGTCTTGCTGACGATGACGAACAGTGTCGTGCGCGGGTTGAGGCGGGACAGCAACGGGGCGATGTCGGCGCCGTCGACGTTGGCGATGAAATGGACATCGATGTCCGGTTGCTGCTGGGCGGCCAGGGCGCGGGCCGCCATGCGCGGGCCGAGGTCGGAGCCGCCGATGCCGATATTGACGATGTCGGTGATCCGCTCGCCGGAATAGCCGCGCCAGTTGCCGTTGTGGATGCTTTCGCAAAACAGCCGCATCCGTTCGAGCACGATACCGACTTCGGCCGGCTGTTGGTCGCCGGCCCGCAGGGCGATGTGGCGGACGGCGCGGTTTTCGGTGTGATTGATCGCTTCGCCGGCCAGCATTTTCTGCTTCCAGCCTTCGATGTCGGCGGCTTCGACGAGGTCGATCAGCAGCGCCCGGGTTTGCCGGTCGATGCGCTGTTTCGAGAAGTCGAGCAGCAGCCCGTCGTGGCGGAGCGAAAAATGCGCGAAACGCTCGGCATCGCTGGCGAACAGTTCGCGCAGATGGAGCGGCCGGATGGCCTCGGCATGGGCGCTCAGCGCCTGCCAGCTTGGAGTGTCGATTAGGTTCATAGCCAGACCATCAGGCCCGTTTCAAATTTGTGGATGAGCGCGGGGTGCGTCGGGAAAATGCGGATGCGGTATTCCAGCTTGCCGCACAGTTCGGGGGTCAATTCGAGCGTGTACAGCGCTTCGCCGCTGGCCGTGCCGCCCGAACAATGCAGGGGATAGTGGCGAACCCGGCCGATGCTGCCGTGGTGGCCGGGCCGTCCGAACAGCGCTTCGACAGTGACGTCGGCAGCGCCCAGGCCGTTCAGCTGGACGGCGACCTCGATGTGCAGCGCGCCGCCGAATTTCAGCCGGCGCTCCGCCGTATCCAGCCGGTGCAGGCGGACGCCCGGCCAGGCGCCGCGCACCCGGGCCTTCCATTCGGCGACGTCGCGGGCCACAGCGAAATCGTCTTCGGCGTAGCGTCGGCCGTGGCTGGCGGCCGGCGCGTAAAACTTCTTCACGTACTCGCCGACCATCCGGCTAACGTTGAAGCGCGGCGCGATCGTCGCGATCGAACATTTGCTCATCGCCACCCATTCCGGCGAGTAGCCCATCGGGCCGGTATGGTAATAGGTCGGGATGACCTGGTCCTGGAGGATCTCATAGAGCGTGCGGGCCTCTTCGGCATCGCGCTCGGCATCGCCGAGATGGCCGGGGGCGGGCTTGATCGCCCAGCCGTTGGCGACCTCGCCGGTCTCGTCGTAACCTTCGCCCCACCAGCCGTCGAGCACCGAAAGATTGAGGGCGCCGTTCATCGCCGCCTTCATGCCCGAGGTGCCGGAGGCTTCGAGCGGGTAGATCGGATTATTCAGCCAGACGTCGACGCCGGAAACCAGCGAGCGCGACAGGTGCAGGTCGTAGCCCTCGACGAGCAGGATGCGCCCCTCGAATTCGGGCAGCTTGGCCATCTGGGCTATCTTGCGGATGATTTCCTGGCCCGGCAGGTCGGCCGGGTGGGCCTTGCCGGCGAACAGGAAGAGCACCGGCCGGTCGGCCTGGCCGATGATCTCGCGCAGCCAGGTCGGGTCCTGGAAGAGCAGGGCGGCGCGCTTGTAGGTGGCAAAGCGGCGGGCGAAGCCGATGGTCAGGACATTCGGGTTGTCCGGGTCGGCATACTTGAGCAGCCGGTCGAGATGGGCCGGCGAGCCCTGGTTGCGCTGGTGCTGCTCGCGGACCCGTTCGCGGACCAGTTTCAGCAGCTTCGACTTCAGTTGCTGGCGGATGCTCCAGAACGTCGCATCGGGAATCAGCTTGATGCCGTCCCAGCTGGCGTGTTCGGTCTGCCGTTCGCGCCAGCCGATGCCGAGATAGCGCTCGAAGGTTTCGAACCACTCGGGGGCGAGGAAGGTGGACAGATGGACGCCGTTGGTGACGTAGTCCATCGGGTTTTCGTAAGGCTCGATCTGCGGCCACAGGTAGCGGCAGATATCGGCCGAAACGTCGCCGTGGATGCGCGACACGCCGTTGTGGTGGCGCGAGCCGCGGACCGCCAGCGAGGTCATGTTGAGGTCGGTCTTGCCGGGTTCGGCACCGAGCGCCATCAACTGCTCGAAGGAGATGCCGAGTTCGTGGCACCAGGCGGAAAAGTAGTGGCGGATCATCTCTTCCGGGAAATGATCGTGGCCGGCCGGGACCGGCGTGTGCGTCGTGAATACGACGTTGGCGGCCACCGCTTCGAGGGCGGCGGCAAAGGGCAGGCCGTTGCCCATCAGGCTGCGCATGCGTTCGAGGATCAGGAAGGCGGCGTGCCCTTCGTTGACGTGCCAGACAGTCGGTTTCAGGCCAAGCAAGGCCAGCGCGCGGGCGCCGCCGACGCCGAGCAGGATCTCCTGCTCAATGCGCGTCGTCTTGTCGCCGCCGTACAGTCGGTGGGTGATTTCGCGGTCGCGTTCGGAATTTTGCGGTAGCCAGGTGTCGAGCAGGATCAGCCGGACATGGCCGACCTTGACCTCCCACAGCTTGGCCTGGATGGTTCGCCCGGGAAAGTCGACGGCGACCAGCACTTCCTGGCCCTGTGCATCGAGGACCGGAGAAACCGGCAGGTCGTCGAAGTCCGAGTCGTTGTAGGTGGCGTGTTGCTGGCCGTCGGCATTCAGCGTCTGCTGGAAATAGCCCTGGCGATAGAGCAGGCCGATGCCGATGAAGGGCAGGCCCATGTCACTGGCCGCCTTGCAGTGGTCGCCGGCCAGGATGCCGAGGCCGCCGGAGTAGATCGGCAGGCTCTCGTGGAAGCCGAACTCGGCGCAGAAGTAGGCGATCAGGTCGTCTTCCTTGAACGGCCGGCCATGCACGTGGGCCATGCTGGGCATCTCGTGATAGCTGTCGTAATTCGAGACGACGCGATTCAGCGCGGCGAGGAACACCGGGTTTTCGGCCGTCGCCTCCAGGCGCTTCTGGTCGGCGCGCTTCAGGAAAGCCTTGGGGTTGTGGTTGCTGGCCTGCCACAGCGGGTGCGACAGGCTGGCGAACAGGCCCTGGGTCGGGCGGTCCCAGCTGTACCAGAGGTTGTTGGCGAGCTCTTCGAGGCGCTCCAGACGTTCCGGTATCTGCGGATTGACTTCGAGTTGGTAGGCGGTTCCGGTCATCTTGGGGTGGGTTCTATGGTCAGGTGCAGTTGCAGGACGCAGGTATCGCCGGGAATGATCCAGTCCAGCCGGATTTCAGTCGATTGCATGATTTTCTCAAAGCCGGCCTCGGATTGGGAGACTGTCTGCTGCGCTTGCCCGTGAATCTGGGCGGAAATTGAGGTTTGCAGCTGCAGATGGCCGCCGAGGACGCCGTCTTCCAGGCTCAGCCAGGTTGCCCCGGCGAGTTCGAGCGCCTGGCCGAAGCCGCCGGGAACGCTGCCGTCGGCCAGCAGGTAACGGCCGAGAAAGCCGTCGCAGCTCGGCATCGCGAGATTGAGACAGGTCGAGAAACGATGGCCGGCCAGGCCGTTCAGTTGCCAGCTGACGCTGACGGTGGCCTGCTCGATGGCATAGGTCTTGGTCACGCCGGGGCGCGTGAATTGCAGGCTGGCCGGGCTGGCGGGCGCATAGTCGGTGAGCGTGGCGCCGTCGAGGGCATCGACAAAGAGGGCCCGCGGCAGGGTGTCGGGCGTGATGTCGTCGGCCGTGACCGGATGCTTGAAACGGATCACGTCGTGCGCCGAGGCAATGCCTTCGCCCTGGTGTTCGGTCGGGCCGCTGGCGATCCGGTCGTGGTAATGCTCGTGATAGCGGCGCAGGGTGTCGCCGAAATTGTGACCGAGCGGGTAGCTGGACAGTTCGTGCGCCGCCGCCAGGCCGTCGTCGCGGACGACGATTTGCACGGCCGGGTTGTGGGCGACGATTTCGGTTTTGCCGTCGAAGTCGAGATCGGCTGCCGCCATGGCTGGTCGCGGTTGCAGCACGTCGAGCCTGGCCTCCAGCGCGACGATGTTGTGCCACACGGCGCGCCGCAGGTGGGGCAGGTAGAGGCCGCCGAACAGGCCATGCCAGTAAGCGTCGTTGGCCTGCGCCCGGTACAGTGCGGCGGTCAGTTCCGGCGGTGGCTCGGGCAGTGCGGCGAGGCGGGCCGACAGGCCGAGCATCCGCTTGTGCATCCAGTTGGCTTCGGGATAGCGGGTCAGGAAATTGCGCCAGATGCCGCCGCGCAGGAAGGGCCGGTGCACATCGCCACGGCCCGCCGCTTTCTCGCTGGCCAACAGGGCGGAATAGATGCCGGCGGCCGGCATCGGCAGCGTCCATTCGTTCATCTCGCTGTACGAGGTGGTCGGCAGATAGACGATGCCGCGCGTCGGCTGCCGGGCATGGAAGTCGGCGTAGGTGGCGGTGCGGATCTTCGGGCTGGCCAGCACGCCTTCGATCAGCGCCTTGAGCCAGCCACGGTTGTACACCCAGTCGTAGGTTTCCGGCCAGATGCCGAATTTCTCGATGTCGTCGAAATAGATCGCGGCCGCCTGGCCCTGGTCGGCCAGTTGTTCGAGATAGCCGATGACTTCGTGGGCCGGCGAAAAAGGCAGGCGGTAGCGCAGGGCTTCGGAAATCGGAAAGAGGTCGAGCCGGGTGCCGCCTTCTTCGGTGCTGTAGTAGCTGTCCAGGGCGGCGCTCGATTTGCCGGTGCAGAAGAAATGGTAGTCGTCCACCGTCACGTAGCCGATGCCGGTCTCGGCCAGGGCCGGCACCACGGCGGATTCCCAGACCCGCTCGGTGAGCCAGGCGCCGCTCGGTCGGACGCCGGTCCACTCGGTCAGCTTGTCGTTCAGGGTTTGTAGCTGGCCGACCCGGTCGCGGTGCGGGATGGCGGCCAGCACCGGCTCGGTATCGCCGGAACTGAACAGTTCGACTTGGCCGCGGCGGACCATTTCAGCCAGCAATTCAATGTCGGCCGGGTAGCGTTCGCGCAGCCAGTCGAGCAGCCAGCCGGAAAAGTGGGCGGCGAAACGAAAGTCGGGATAGGCGTAGAGGGTTTCCAGGAAAGGCTTGTAGCAGCGCAGGTGAGCGTCGGCGATCACCTCCGGGAAATTGCCCACCGGCTGGTGGGCATGCACGCCGAGAAGCAGGGTTACGGCTTGAGTCATCTGAGTCCTCGCCTAGGTGGCGCGGCGCATCGTGCCGCCGCTTTCCGGCTCGCCGCCGCCCTTGCTGATCGGGTGATCGAGGCTGGCCGAGAGCGGTAGCTTGAGCAGGCGATAGAGCGCCTTGAGGTTCTCGCGAAACAGGCTGTCGAAGCTTGCCACCGAGTCGGGTGAGTTGTAGTCGCCGAGCCACCAGAACCAGTCGGAGCTTTCGCAGATGGCCAGGCGGCGGATCACTTCGTGCCGCAGTTCGTCGCTCAGCCGGCCGCTGTCGAGCGCCCGGTCGGCGGACTGTTTGACGTCGCAGAGCATCTCCCAGGCGCGGTTCTTGTCCGGGTGGCCGATCCAGGTCGACAGCGTGCCATAGACCCAGCTGCCGGCCGTCAGATGCGGCAGGCGCTGGCGCCGCTCGCGGTGCTTGGTGGCAGCCTCGGAGAGCGTCACGGTGGCGATGGCGGGATTTTTCTCCAGGGCGTCGTAGAGGTCGGAGAAGAAATACCAGGCGTTGTACGGGTAGTACTCCCAGGCATTCTCGCCATCGAGAAAAACCGGGATCAGGTTGGCGGAATCCTGCAGGTGCAGGGCCTTGAGTTCGGTCATGAAGTGCTGCGCAGCATCGCGCCCGTGCCAGTTGGCGTACTCGAAGCCGATCAGGTCGGACAGTTGTTCATTGCGGAAGAACAGCGTGATGTCGCCGGGGATGTCTTCCGGCGGCAGCCAGGGGGTGGTGGTGCGGGCGATCGGGCCGGCCGAATGGCGGAGCACGCCATGGCTGCTTGCCGTCCAGGCAAAGCCGGCCTCGGCGATCTGTTGCAGGAAGGGCGCCGACAACGCCCCTTCGGCCGGCCACAGACCCGCCGGCGCCTGGCCGAAGCGTCGGGTATGGCTTTGTTGCGCCATGGCGAGGTGATCGTCGACCCGCGAGCGGCCGCCCGGGTATTGCGGCGTCGCCGGCAGCGCACAATCCGGCAAGGCTTCGCGGGCGGCATGGAAATCGATCAGCAACGGGGCCAGCGGGTGGGTGCCTGGCGTGCAGCTGAGTTCGATCTGGCCGCTGTCGGCCAGCGCCCGATAACGCGGAATCAGGCCGCTGACCGCGGCGCCCAGCTCGGCGAGCAGGCTTTGCCGGTCGGCCAGCGAGAAATTGCCGCCCTGGGCCATCAGTTGCGGAATCACCTTGCCGCTCCGGCGCAGGCTTTCGCCGCTCCAGGCCAGCAGATACCAGGTGACGAGGTCGGCGAAATAGGCGCCGGACAGATAATTCAGGCCATAGCCATCCTGGCTGCGCACGTAGGTCAGCATGTCGCGCAGGCGCCGGTAGGGGGCGAAGGGTTCGAGCATGGTCGGGGCGTGGCAGCGGAAGGCCATGTCGAGCAGCCAGGTCCGGTCGGCGGCCGGCAGGCTGTCGTGTTCCGGCCAGTTGGCGATGCGCAGCAGCGGGTCCCGCCACTGGCCGGTGGCGAACTGCTCGGCGTAATCCTCGATCTGGTCGAGCAGCACCGGGACGAAATTGACGGTGCAGCGTATCGTCGGGTGGCGCTCCAGATGCGCCGCCATGTCGGTGTAATCCTTGATGGCGTGCAGCAGAACCCAGGGCAGCAGGAAGTCGCCGCTGTCCGGGTGGCGGTAATCCGGCTGGTGCATGTGCCAGAGGAAGGCGAGATCGGCCATCAGCGCTGCGCCGCCCCCTGGCCGAGCATTTCCGGCGTGACCAGGACGATGCCCTTGGGGCTGACGTGAAAGCGTTGGCGGTCGGCGGCCGGATCGACGCCGATCACCATGCCTTCGGGAATCCGGCAGCGCTTGTCGATGACGCAGCGCTTCAGCACCGCATGCCGCCCGACATTGACGCCAGGGAGAATCACCGCATCCTCGACCGTCGCCCAGCTATGCACATGCACGCTGGAGAAGAGTAGTGAACGTTTGACTGTCGCCCCGGAAATGATGCAGCCGCCTGAAATCAGCGAATCGACCGCCGAGCCGCGCCGGTCGTCGTCGTCAAAGACGAACTTGGCGGGCGGCAACTGTTCCTGATGAGTCCAGATCGGCCACTCTTTGTCGTAGAGGTTCAGTTCGGGCGTCACCTTGGTCATTTCCATGTTCGCTTCCCAGTAGGCGTCGATGGTCCCGACGTCGCGCCAATAGGGCTTGTGCTGCTCACTGCCGACGCATGAATCGGCGAAGCGGTGGGCGAAGACGCGATGGTTCGGGACGATGTGGGGAATGATGTCCTTGCCGAAGTCGCGGCTCGAACCGGCGGTCCGGGCGTCGCGTTCAAGCTGCGCGAAGAGGAATTGGGCATTGAAGATGTACACCCCCATTGAGGCCAGCGCCCGATCGGGCGCGCCCGGTATCGCCGGCGGATTCTGTGGCTTCTCGACGAAATCGATGACCCGATCATCGGCATCGACCCCCATCACGCCGAACTCACGGGCTTCGTCGATCGGCACGTCGATGCAGGCGACGGTCATGTCGGCCTGGTGTTGGACATGGAAGGCCAGCATGCGCCCGTAATCCATCTTGTAGATGTGATCGCCGGCGACCACCAGAATGTGCTCCGGCGCATAGCGGCGCAGGACGTGCAGGTTCTGGAACACGGCATCGGCCGTGCCCTGGTACCACTGGGTTTCGTCGATCTGTTGCTGGGCCGGCAGGAGCTGGATGAATTCGTCGAAACGGCCGTCGAGAAAGCTCCAGCCACGCTGGATGTGGCGGATCAGGCTGTGCGCCTTGTATTGGGTGGCCACGCCGATCTTGCGGATGCCCGAATTGACGCAGTTGGACAGCGTGAAGTCGAGAATGCGGAATTTGCCGGCGAAGGGAACGGCCGGTTTCGAGCGAAAATCGGTCAGCTGCATCAGCCGGGTGCCACGCCCGCCGGCCAGGATGATGGCAAAGGTATTGCGCGTCAGTTGGCTGATGAAGCGCATGTCGGTTTGTTCCCGTATTTCACAGTACGGTTGGTGGGGGCAGCTTGTGCTGAGGGGCATGGCGGACCTCCCTGGTCACTGTTTTGCCTTATGATACTGCGGTAGGGGGATCAAATGCAGCTATCAGATGCGCTTTACTTATTCAACGAAGGTCGCAACGTTCAGGCCTATCGTTTGCTCGGCGCACACCCTGGCGACGGCGGTACGCTGTTTCGGGTCTGGGCGCCGAATGCCTCGCGGGTGGCCGTTCTCGGCGATTTCAACGGATGGCTGGGCGGGGCGCACCAGATGCAGACGCTCGGCGCCTCCGGGATCTGGGAGTTGCTGGTGCCGGAAGCCGTGCCGCACAGTCTTTACCGTTTCGAGATCACCAATCGCGAAAGCGGCGACGTCCTCGTCAAGTCCGATCCCTATGCCCGTGGCGTCGAGTTGCGCCCCGGTTCGGCGGCCTACGTCGTGCCGCCCTCCAGCCATCGCTGGGCCGATGACGCCTGGCTGAAACGCCGGGCCGCGTGGGACTGGCAGCACGCGCCGGTCAATATCTATGAAGTCCACGCCGGCTCGTGGATGCGTCACCCCGATGGCAAGCCCTACCTGTGGCGCGAACTGGCCGAACGGCTGATTCCCTACGCCGTCGAGCAGGGCTATACCCATCTCGAATTGTTGCCGATTACCGAACATCCGCTCGACGAATCCTGGGGCTACCAGACCACCGGCTATTTCGCGCCGACCGCCCGCTACGGTTCGCCGGATGACCTGCGGTTCTTCATCGACGCCTGCCATCAGGCCGGGCTGGGCGTGCTGCTCGACTGGGTGCCCGGACATTTTCCGCAGGACCAGTGGGCGCTCGCCCGCTACGACGGCACGGCCCTCTACGAGCATGCCGACCCGCGGCTCGGCCTGCATGCCGACTGGGGTACCCACATCTTCAATTACGGCCGGCACGAGGTGCGCAGCTTCCTGCTCTCGTCGGCTCACTGGTGGCTGTCGGAATTCCATTTCGACGGGCTGCGGGTCGACGCCGTCGCCTCGATGCTCTACCTCGACTACTCGCGCCAGGCCGGCGAATGGCTGCCCAACAAGTACGGCGGCCGGGAAAACCTTGAAGCCATCGAGTTTCTCAAGGCCCTCAACGCCATGGTGCATGGCGAGTTCCCCGGCGCTCTGACCATCGCCGAAGAGTCCACCGCCTGGCCGATGGTCTCGCGACCGACCTACGTCGGCGGTCTCGGCTTCTCGATGAAATGGAACATGGGCTGGATGAACGACAGCCTGCGCTATTTTCAGCGCGATCCGATCTACCGGCGCTGGCATCACAACGAACTGACCTTCGGCCAGGTCTACGCCTACAGCGAAAACTACGTGCAGCCCTTCTCGCACGATGAGGTGGTGCACGGCAAAAGCTCGCTGATCGGCAAGATGCCGGGCGATGCCTGGCAGCAGTGCGCCAACCTGCGTCTGCTGCTGGCCTGGCAGACCTTCACGCCGGGCAAGAAACTGATGTTCATGGGCGGCGAATTCGGCCAGTACCGCGAATGGTCGGAAGCCCGCGAGCTCGACTGGGGGCTGCTCGGTGAGGCCGCCCACCGCGGCCTGCAGCGTCTTTCGGCCGATCTCAACCGGCTCTACCGCGATCATCCGGCGCTGCACAGCCAGGATTTCGAGAGCAGCGGTTTCGACTGGATCGATTGCCACGACAGCGAACACTCGGTGCTGTCCTGGCTGCGCTGGGGCAAGGACGGCAGCTTCGTCGTCGTCGCGCTGAATTTCACCCCGGTGCCGCAAACCGGCTACCGGATCGGTGTGCCCACGGCCGGCAGCTATGTCGAACTGCTCAACACCGACTCCGCCCACTATGGCGGCAGTAACCTCGGCAATGGCGGCGGCATCGAAGCCGACGCCGGCGAATGGATGAACCGCCCGGCCAATCTGCTCGTCACCATCCCGCCGCTGGGCGCGGTGGTTTTGCAATTGGCCTGAGGAGCGGCCGGCGCCTGCCGCGCGACCATCCTTACGGCGGCTTGACCAGCCATTTCAACAGCGTGGCGTAGAGCAGTCGCGGGTCTACCGGCTTGGTCAGAAAATCGTTCATGCCGGCCGCCAGGCATTTGGCGCGGTCTTCGGCAAAGGCATTGGCGGTCATCGCGATAATCGGCACGAACACGTAACCGGGCAATTGACGAATGGCGATGGACGCTTCCAGGCCATCCATTTTCGGCATCTGCATATCCATCAGGATCGCCGCATAGTTGTGCTGTTTGGCCATGGCCAATGCCTGCTCGCCGTTGTCGGCGATGTCGACGTAAAAGCCGATGACTTCGTGCAGCAACTCGATAATGACTTCCTGGTTCACCCAGTCATCTTCCGCGACCAGCACGCGCGTTCCATGAAACTCGGCGAACAGGCGCCGCTCCGCTTCGTTGCCTGAAACGCTTGTTGCCGGGGCGGCCTCTTGCTGTTCTTTGGCCTTGTTGAAGCCGATCGAAAAGGCAAAGGTGCTGCCGCTGCCCGGCGTACTGCTCATCACGATCCCGCCGCCCATCAACTCGACGAAGCGCTGGCTGATCGTCAGCCCCAGGCCAGTGCCGCCGTATTGCCGGGTCGTTGAAGAATCCGCCTGTTCGAAGGGGGCGAAGACTCGTTGTCCCTCTTCCTGCGAAATGCCGATTCCGGTATCGGTCACGGCAAAGCGCAGGACCAGTCGGTCAGCCGTTTCTTCTTCCCGATGAACCGTGACGGTGACGCTGCCCTGCTCGGTGAATTTGATCGCATTGCCGACCAGATTGACCAGAACCTGTTGCAGCCGGAGCGGGTCGCCCAGCAGGTCCTGCTGGAGAAGCTGGTGGTCAAGCTCGAAAAGCAGCTTGATTTTCTTTGCCTCGGCTTTGCCGCTGACCAGTATTTCGAGGTGGCGCATCAGCGCCCCCAGCGTGAAGGGGATCTGCTCGAGCTCCATTTGCTCGGCATCCATCTTGGACAGGTCGAGTATGTTGTTGAGCAGTTGCAGCAGATGATCGGCGGCATCACCGATTTTTTCCAGCTTGTCGCGTTGTCCCGGGTCGCTGTTGCCGCGGGCAAGAATGTGGGTCAGGCCGATGATGGCGCTCATCGGCGTGCGCAGTTCATGGCTCATATTGGCGATAAACCGGCTTTTCGCCCGGTTGGCCGCCTGAGCGAGTTCTCCCGCCGCCGCCAATTCGGCATTCCGGCGGGTCAGGCGATCGCTCAGACCATCCAGCACGTGCACGACGGAGCCGATCTCGCTGCTCGAAACCGGGTCGATCTTGCTGCCGGTCAGTTGCAGCACCGTTTGCTCGGCGCGTTCGCGCAATTTGCGCAGCGGACGCAAAATCCGGCCGATGAACAGGGTACCGACAACGATGCTGAGCAGCGCAATGACCAGCGAACTCAGGGTGGCGCGCCGATCGACCTGGGCCATTTGCAGATGGGCCAAGGAATTGTCGATATCGACCACCAGCACGAAGGCGTTGTCGACCACCATGGTGGGAAAGTGCACCCGCGTCTTGTGGGCGTTTTCGTCATGGCGATAGACCGGGATCTTCTCGGCGAAAGCCTCGTTGATCGCTTGTAAATCGACCTGCTCGACACTGGGGGCACTGGCCGCCAGAACTTTGCCGTCGCGCGACAGCAACGCCAGTTGAGCCCCGAGGTGGCGGCTGATGTCGGCGAGGACGGCGGGCGAGATGAGCAGGCCGACAGTGAGTACGCCAACCGTCTTGCCGTGGTAGCGCAGCGGTTCGATGGCCCGGATGGTCAACCGGTCCTGTTCAACCATGCTGGTGATGATGCTGTGTCCGGCTAGTGCCTCGAAGACGCCCCAGTTCGCCAGGCTGTTTTGCTCACTGCCGGCGGCATCGGTTAGATAAATCGGTTTTTCCCGGCTATCGACCAGATGCATGAAGGCCGCCCCGGAATCAGCCGTCGTGTGATCGAGAATCTCCTTGATCACGGCTGGCGATTCCGGCCGCATTTCGGCAACGTTTTGCGCCAGATCGTGATGGTCGGTGGCCAGCCTTGCTACCGTTTGGGCCTGCCTGCTCAGTGCCGAAATCTGGTTTTCCAGCGCCAGGCTGATCGCCTGTGCCTTGTCTTCCTCGCGCTTGATCAGCGACTCGTGCCAGAAGCCGTCCATCATCCAGGTGGCTGCCCAATAGGAGAGGCCGACCAGGGCCATGATCAGCAGCACCAGGGAAAGGGTAATCGGGTTCTTGAGGCGCATGGTGACGCGGGTTCCTAATGTCTTTTTGCCAGAACGCCATGCGCGCGAAGTATTTTTTCGCCGTTCGGTGACTGGATGAAGTCGACAAAGGCTTTGCCGGCCGGCGAAAGTCGGCCGGCCTTGTAAATCAGGCCGAACTCCGTCGAGAGCGGATAAGTTCCGTTGGCCAGGTTGTCGATGCTGGGCAGTACCCCATCGAGCGCCAATATCACCACTTTGCTCTTGCACGCCTCGAGGGCCGAGCGGTTCATGATGGCAAAACTGCTCGGGTAACGATCAATCAATTCAATCAGATAAGGATCGAGATGGACGATCTTGACCGATTCGGCATAGGCGAGATCCGGGAGCTTGGCGCCTAGCTGGCGACGGATCGAGTCGGTTGCTTCCTTGCCGATCGCCCGGATCGGGGCCGGCTGGCCCCCCAGCTCTCTCCAGTCGGTGATCTTTCCGCCGAAGATCCCTTTCAGTTGCTCGGAGGATATGCCGCGTACCGTGACGGCCGCACCGGCGACCGCAACCACGGCGTCCCGACCGAGCGGAATATAGGTCAAACCCTTGGCCAACTCAGGCTCGGTCAATGGCCGCCCGACCCGGCCCAGCGTGGCAATGCCTTCGCTGACATCGCGCACGGCCCCGGCGTGGCCGGAGGATGGCGGGACGACGACGTGATGTGCCGATTGGCTGGTATTGAAGGCTTTGGCCAGTTCGCCCAGAACAAACTCCAGGTTGCCGCTGCCAGGAACGACCAGTTCCTCACACAGCGCCGCGCCGGAGGAAAAGCAGGTAGCAGCAAGCACCATCGAAAGTCGCGCGAAAAACCGCATTAGTGTATTTGCCATTTTTGTTCCTTTTAAGGAGTTTGGCTGCCGAAAGTCCAATTGTCAATGAATCATTGGTGTAACGCGGTTCTGATAGTTTTTACCGGCAATCGCTGCTGCGTTGCCCCTTTCGTTGGCTTGGCCAACGACCGCAGGCGCCCGCTGCCGGCCATGGCTTGGCGAAACTTTCAGGCGAGGTCGGCAGCGATCGCCAGCGCGCCGGTCAACCCGAGGTCTTCGCTAGTCACCAGGCGGAGTGGCATATCGGCTATCAAATTCGCGTGTTCATGCTTATCGAGAAATGCGGCGATGAAGGGGCTGTGGTCGATGTGCGGCAGCAGTTTGCCGGCGATGCCGCCGGCCAGGTAAACGCCGCCATGGGCCAGCCAGTGCATCGCCAGGTCGCCGGCAAAGGCGCCATAGCATTCCAGCCACAGGCGCACGGCCGGGCCGGCCAGCGGATGGCTGCCGGTCAGGGCGGCGGCGCCGATTTCGGCCGGGAACAGTGGCGGGCCGCCCAAAAAGGCAAAAATCCGTGCCAGACCGGGGCCGGAGATGACGTGTTCGCTGGTCACGCGGCCATGCTGTTGCCGCAGCCAGTGCCATAGTTCGCCTTGTTGCTCGCTCTGCGGTGAAAAGCCGAAGTGGCCGCCTTCGCCGGGGATGACGCGGTAGCGGTCGGCTTGCCAGACAAGGCCGGCGACGCCGAGTCCGGTGCCGGCGCCGAGGATGACGCGCGGCGCCCCGGCAATCGGCTGGCCGGCCTGCAGCGTCAGGATGTCGGTGGCGGCGACGTGATCGAGGCCATGGGCGGCGGCGGCGAAATCGTTGACCAGCACGACGCGGTTGATGGCAAAGCTGCTTTCGAGCTCGGTGGCGGCGAGTTGCCAGGGCAGGTAGGTGAGCTTGGCGCGGCGCCCGTCGGTCGGACCGGCGATGCCGAAGCAGGCGCCGGCGACGGTCGGCTGTCCGGCGAGAAATTCGCCGAGCAGCGCGGCGAAAGTCGGGTAATCCTGGCTGGCGTAACGTTGCTGGCGCACGATGTGCAGCCGGCCATCACGCCGTTCGGCCAGCGCCAGCAGCGTTTTGGTGCCGCCGAGGTCGCCGCCGAGGAGCATCGCTTACACCGCCACCGGCGCGGCGATGTGCGGGTGCGGGTCGTAGCCGTCGAGGCGGAAATCCTCGAAGCGGAAAGCGAAGAGATCCTTCACTTCCGGATTGATCCACAGCGTCGGCAGCGGCCGCAGTTCGCGCGACAGTTGCAGCCGGGCCTGGGCAAAATGGTTGGCATAGATATGGGCATCGCCGAAGGTATGCACGAACTCGCCGGGCTGGTAGCCGCAGACCTGCGCCAGCATCACGGTAAGCAGCGCGTAGGAGGCGATGTTGAAGGGCACGCCGAGGAAAATATCGGCGCTGCGCTGGTAGAGCTGGCAGGACAGCTTGCCATCGGCGACGTAAAACTGGAACAGGCAATGGCAGGGCGGCAGGGCCATGCTATCGACGTCGCCCGGGTTCCAGGCGGAGACGATGTGCCGGCGCGAATCCGGATTGTTCTTCAGGCTCTCGACCAGTTGGCTGATCTGGTCGATGACGCGGCCGTCCGGCGTTTCCCAGCGCCGCCACTGCTTGCCGTAGACCGGGCCGAGGTCGCCGTTTTCGTCGGCCCATTCGTCCCAGATGCGAACGCCGTTTTCCTTCAGATAGGCGATATTGGTGTCGCCTTGCAGGAACCACAGCAGTTCGTGAACGATCGATTTCAGGTGCAGCTTCTTGGTGGTTGCCACCGGAAAGCCCCGGCTCAGGTCGAAACGCATCTGCCAGCCGAAAACGGAGCGTGTGCCGGTGCCGGTCCGGTCGGATTTGTCGTGGCCGTTTTCCAGCACATGGCGCATCAAGTCGAGATATTGCTGCATGGGGCGACCCGCTATTCGTTCAAAGCGGCGATTTTACATGGCTGGCGGGGTGAAGCATATTTCCTGCGCGGACGAGGAATATGCCACAGCAGGACGCCCTCTCTCCGGCTAAACTGAGCGATTGCGCGGTGTTTGGCGGAGATGGGAATGCTCAATAAAGTGGGAAGTCTGGGAGGGCTGTTCAGCCAGAAAGTGGAACATCCGCTGGCCGATCCGCGTGAGTTGAAGAAAATCATCGGTGCCTTGCCGAAGGACAACGCTTTCAAGTCACTCGATGAAATCGCCGGCTGGTTGGAATCGCTGCAGGCGGCCGACGATATTCCGGTCGACCGCTTCCACGATGCGGTTCGCCAGCTGGAAGAGGCGGCCCAGCCGCATCTCAAGCGCCTGACCAAGGATTACCTGCATGCGGCGCGTCTGTCGCGGACCGAGGAAAAGCGGTTGTGGTCGATCAATTGCGGTTTCTGGACCCTGCTGGCCGGTGCCTACGAGCGCTGCCTGGCGGAAATGGCCGCCAAGCCGCGCGCGGCAGAGCAGCTGAAAGCCGCCCTGCCGGCCATCTGCGCCCACCTGATCGGCGCGCTGGCCGCTATTCTCAAATGGGAGCAGTTCCATTACGGGCCATCGGCCGGTCTGCTCTGGCAGCGCCTTGGCCGCGCCTTGTTGCGCGCCGAAGAGGCCGGTGCGGCCGGCAAGGCCGTGCAGTTCGGGGCGCCGGCCGGCTTGAGTTCGCCACAGCAGGAATACCTGAAGGCGATGGTTTTCCAGGCCGCATCGATGGATGGTCTGCTGCCGCTGGAGATCGAGCTGGCCGAGCGCCTGATTGCCCATTTCCTGCCGCAATTCGTCTTTACCGCCGAAGCTGTGCATGACTGTGTCTATTGGGTCGATCTGACGCTCGCCCAGGCGCCGCAGCGGCTGGCCCGGATGCCCGAGCAGGTGTTGCCGACGCTGCGTTTCTTCAAGCCGGGGCCGGCCCATGCGGCGCTCGAAAATCTGCTGACGACCTTGCAACGGGGCGGTGACATTCCACCCGACATCAATTTTGGCGGCCAGTATTACCCGAAGACGGTGATTCCGGTGCTGCGCCATCTCGCCACCTATCTCGCCTCGATCCCGCCGCAGCGCAAGCACGACCGGCATCGCGTCAAGCATCGGGTGGCGGTGTTGAATGGCCTGGTCAATGCGTTCGTGGCGTTTTCCGGCGAGTTCGGCGGTCGACCGGCCGGTCTGCAAATGGAAAGCTGGGTTGTCGAAAACGTCAGTCGGGGTGGCTTTGGCGCCGTGGTCAGCGACATGCCGGCCGACTGGCTGAAAGTCGGCGCCTTACTCGCGCTGCAGCCGGAGGGCGGGGATAACTGGCTGGTCGGCATCGTTCGCCGCTACCACCGGGCTACCGAAAGCGATGCCCGGGTCGGTATCGAGACGCTGGCCCGGCAGGCCGTGGCAGTCGAACTGCGGCAGCGGACGGCATCGAGCTACGCCGCGGTCGGCGGGGTGCCGGCGCTGCTGGTGCTTGAAGACAGTGCCCCCGGCGAGGTCCGGGTGGTGCTGCCGCCGATGACTTTCGATCTGCGCGAAAGCCTTGAATACACGGCGGGCGGCAAACGCCATTTGTTGGCGCCGGTTGCCTTGGTCGAGCAGACTGCCGACTTCGAGCTGGCGCGCTATCGCCAGGAGCTTGTCGGCTAGGCCGGTCGCACCGGACTACTTGGCGCGGATCGCCGATTTCGGCCGGAAGGCCTTGATCACCGCTGCGTCGGTTTCGGCGTAGGGGCCGCCGATCAGGTCGAGGCAGTAAGGCACGGCGGCGAAAATGCCGACATGCCTGACCGTGCCGTCGGCCTCGCGGACGCCTTCCAGCGTCTCCTTGATCGACTTCGGCTGGCCGGGCAGATTGATGATCAGCGTTTGCTGACGGATCACCGCAACCTGACGCGAGAGGATGGCGGTCGGCACGAAATTCAGGCTGATGCGGCGCATTTCCTCGCCGAAACCGGGCATTTCCTTGTCGGCCACGGCCAGAGTCGCTTCCGGCGTGACATCGCGCGTCGCCGGGCCGGTGCCGCCGGTAGTCAGAATCAGATGGCACTTGCTGCGATCGGCTAGCTCGATCAACGTCGCTTCAATGCTTGGCTGGTCGTCGGCGATCAGCCGTGTTTCGGCGCGCCAGGGCGAGGTCAGCGCACTGCTCAGCCATTCCTGCAGGGCCGGGATACCCTGATCCTGATAGACGCCGGTCGATGCCCGGTCGCTGATCGAGACCAGGCCGATGACCAGTTGTTCACTCGTCGGCATTGGCGGCGGCTTCCTTGTCCAGTTCCTGGAGGATCTGGAAGATGGCGCGGAAATTCTTCGGCGGCTTGTTGTTTTCCTGTTCCTTCAGGGCATTGCGGCGCAACTGGCGGAGATGTTGCAGGTCGACGGTGGGCCACAGGGCGGCGATTTCGGAGAGGAAGGATTCATCTTCCAGCAGGCGGGTGCGGAAGCGCTCCAGCCGGTGCAGGCGGGCCGTTTCCTCTGACGACTCGCCGCGGATCAGCGCCAGGCCGGCACGGATTGGCTCGTCGTCGGCCGTCCGCATCAGCTTGCCGAGGTACTGCACCTGCCGGCGGTGAGCACCATGGGCGGTGATCTTCTGGCATTCGCGCACAGCCTCGTAGATGTTCTCGGGCAGGTTGATGCGTTTCAACTGGCCGACCGAAAGTTCGACCAGTTCGGCGCCGAGATCCTGCAATTCGTGCATGGCCTCCTTCTTCTTGGTCTTGGAAGGGCGGCTGGTGCTTTCGGTGAAATCTTCTTCATGCATGGGGCGCGATCGGGAACTGGCAATATTGGGCTGCTATGATAGCGATTTTCCCGAGTCGACGCCCCCTCCATGCCCGAAACAGCCGCTTTTTCCTATCCCTTCGCCACCCTGCAGCAACTGGCTGAGGATGTCCTCAAACATGCCCGTGCAAATGGCGCAACCGCTTGCGAGGTCGATGTTTCCGAGGGTTTTGGCCAGTCCGTCGGCGTGCGCTGCAACGAGGTCGAAACGATCGAGTTCAATCGCGACAAGGGCGTCGGGATCACCGTCTACGCCGGCCAGCGCAAGGGTTACGCCAGCACCTCCGATTTTTCGGCACAGGCGTTGCGCGAAACGGTCGAAGCGGCGCTCAACATCGCCCGCTTCACGGCCGAGGACGATTGCGCCGGGCTGGCCGAGGCGGCCCTGATGGCCAAGGACTGTCCGGATCTCGATCTGTTTCATCCGTGGGCTCTGTCGGTCGAAGACGCCATCGACACGGCACGCCGCTGCGAGCAGGCGGCTTTCGATGCCAGCCCGCAGGTCAGCAACTCCGAAGGGGCTTCGGTGTCGACCCAGCAGGGCCAGTTCGTGTCGGCCAACAGCCTCGGCTTCATGGGTGGCTACCCGACGTCGCGCCATTACATATCGTGTTCGGTGATCGCCGGCGAGCAGGATGCGATGCAGCGTGACGACTGGTACACGACGCATCGCGACGCGGCGCAACTGGACGATCCGCAACGCGTCGGCCGCATCGCCGCCGAACGCGCCGTTGCCCGACTGGGTGGGCGCAAGGTCAAGACCGGCGAGTTCCCGGTGTTGCTCGAATCGCCGCTCGCCGCCGGCCTGATCGGCAGTCTGGTGCATGCCGCCAGCGGCGGGGCACTGTACCGGAAATCCTCATTTCTTCTCGACCACCTCGGCAAGCGGGTGATGCCCGAGTTCGTGCAGATCAGCGAACGGCCGCATATCAAGTGCGGCCTCGGCAGCGCCTCCTTCGACAGCGACGGCGTCGCCACCCGCGACCGCGAAGTGGTCAGCGACGGCATCTTGCAAGGCTATTTCCTCAGCACCTATTCGGCCCGCAAGCTCGGCATGCAGACGACCGGCAACGCCGGCGGCAGCCACAACCTGATCGTCCAGCCCGGTGCGCACGATCTCGACGCGCTGCTCGCCCTGATGGGGCGCGGTCTGTTTGTCACCGAACTGCTTGGCCACGGCATCAATTACGTCACCGGCGATTACTCGCGCGGCGCCGCCGGTTACTGGGTGGAAAACGGCAAGATCGCCTACCCGGTCGAGGAAATTACCATCGCCGGCAATCTCAAGGCGATGCTCGCCGGCATCGTCGCAGTCGGCCGCGATGTGCAGGTGCGCGGCAGCAAGCAGACAGGCTCGATACTGCTCGACCGGATGACCATCGCCGGCGAGTAAGCCTCGGTAATCACGGCATTGTTTGGGTGAGGGTTAGGGTTTTCCACGACTCGCTAAAATTTTTCTTTTGGTGAAGAATGGGCCCAGCCAATAGGCCTGACGTTTTGAATACCCTTGGAGGAGACAATATGCAACGTCGTGATTTTCTTAAAAAAGCATCAATCGGTGCCGCTGCCGGCGCCGCTGCCACGATCGCCGCTCCGGCAATCGCCCAGTCGCTGCCCAATGTCAAATGGCGCCTGACTTCCAGCTTCCCGAAGAGTCTGGACACCATTTATGGCGGCGCTGAAGTGCTGGCCAATCGTCTGCGGGCGATGACCGGCGGCAAGTTCGACATCCGCGTCTTCCCGGGCGGCGAAATCGTTCCCGGCCTGCAGGCCCTGGATGCTGTGCAGCAAGGCACCGTCGAATGCTGTCACACCTGTTCCTACTACTATGTCGGCAAGGACAAGACCTTCGGTTTCGGCACCTCGATCCCGTTCGGCATGACCGCTCGCCAGATGAATGCCTGGATCTACTTCGGTGGCGGCCAGAAGCTGCTCGACGAGTTCTACAGCAACTACAACGTCCTCTCCTTCGCCGGTGGCAATACCGGGACCCAGATGGGTGGCTGGTGGCGCAAGGAAGTGAAAACTGTTGCCGACCTCAAGGGCATCAAGATGCGCATCGCCGGTCTCGGCGGCACCGTCTTCGCGGCACTCGGCGTCGTGCCGCAGCAGATCGCCGGCGGCGACATCTATCCGGCGCTGGAAAAAGGCACCATCGATGCGGCGGAATGGGTTGGTCCGTACGACGACGAAAAGCTCGGCTTCTACAAAGTGGCGAAAAACTACTACTACCCGGGTTGGTGGGAGCCGGGTCCGACCATCCATTTCTTCGTCAACAAGGCCGAATGGGCCAAGCTGCCGAAGGAATATCAGGAAGCCTTCCAGGCCGCTGCCTACGAAGCCAACGTGACGATGATGGCCGAGTATGACCACAAGAATCCGATGGCATTGGCCAAGCTGATGCAGGCTGGTGTCAAGGTCAGGGAGTTCTCTCCGGAAATCCTCAAGGCAACCCACAAGGCTGCTCTGGAAATGTACGAAGATGAATCCAGCAAGAATCCAGCCTTCAAGAAGATTTACGTCGAGTACGACAAATACCGGCGAACGCAGGCCGCCTGGTTCAGCTTGGCCGAACGGCGAATGGATTCCTTCCTGCAGACCGGCAAGTAATCAACGGCCACGGTCTGTAACAAAAAACCCGCGATTTCGCGGGTTTTTTTATTGTCTGCTGATCAGCGTTCAGCTTTCCAGCAGGCTGCGCAGCATCCAGGCGTTTTTTTCGTGAATCTGCAGGCGCTGGGTCAGCAGGTCGGCGGTCGGCTCGTCGCTGGCCTTGTTGACCACTGCGAAAATGCCGCGCGCCGTCTTGATGACGGCTTCCTGTCCTGAGACCAGTTGCTTGATCATCTCGGTCGCGCTGGGCACGCCTTCGCTTTCCTTGATGACGGTGAGCTTGACGAATTCGCGGTAGGTGCCGGGGGCGGGGAAGCCGAGGGCGCGGATGCGCTCGGCGATCAGGTCCAGGGAATTCCACAGCTCGGTGTACTGGTCCATGAACATCACGTGCAACGTGTTGAACATCGGGCCGGTGACGTTCCAGTGGAAGTTGTGTGTTTTCAGGTACAGGGTGTAAGAGTCTGCCAGCAGGTGGGACAAGCCATCGGCGATCTGTTCGCGGTCTTTCTTGTTGATTCCAATGTCCATGATGCGCTCCCTTTCTCGGGTTGATCAAAGTGCCAAGTAATGATGCGGCCTGGTTGCTGCTTAGTCTAATCGTTTGTCGTGATGGGGTGGATAGCAAACGGCTATTCACGGAGGTTTGCTGTTTATCCTGTGCGGAAATAAAAAAGGGCGGACCGCAGTCCACCCCTTTGTGAAAGAGCTGCGCTCCTTCTATTTGCTCTCGCTCTGCAGATCCTTCAAGAGGTTGGCGGCCGACTGGTCTTCTTCGGCTTGCGTCGCTTCCTTCTGCTCCGCTTCCTCGGGCGCCTTCATCAAAGTGTCCAGATCGATTGCCGGCGGTGCCTCGCCGGCGCGCTCCAGGCGTTGCGCTTCCTTCTGGGCGTCGTCGCCGTAGCTGACGATGCCGGGGAAGATGATGATCAGCGCGACCATGATGATCTGGATGCCGACAAAGGGTATCGCCCCCCAGTAGATATCCGTCGTCTTGACCGAGGCCGGGGCGACAGAGCGCAGGTAGAACAGCGCGAAGCCGAAGGGTGGGTGCATGAACGAGGTCTGCATGTTGACCGCGAGCAGCACGCCGAACCAGACCAGGTCGATGCCCAGTTTGTCCGCCACCGGTGCGAGCAGCGGCACGATGATGAAGGACAGTTCGAAGAAATCGAGGAAGAAGGCGAGGACGAAGACCAGGATGTTGACCACGATCAGGAAGCCGACCTGGCCGCCGGGCAGGCCGAGCAGCAGGTGCTCGACCCACAGGTCGCCATTGACTGCCCGGAAGACCAGGCCGAAGACCGTCGAGCCAACGAGAATGAAGATTACGAAGGAAGACAGCTTGCCGGTGGTTTCCATGGCCTGCTTGAGCAGCTTGAAACTCAGGCGTTTGCGGGCCACTGCCAGAAGCAGCGCGCCGGCCGCGCCCATGGCGCCGCCTTCGGTCGGCGTCGCGATGCCGAGGAAGATCGTGCCGAGGACCAGGAAGATCAGCAGCAGCGGCGGCACCATCGTGGTGACGACACGCAGTGCCAGTTTGAGGCCGCGCAGCGTCCGCGCTTCGGGCGGCAGGGCCGGTGCGGCGGCCGGTTTGATGATGGTGAGCAGCACGACATAGCCGACATAGAGGCCGGTCAGAACCAGGCCGGGAATCATCGCCCCTTCGTACATGTCGCCGACCGATTTGCCGAGCTGGTCGGCCATGATGATCAGCACCAGCGATGGCGGGATGATTTGGGCCAGCGTGCCGGAGGCGGCAATGACGCCGGCGGCCAGCCGTTTGTCGTAGCCGTAGCGCAGCATGATGGGCAGAGAGATCAGGCCCATCGAGATCACCGAGGCGGCAACGACGCCGGTCGTTGCGGCAAGCAGCGCACCGACGAAGATGACGGCGAAGGCCAGGCCGCCGCGGATCGGACCGAACAGCTGGCCGATCGTGTCGAGCAGATCTTCGGCCATGCCCGATCGCTCAAGTATCAGCCCCATGAAAGTGAAGAAGGGGATGGCGAGCAGCGTGTCGTTGGCCATGATGCCGAAGATGCGCTCGGGCAGGGCCTGGAACAGCGCCGGCTGGAGCAGGCCGAGTTCGATGCCGAGCAGGCCGAAGACGATGCCGTTGGCGGCCAGGGCGAAGGCCACCGGGTAGCCGAAGAGCAGGAAGAGAACGAGGGCGCCGAACATCAGCGGCGCCATGTTGCCGATGATCCATTCCATTATTTGGCCTCCTTGGCTTTGGCAGCGGCGATTGCGGCGGCCAGTTCTTCTTCGGGCGTCGGGCCTCTTTCCTTATGGTTCGGGTCGTCGATCATCCCGGCCAGGAAAGCGATGCGTTTGATCAGTTCGGAAATGCCTTGCAGAGCGAGCAGCGTGAAGCCGATCGGCAGCAGGATCTTGACCGGCCAGCGGATCAGGCCGCCGGCGTTGGCCGAGTATTCGTTGATTTTGTAGGACTCGGCAACCAGCGGCAGGGACAGCCAAAGTACCGTGACCACCATCGGCAGCAGGAAAAATACCGTACCGATGATGTCGATTACCGCCAGGCCGCGCGGCGACAGCTTGCCGGCCAGCACGTCGATGCGGACGTGCTCGTTCTTTTGCAGCGTGTATGGCGAGCACAGCAGGAATACCGCGGCGAAAAGATACCACTGGATTTCCAGCAGGCCGTTCGAACTGTCGTTGAAGATAAAACGATAACTGGCGTTGCCGGCGCAGATGATGGTCATCACCAGCACCAGCCAGAAGGCGCCCCTGGCGACGCGCTCGTTGAGCCAGTCGATCAGCTGCGAGAGCTTGAGCAGTAGGGTCACGAAAAGTCCTCCTCGGTTGATAAAATCCCCGGCTTCTAGAAGTGGCCGGGATTGATGAAAAGTCCCAATTGGCGAAATTTACAGCGAAGGTGATAGGTCGACCATGGTGGAAATCCCTACAACCCGCCCGACGCGCATCTGCCTGGTGCGCCACGGCGAAACTGAGTGGAACGCGGCGCGCCGCATTCAGGGGCAGATCGACATCGGGCTCAACGAAACCGGCCTGAAGCAGGCCGAAGCGGCCGGCCGCTGGCTGAAAGGCACCGGCATCGCAGCGCTCTACAGCAGCGATCTGAAGCGTGCCTGGACGACGGCCCTGGCCATCGGCGTCGCGCTGGCCCTGACGCCGCGCCCGGTGCCCGAAATGCGCGAGCGGCGCTACGGTGTTTTCGAAGGCTTGACCTACGATGAGGCGAAGGCCAGTCATCCCGACGGCTATGCCGCATTCGAAGGGCGCAACGCCGACTATGACTTCGAAAACGGCGAGAGCCTGAAAGCGATGTTTGCCCGGGTTACCGGCAAGTTGCAGGAAATTGCCGCGGCGCATCCGGGGCAGAACGTGGTCGTCGTTTTGCATGGCGGCGTGCTCGATATCATCAACCGCTTCGTGCGGGGTAATAGTCTGGAAACGCTGCGCGATTTCCTGATCCCGAACGCCGGCATCAACTGGATTGCGACGGCCGACGGCCGCTGGACCCTTGAAAGCTGGGGGGAAACCGGGCATCTGGAAGCCGGCGCCCTTGACGAACTCCCTTCGTGATAAAATTTCCGCCCTTTTCAATGGCTTGAGGCATTCCCCATGTTTTCCGCGAAAGACACCCTGGCAAAAGTTGACCCCGAACTCTGGCAAGCCATGCAGGACGAAGTCCAGCGTCAGGAAGATCACATCGAACTGATCGCGTCCGAAAACTACGTCAGCAAGGCCGTCATGGAAGCCCAAGGCTCCCAGCTCACCAACAAGTACGCCGAAGGCTATCCGGGCAAGCGCTACTACGGCGGTTGCGAATACGTCGACGTGGCTGAGCAGATCGCCATCGACCGCCTGAAGAAGCTGTTCGGCGCCGATGCCGCGAACGTCCAGCCGAACTCCGGTTCGCAGGCCAACCAGGCCGTACTGATGGCCTTCGCCAAGCCGGGCGACACGATCATGGGCATGAGCCTCGCCGAAGGCGGCCACCTGACCCATGGCATGGCGCTCAATATGTCCGGCAAGTGGTTCAACGTCGTCTCTTATGGCCTGAACGAGAAGGAAGAGATCGACTACGACAAGATGGAAGCGCTGGCCCGCGAGCACAAGCCGAAGATCATCGTGGCCGGAGCCTCCGCCTACTCCCTGCGCATCGACTGGGAACGCTTCGCCAAGATCGCCAAGGAAGTCGGCGCCATTTTCTGGGTCGACATGGCTCACTACGCCGGCCTGATCGCCGCCGGTTTCTACCCGAACCCGGTACCGTTCGCCGACGTCGTCACCTCGACCACCCACAAGACCCTGCGCGGCCCGCGCGGTGGCGTCATCCTGATGAAGGCCGAGCACGAAAAGGCCCTCAATTCGGCCATCTTCCCCGGTCTGCAAGGCGGCCCGCTGGAGCACGTGATTGCCGCCAAGGCTGTCGCCTTCAAGGAAGCTGCGACGCCGGAGTTCCGCAACTATCAGGAACAAGTCATCGCCAACGCCCGCGTCATGGCCCGTGTGCTCGGTGAAGAGCGCGGTCTGCGCATCGTTTCCGGCCGCACCGAAAGCCATGTTTTCCTGGTCGATCTGCGTGCCAAGAACATCACCGGCAAGGAAGCCGAAGCTGCCCTCGGTCGCGCCCACATCACGGTCAACAAGAACGGCATCCCGAACGACCCGCAGAAGCCGTTCGTCACCTCCGGCATCCGTATCGGTTCGCCGGCCATGACGACCCGCGGGTTCACCGAGATCGAGGCGGAAACGGTCGCCCATCTGGTGGCCGACGTGCTGGAAGCGCCGAACGACGAAGCCGTGGCCGCCGCCGTGCGCGCCAAGGTCGCGGCGCTGTGCAAGAAGTTCCCGGTCTACGGAGCCTAAAGATCCGTGAAATGCCCTTTCTGCGGTGCTGAAGACACGGCGGTAGCCGATACCCGTCTGAACGACGAGGCCGACGTTGTCCGTCGCCGCAGAAAGTGCAATGCCTGCGACAAGCGCTTCACCACCTACGAGCGGGCTGAGATCCAGCTGCCGCAGGTGGTCAAGAAGAATGGCCTGCGTGCCGAGTTCAGTCGCGGCAAATTGCGCGCCAGTCTTGAACTGGCACTACGCAAGCGGCCCGTCTCGATCGAGTCGGTCGATGCGGCTGTGGCCGACATTGAGGAAATGCTGCTGTCGGCCGGTGAGCGCGAAGTCACCACCCAGCAATTGGGCGAACTGGTGATGCGCGAGCTGAAGAAGCTCGACAAGGTGGCCTACATCCGCTTCGCCTCGGTCTATCGAAACTTCGAAGACGTCGATGCCTTTTCCCGGGCCATCCGCGAAGTCTCCCCCGCCGCCAAGAAAAAATGAGTTTTACCGCCGTCGACCACGGCATGATGGCGCGCGCCCTGCAGCTGGCCGAGCGTGCGCTGTGGACGACCTCGCCCAATCCTCGCGTCGGTTGCGTCCTGGTCCGGGCCGGTGAAATTGTCGGCGAAGGCTGGCACGAGAAGGCTGGCGAGCCGCACGCCGAAGTCCATGCACTGCGCGCAGCCGGCGACAAGGCGCGCGGCGCGACGGCCTACGTGACGTTGGAACCGTGCAGCCACCACGGTCGCACGCCGCCCTGCGCCGAAGCCCTGATCGCTGCTGGCGTTACCCGTGTTGTGGCAGCGATGAGCGATCCCAATCCTTTGGTTGCGGGCCAGGGGTTGGCTCTGCTGCGAGCGTCCGGCATCGAAACTGCCTGCGGCTTGCTGGAAAACGAAGCGCGCGAACTGAATATCGGCTTTGTCGCGCGGATGACCCGTGGGCGCCCGTGGTTGCGCCTGAAAACCGCTGCCAGCCTAGATGGCAAGACGGCCTTGAATAACGGCGTCAGTCAGTGGATTACCGGGCCGGAGGCGCGGCGCGACGGCCATCGCTGGCGGGCCAGGGCGTGCGCCATCCTGACCGGCATCGGCACGGTGCGTGACGATGATCCGCAACTCAGTGTGCGCGATGTTGCAACGACTCGTCAGCCCTCGCGGGTGGTGGTCGATAGCCGGCTGGAGACGCCGCTGACCGCCCGCATCCTGCAGGGTGGGCCGGTACTGATTGCCGGGGCGATGGAAAATGCCGAAAAAGAGGCATTGTTGCGCTCGGCCGGCGCCGAGGTGCTGATTCTGCCGAACGCTGCCGGCAAGGTCGATCTCAAGGATCTGCTCGAGGAACTCGGCCGGCGTGGTATCAACGAAGTGCATGCCGAGGCCGGCTTCAAACTGAACGGCTCATTGCTGCGCGAGGGGCTGGTCGATGAACTGCTGCTCTATCTGGCGCCCTGCCTGATCGGCCATCAGGCCAGCGGCCTGTTCAATTTGCCGGAACTGACTACGCTAGCCGGCAAGCGCCTGTTGCAGGTTCGCGATCTGCGCCAGATTGGCGAAGATATTCGCCTGCTCGCCCGCTTCCGTTAGGGCCGCAAACCGCACAGCCGGCGTCCTTCTTGAATCGGACGGTGCGCCATTCCATCGTCAGTGCATCGAGCAGCAGCAGCCGGCCGGTCAGCGATTCGCCGATGCCCGCCGCCAGTTTCAATGCTTCGGCGGCCTGCATGCTGCCGACGATGCCGGTCAGCGGCGCGAAAACCCCCATCACCGCACAGCGCACTTCCTCGACCTCGTCGCCTTCGGGGAACAGGCAGTGATAGCACGGTGAATCGTCGCGGCGCAGGTCATAGACGCTGATCTGGCCGTCAAAACGAATGGCGGCGCCGGATACCAGCGGCTTCTTGTGGTGCACGCAGGCGCGGTTGATGGCGTGCCGCGTCGCGAAGTTGTCGGTGCAGTCGAGCACGAGGTCTACGCTGGCGACCAGCGTGTCGAGCGCCTCGCCGGAGAGTCGTTGCTGCAACGGAACGACCTCGATATCCGGATTGATCGCGGCAAGCGCCTGTTTGCCGGAAACTGCCTTGGCCAAGCCGACGCGTGCCTCGGTGTGAAGGATTTGCCGTTGCAGATTGGTGAAGTCGACGGTGTCGTCATCAACCAGCGTGATCTTGCCAACGCCGGCCGAGGCCAGATAGAGCGCTGCCGGTGAGCCCAGGCCGCCGGCCCCGATAATCAGGGCGTGTGTGGCAAGGATGCGCTCCTGGCCTTCAATGCCCAGCGCGTCGAGCAGGATGTGGCGGCTATACCTGAGAAGCTGCTCGTCGGTCACTTATATTCGCGCCACTCCGGCGGCGTATCGTCATGGTCGCCATGCGGGCGGTGTTCCCAGGCTTTGACATAGGCCTCCTGCGAGGAACTCTTGAGCAGTTTTTCCGGGGCGCCGAGGTTGTGCAGCTGGGTGTCCTCGACGTAGTGGATCAGCGCCCTGGTCAGCTTGCTCAGCAGCGTGTTGTCGAGGTGGTAACCCTTGTCCTCAAGATGCGCTTCAAGCTCCTGCAGCGTGTGTTGCTGGAGTTCGTAGTCGACCGCCACGGCGCGCTTGTCGATCTTCGGCGCGACCTCGACTTCCTCCAGGCGCTGCAGATCGTCTGCCGCCTCCGGCACCTGGCCGGGGGGGAACTTGGAGAACAGTATTTCGCGGTGCTTCTTGAGGTCGCTCGAACTCATCACTCCTCCCTTGAGGTGTATTAGTTCTTGGTCTTGTTCTGCATGATCTGCAGACCCTTGAGAAGGTTGACCGCCTGCTGGAACTGGTAGTCCCCCTTGGTGGCGTATTCGAGGCGCTGTGGCATGTCATCCTCGGCTTCGTCCTTGCCATTCTTGTCCTTGCCGGGCTTGGCCGGTGTCTTGGACTGCGGCTTGAGTTCCGGTTTTTGCTCTGGTTTAGCCGGGTCTTTCGCGGCATCCTTTTCGCGGTCGTTGATCAGGTGGCGATCGAGATCGGCCTCGCGAATGCGGGCAAAGTTGGCGCCGCCGCTGCCATTGGCCGTTTCTTCGACGACGATGTCGGGAACGATGCCCTTGGCCTGGATTGAGCGGCCGTCCGGCGTGTAGTAACGCGCCGTGGTCAGCTTGATCGCCGTATTGCCGGGCAGCGGGAGTACCGACTGCACGGAGCCCTTACCGAAAGTTTGCGTCCCCATGATGACCGCGCGCTTGTAGTCCTGCAGCGCACCGGCGACGATTTCCGACGCCGAAGCCGAGCCGCTATTGACCAGCACGACCATCGGAACTTTCTTGACGTCGACCGGCAGCGTCCGCAATGGGTCTTCGCGGGTGCCGCGCAGATAATCGCGCGGCCGGGCAAGGAATTCCTGCTTGGCATCTTCGGTCCGTCCGTCGGTTGAGACGACCTTGACCTCCGGTGGCAGGAACGCCGCCGAGACGCCGATTGCGCCGTTGAGCAGGCCGCCCGGATCGTTACGCAGGTCCAGCACGAGGCCGTTCAGATTGCCGTCCTTGTACAGGGTGTTGAGGTGCTTGGCCAGTTCGGCCACCGTGTTGTCCTGGAACTGGGTGACCCGAATCCAGCCGTAGCCGGGTTCGACGAGCTTCGACTTGACGCTCTGCACCTTGATCACTTCCCGAATCAGCGTGATTTCCAGCGGCTTGGCTTCGCCCTTGCGCAGGATGGTCAGCTTGATCGGGGTCTTCGGTTTGCCGCGCATCTTCTTGACGGCATCGTTCAGGGTCAGGCCCTTGACCGGCGTTTCATCCAGCTTGAAGATCAGGTCGCCGGCCTTGACGCCGGCGCGGTAGGCCGGGGTGTCCTCGATCGGCGAGACGACCTTGACCAGACCGTCCTCCATGCCGACTTCGATACCCAGGCCGCCGAATTCGCCCTGCGTGCCAACCTGCAGATCCTTGAAGGCATCGACGTCGAGGTAGGCGGAATGCGGATCGAGATTGGACAACATGCCGGAGATGGCATTGGTGATCATCTTCTTGTCTTCGACCGGCTCGACATAGCCTTGTTTGATGGCGCTGTAGACCTCGGCAAAGGTGCGCAGCTCGTCGATCGGCAACCCGGGTTTGACATCCTTGTCGGCCAGGGCCGGGATGTGCAGGCTGATGAGTGCGCCGGCGACGAAGCCGCCTAATGCCAAGCTGATAGTTTTCGTTTTGCTCATTTCAAACTGGACCATTTCATCGGGTCGATCGGTTGCCCCTGGTGGCGGAGCTCAAAGTATAAACCGGAATCCGGATTGCCCCCGCTATTGCCAACGGTGGCTACCGTTTCCCCGCCTTTTACTGCCTGCCCGACCTGCTTGAGCAGTGAATCGTTGTTGCCGTAGATCGTCAAATAGGCATTGCCGTGATCGACAATCAGCAGGTTACCAAACCCCCGCATCCATTCGGCAAATACGACCCGGCCGCTGGCCACGGCCTTGACCTCGCTGCCGGCGCCGGCCTTGATGAACAGGCCGCGCCAGGTGCCGCCGCCGTCGCGCGGCGAGCCGAAACGACCGGATACGGCGCCGCGGACCGGTAGTCGCAGGTTGCCTTTTTGGCGGGCAAAACTGCCATCGCTGGCGACCGGTTCGTAGCGATTTTCGGCTTCGACAGGTTTGGGCTGCCTCGGTTCGCTGTCCGGTGGGGTTGGCCGGGCGGCTTGTCTTTCCTCGGGGGCGGGGCGTGGCTTGGCGGCGCGCCGGGCCGCTTCGGCCAGTCGTGCCGCTTCGGCAGCCTTCGCCGCCTCGGCTGCGCGGGCGGCTTGGGCCGCCTGGGCGGCGAGAATTCTCGACAAGCGATCGATCAGCTGGGTCATCCGCTTTTCGTTCTGCTGCAGAGTGCCGATTTCCTTGCGCTGGGCATTGACCTTGCTCGATATCTCGGCGAACAAGGCCTGCCGCTCATTTCGTTGCTTTTGCAGTTCGGCATGGCGTTTCTGTTGTTCGGCCTCGACCTCGGCCAGTTCGGCGTTGCGCTCCTTGGCGTCGTTGGCCAGAGCCTTCTTTTTGGCGAGGGTCGTGTTGATTTCGCCCATCAGCTCGGCGCGCGTTGCGGCGATTGCCGAGAGATAGTGCAGATCGCGCGCCATCTGGTTCGGATCGTCGCCGTTGAGCAGTAGCTGGAGCGAATCCGGTGTGCCGCGCAGATATTGCTTGTAGAGCAGCTTTTCCAGCTGTTTCTGTTGCTGGCCGAGCGTGCCGCTCAGTTCGCGGGATTGCTGTTCGAGGTTTTGCAGTGTTTGCTGCAACTTTCCCCGTTGCTCGGAAAAATCGTGCAGTTCGCGCTGCAGGCGGGAAATCTGGCGTTCGGATTCGCGCAGGCGGTCGGCGGCGTCGGCCCGGTTCTCCTCGCTGGTGTTGAGATCCTTGCGCAGGGTTTCAATCCGGCCGCGCAATTCGCCGAGGTCGGCCTGTTTCTCGGCGATCTCCGGGGTCGGGGCGGCAGCTTTCTGGGCGACCTGCGGCTTGGCTTCGACGGCGCCGCTGCCAATGAAAAAAGCGGCAATCAGTGCCGCCGTCTGAAACCTGTTGAACCGATGCCGGCCGGGCTCCCGGCCCCGCCCCAATTTTCCGGGGGCTGCGGAGCGTTCTTTTTGGTGAGCCATGACGGTTTGAGATAGATTAAGGTCGGCGAAACGCAAGGCCTTATTTTATAATGATCCATTCACCGATATTGAGGTTTTATCTTGGAAACGCCACCCTTCAGCCTGATCGACAAGCAGGAGCACATCGAACTGGCTGCCCGCGCCCTCAAGGCTATCGCGCATCCGTTGCGCCTGAAGATCCTTTGCGTGCTTGGTGACCAGGAAGCCTGTGTGCAGGATATCGTCGATGCCGTCGGTACCTCGCAAAGCAATATTTCCCAGCATTTGGCCATCCTTCGCGAAAAGGGCGTATTGCTCACGCGCAAGGATGCCAATCGTGTTTTTTATCGGGTGGGCGACCAGCGCACCCTGCAGCTCGTCAGCATGATGCGCGAAGTTTTTTGTGGCGTGGAGGCCTGATCAATGCCGATGGACTTTATTAACCAGAATATCCTGCTTGTTTCGATTGCCCTAATCAGTGGTCTCGGTCTGCTCTGGCCGTTGTTCGCGCGGCCGGCCGGCAACGGCCTGACGCCGGGCGAGGCGACTTTGCTGATCAACCGGGAAGATGCGCACATCGTCGATGTGCGCGAAGTGGATGAATTTGCCAGCGGCCATTTGCCCGAGGCTAAGAACATTCCGGCCAGCAAACTGGCTGACCGTATCGCCGAACTCGACAAATTCAAGGACAAGCCGATTCTTCTTTGTTGTGCTTCGGGCATGCGCTCCGGCAAGGCTGGCAATGAACTGAAGAAACAGGGTTTCAGCAAGCTGTACAACCTGGCCGGCGGTGTCGATGCCTGGGTTGGCGCCGGTTATCCGGTCAAAAAGGGAACGCGGAACAAATGAGCGCACCGGTATTGATGTACACCACGGCCGTCTGCCCTTTCTGCATTCGCGCCAAACAGTTGCTTGCCGCACGTGGCGTGATGGCCATCGAGGAAGTCCGGGTCGATCTCGATCCGGAGCGACGCGATGAAATGATGCAGAAAACTAAGCGGCGTACAGTGCCGCAAATCTTCATTGGCGACACCCATGTCGGTGGCTGTGACGATCTATATGCGCTTGACGCGGCCGGCGAATTGAAAGCGCTGCTCGACGGCAACGTCTGAATCCGTTTAACTCTCTGAAAGAAAACCATGGAACAAAACGAACAGCCGGTCTTCGGTATTGAAAAGCTCTACGTCAAGGATCTGTCGGTCGAAGTGCCGAATGCTCCGGAAATTTTTCTCGAGCGCGAAGCGCCGCAAGTCGAGATCCAGCTCAATACCGGTGGTCGTGGGGTTGGCGAAGGCGTTTTCGAAGTCGTGCTGACGGTTACCGTGACCGCCAAGATGGGCGAAAAGACCGTGTTCCTGGTCGAAGTCGGACAAGCCGGTATCTTCCGCATCCAGAATGTGCCGGAAGACCAGATCGAGCCGCTGATCGCCGTTGCCTGCCCGAACATTCTGTTCCCGTATGCCCGCGAAACCGTTTCCGACGCCGTGACCCGGGCCGGCTTCCAGCCCATCGTGTTGCAGCCTGTCAATTTCGAAGCCATGTATATGCAGCGTCTGCAAGCACAGGCCCCGGCCCCCGCCGATACGACCATCCAGTAAATCATGACGATGTGGCGCCGGACTCTGCTTGCCCTGTCGCTGATCAGTGCCGCTGGTGCGGCGCAGGCCATCGACTACCGTTCGGTCGATGTTCCGGCCGCCATTCTCTACGACGCGCCATCGCAGAAGGGCAAGAAGCTCTATCTGATCAAGGCGCAGACGCCGGTTGAGGTGATTGTCCGCCTCGACGGCTGGCTCAAGGTCCGTGACGCTGAAGGTACGCTGGCCTGGATCGAGGCGCGCTATCTCGCCGAACGTCGGACGCTGGTCGTTACGGCCGCGCAGGGCGAAATCCGCCAAACCGACAAGCCGGAAGCGCCGGTTCTGGCGCAACTCGATAAATGGGTCGCGGTCGATTTTCTTGAAGCGGCATTGCCCGGTTGGGCCAAGGTCCGTCACCGCGACGGTGCGGTCGGCTACATTCGTTCGACGCAGGTCTGGGGTCTATGAAAGTTACTTTGCTTGGCGCCGGTGCCTGGGGTACGGCGCTGTCCATCGCCTTTGCCGGCAAACACCAGGTGACGCTGTGGTCGCGCGAAACCGATGTGGCGCTCGATTTGCGTGAAACCCGGGAAAACCGTCGTTTTTTCCCCGGCCACCGATTGCCGGATACGGTCGAGATATCGACCGATTTTGCGGCGGCAGTGAGCGGGGCGGAATTGCTGGTCATCGCCACCCCGATCGCCGGCTTGCGCCCGACCGTCGAGCATCTGAAAGCGCTTGATGTCACGCTGCCCCTGCTTTGGGTGTGCAAGGGCTTTGAAGCCGGGACGGGCAAGCTGCCCCATCAGGTGGTTACCGAAGTCCTCGGTCCGCAGGTGATCTGCGGCGCGCTGTCCGGGCCGAGTTTTGCCGAAGAAGTGGCGGCCGGCCAGCCGACGGCGGTTGCCCTGGCCGCCAACAATCCGGTTTTTGCCCGCGAAGCGGCGCGTCAGTTGCACACGACGCGTCTGCGGATCTATGCCAACGACGATCTGGTCGGCGTCGAGGTCGGCGGGGCGGTGAAGAATGTCCTGGCGATTGCCACCGGTGCCTGTGATGGTCTCGGTCTCGGTCTCAATTCCCGGGCGGCCCTGATGACCCGTGGTCTGGCGGAAATTGCCCGGCTTGGCCTGGCTCTGGGCGCCCAGCGCGAAACCTTCATGGGGCTGGCTGGCATGGGCGACCTTATCCTGACGTGCACCGGCGATCTGTCGCGCAATCGGCGGGTCGGCCTGGCGCTGGCGGAAAACAAGTTGCTGCCGCAGATTCTCGAAGAACTCGGTCACGTTGCCGAAGGCGTCTATACGGCGCGCGAGGTCGATCAGCTGGCGCGCAAACTGGCCGTCGACATGCCGATCAGTGCGGCAGTCGCCGCGGTGCTTGATGGTCGCCTGACCGCTGCCCAGGCTTTGGAGCAGTTGATGGCGCGCGACCCGAAAGAAGAGATCGCCTAGAGCGAGCCGGTGAAGCCGACTTGACGCCAGGCTTCAAAGACCGTGACGGCCGCGGCATTCGATAAGTTCAGGCTGCGCTGACCGGCCTGCATGGGCAGGCGCAGACGTTGCTCGGGGCTGAATTCAGCCAGCACTTCCGGCGGCAGACCGCTGGTTTCCCGGCCGAAGACGAAAACATCATCTGCCTGCAGCGTAGTCGTAAACGGGCTGGCCTGGCCCTTGGTCGTCATGGCAAACAGGCGTCGCCCGGCCAGGGCGACTTTGCAGGCAGCCCAATCCGCGTGACGAACGACGCGGGTGTACTCGTGATAATCCAGCCCGGCCCGGCGCAACCCCTTGTCGGTAATGTCGAAACCGAGCGGCTCAACCAGATGCAGTTCGGCGCCGGTGTTGGCGCAGAGGCGAATGATGTTGCCCGTGTTGGGCGGAATTTCAGGCTGATAGAGGACGACGGCGAACACGTTGCTTGATCTGAATGGCTGGGGTGGCGGATTAGAACACGGTTTAATGCTTCAGTGCGCGGGCGGCAACGACCGCCGTGACGTGCGCGGCGCCATGCAGCTTGAGCACCCGCGCGCATTCGTTGAGCGTCGCCCCGCTGGTCATCACGTCGTCGATCAACAGAATGTTTTTTCCGGTCATGTCCGCCGTGCATTCGAAGGCGCCACGGACATTCTTGCGGCGCTCCTTGAGCGGCAGGTCGGCTTGTCGCTGGGTCGGACGGTTACGGAAGAGGCTGCAATGATCGACCGGCAGATTAAGCTGCTTTCCCACCGCCCGGGCAATTTCCATCGACTGGTTGAAGCCGCGTTCACGCAGGCGTTCGGGGTGCAGCGGCAGGGGCACGATCAGCTGTTCTCCGGGTTTGATCAGCGCCGCCAACCGATACCCCAGCCATTTTGCCACGGCCAGTTGATGGCCGTATTTCAGCGCCTGAATGATCCGGTTGACCGGAAAGTCGTAGTGGAAGGCGGCCAGCGTCTGATCGAAGTGTGGCGGATCCGTCAGGCAGGCACCGCAGCGTTCGCCATGCGTGGTTTGTTCGGCACATTGCGGGCAGCAAGCGCTTGGTGGTGCGGGCAGGTCGGCGGCGCACGCTGGGCACAGCAGAGCGTCGGGGCTGTCGCTGCCACAGAGCAGGCAACTCCCGGGAAAGGCATCGTTCAGCCAGCGGCTGACGAGCGACTTCAGCCGATACATAAGGCGCTGGGGTAAAATTGACAGGGTTCCGGGCGTCTTCGATAATCCATAATTACCGATGCGTTCCGCGTCCGATTTCCATTGAATCTTTCAAGCAAGGCCTCTCATGCAAGCTAGCACTCTCGCCGCCGTTCCTGCCGTTTCGCAGACTGCACCCACCCACCGCTGGACGGTCGGTGAGGTTCTCGCCCTCTACGAAATGCCCCTGATGGATCTGATCTGGCGCGCTCAGGGCGTGCATCGCGAAAATTTCGATCCGAACGCCATTCAACGCTCGACGTTGCTTTCGGTCAAGACCGGCGGCTGTTCGGAAGATTGCAGCTATTGTTCGCAGTCGGCCCGCTACGATACGGACACCGAGCGGGAACGCCTGATGCCGTTGGCCGAAGTGGTTGCCGCAGCGAAAGTGGCCAAGGAAAAAGGCGCTTCCCGATTCTGCATGGGCGCCGCCTGGAAAGGCCCGAAGGACGGCGATCTCGACCGGGTGCTCGACATGGTGCGCGAAGTCAAGGCGCTCGGCATGCAGACTTGCGTGACGCTCGGCATGCTCGGCGAAGGCCAGGCCGAAAAGCTCAAGGATGCCGGTCTCGATTACTACAATCACAACCTGGATACCGACAAGGAATTCTACGGTCAGGTCATCAAGACCCATACCCACGATGACCGCCTCGACACCCTTGATCAGGTGCGCGATGCCGGTATCAATGTCTGTTCCGGCGGCATTATCGGCATGGGCGAGTCGCGCAAGAACCGCGCCGGGCTGATCGTCCAGCTGGCCAATCTGCCCCAGCCGCCGGAGTCCGTGCCGATCAACAACCTGGTGCCGATCCCCGGTACGCCGATGGCGAACAATCCGCGTCTCGACCCTTTCGAGTTCGTCCGCACTATTGCCGCCGCCCGCATCACCATGCCGACCTCCTGGGTCCGCCTGTCGGCCGGCCGTCAGGAAATGAGCGACGAGTTGCAGGCCTTGTGTTTCCTGGCCGGCGCCAATTCGATGTTCTATGGCGATCATCTGCTGACTACCGGCAATCCGGATGCCGATCATGATGATCAACTGTTTGCCCGCCTGGGCGTCAAGGCAGTTTGAGCGCTGGGTTTGTCGACCGGCCGCAGGTCGGTCGACGCTTCTCGAAAGTCGCGGCGCGTTACGGCGAGGCCGATTTTTTTGCCCGCGAAGTGGACCGCCGGATGCAGGAGCGGCTCGATTTCGTCAACATTGCGCCAAATCGCATCCTTGATCTTGGGTGCAGTCTGGGCGCCAGTTTTCCCGGACTGGCGGCGCGCTATCCGGCGGCGCAATTGCTCGGGCTCGATGTTTCGCCGGCCATGCTTGACGCCGGTCGGACGCAGCCGCAAGGCTGGCAGCGCTGGCTGGGCTTTGGCAAGAAGTCGGGGCCGCAAAGACTGGCGGCCGATGCCGCCAAGCTGCCCCTGAAATCGAGGTCGACTTCACTGGTTTGGTCGAATCTGCTGCTGCACTGGCTGGACGATCCGCTACCCGCCCTGGCCGAGGCGCATCGCGTGCTCGACGTCGGTGGTCTGCTGATGTTCTCGACCCTCGGCCCGGATTCGCTGAAGGAGCTGCGGACGGCCTTTGCCGATGGCTACGCCCATACCCAGCGCTTCATCGACATGCACGACCTTGGCGACATGCTGGTCGGTTGCGGCTTTGCCGATCCGGTGATGGACATGGAAGTGATCACGCTGACCTATGACGATCTCGATGCCATGTTCGCCGAATTGCGGGCCGCCGGTTCGGGGTGCGCCATGAAGGCCCGGCGCCACGGGCTGACCGGACGTGGCGCGCTGGCAGCGGCGCGGGCGGCCTATGAAGGGATGCGCCGCGCCGAAAAGTTGCCGGCGACTTTCGAGGTGGTCTATGGCCACGCGTGGAAGGCAGAAGCCAAGCAGACGGCTGACGGGCGGGCTATCGTCCGCTTCGACCTGACCCAGAAAAAGTAGTCAGTCCGGTTTCTGCTTGAAGAACTTGATCGGCTTGGCGTCCGGGAAACGCGGTACCGGAATGGCCTTGCGCCGACGCTCGCGAATGCGCCAGCCCAGCAGAATGCCCAGGGCCAGCGCATAGGCAACCGGCCAGAGCAGCGCTTCAGGCTTGCTTAGCCAGAGGTAATGGATGGCCGCCAGAATTCCCGCCAGATAGATATTGCGGTGCCATTCCTGCCATTGGCGGCCGCCCAGCTTGCGGATAGCCCAGTTGTTGGAGGTGGCGGCGAGCGATGCGAGGAGCAGGAAGGCGGCAAAGCCGACCATGACGAAAGGCCGCTTGAAAATATCCTTGGCGATGTCGTCGATCACAAAGCGATGATCGAAGCCGATGAAGGATAAAAAATGCAGCGTCGCGTAGAAAAAGCAGAACAGGCCAAGCATGCGACGCAGGCGCAGCAACCAGTGCCGTTGGGTGATCACGCGCAGCGGTGTAATGCATAGCGTCAGTAGCAGCAGATTGAATGTCCAGGAGCCGGTCCAGCGCTGCACAAAGGCTACCGGATCGTTGCCGAAATCGCCCGTTCCGGCCGCCCATAGCAGGCGGGTCAGCGGGAGCAGGCAAACCAGAAAGAGTGCCGCCTTGAGCCAGGCGAGTTGCTGATTGCTCAAACGGTCAGGGCGGCGTGCAACTCACGCACGTCTTCCTCAGCCTCGCTGAGCAGATCGGCATAACGTTCGCGGTCGGCATTCATCAGCGCCAGCTCTTCCGGAGCCAGATCGTAAGCCAGCCAGTCCTGCGGGCCGCCGGCCAGCAGATTGGCAAAATACAGGACATCGCGAACGCTGCACGGGGTTTGGATGTTTTTAAGCCGGCCATGCTCGCGCACTGCGTCGACGATGCTGGCCGGAAGGCCGAGGATGTGCAACAGGCTCTCGCCGATACTTTCATGCCACCCGCGCAGCAGTTCGAGCATCGCCGGTTCGTTGTCACGGTATTCCGGATATTCGGCCGCCCGGTATAGCAGGTAGAAAATTCCGATGTTGTGGACCAAGCCGCTCAGCATCGCTTCATCGGGATTGATGCGACCCAGGCGCCGGGCCAGCACGCGGGCAATCGCCGCGACCCGTATCGAGTGTTCCCATGCCCGCCGAGCGATGCCGTCGTAGGCCGCGAGGTTGCGCGATTTCATCATCTGGTCCATGGTCACCGCCAGAGAGGTGGTGCGGACGGCTTCGAAACCCAGGCGGCTGATCGCTCCCGAGAGTTCGGTGATGGCTGTGCCCGATGGATTGAAGACGACCGAGTTGGCCAGGCGCAGCAACTTGCTCGAGATCAGCGGTTCGACGCCAACCACCTGAACGACACGTTCCAGGCTGGCGGACGGATCCTTGAGGGTGTTCCGGACCAGAATGGCGGCATCCATACACGTCGGAAAGTTAACATCGCCCGACAGGTCGCGGGCGATGTCTTCAAGGATGCGGAAATGAATGCGAGCGTCGGTAGTGTCCATCTCAGCCGGTGATGTAGCGTTCCAGTTCGGTAATCAGAAATTGTTGCGTGCTGATCGTTTCCTTGACCAGGTCGCCAATCGAGATGATGCCGACGACGCTACCATCTTCATTGAGTACCGGCAGGTGACGAAAGCGCTTTTCCGTCATCAGTGCCATACATTCGTCGAGCGTGGTACCAGGGGTGACGTAGGCGACGCGCTCGCTCATGATGTCGCGAACCAGGGTCTCCTTCGACGTCTTGCCTTGCAGGATGATCTTGCGGGCGTAGTCACGTTCCGAAAAAATGCCAACGAGTTGTTCGCCCTCAAGCACGAGCAAGGCGCCGACGTCGTGCTGGGCCATGATGTTCAAGGCATGAAAAACAGAGTCACTGGGAGCGACTACTGCGAGCGGCCGGTGTTTGTCGGCCAGCATCTGCTTTAGCGTTTTCATCGTAAGACTCCTCCGTTGGATCGAATTGTTGTTCGGGCAGTCTATCCCCGTGAATCCGGGCTGCCAAGTCTTCAGAAACAAAAAAGGCAGCCGAAGCTGCCTTTGTCTTTGGGGCCTTGATTAGCGCAGACCTGCCGCGTAATCAGCAACCGCTTTTATTTCGGCATCGGAGAGCTTGCCGGCGATGGTACGCATCATCTTTTCCGGGTCGTTGCTACGTTCTTCGGCGCGAAATGCCTTCAATTGGGCTTCCGTATATTCCGGGAACTGACCAGCCAGACGCGGGTACTGGGCGGGCAGGCCGGCACCGGCCGGACCGTGGCAGCCGGCGCAGGCCGGGACGCCCTTCTTGAAATCGCCCTGGCGCCAGATTTTCTGGCCAAGCGCGATCAGCTTTTCATCCTTGGCGGTGGCCGGCTTTTGTTTCTGGCTGGCGAACCAGGCGGCAACGTTGGCGATTTCTTCATCTGGTACGGCGGCAGCCATGCCGGCCATGATGGCATTGTTGCGGACTGCGGGCTTGCCGTCGACCGACTTGAAGTTGTGCAACTGCTTGGCAAGGTATTCCGGAACCTGACCAGCCAGAATCGGGTTGGCAGATACGGCGCTATTGCCGTCGGCGCCATGACAGGCGACACAGACGGTTTCGGCGATGACTTTGCCCTTGGCAGGATCAGCCTTGCCCTTGGCTGCTTCGGATGCATGAGCGATGAAACTGGTGGCAAGTAGGATTGCCATTGCCGCGGTACGAATCATTTTCGAGCTCCTTGTACGCGTTTGTGGGCGCTTTGGCCGGAACGGAGGTTACAAACCTGCTATTCTATATCAGTTCACCGCCCCTTGGCGGGTCTTCAAGGTTTTTTATGCCTCTGTTCCAGCAGGCGGTTTTCCTTACAACCGTCGCCAATCTTCGTGATTTACCAATGGATTCCGTCTGTGAAGTTGCTTTCGCCGGCCGTTCCAATGCGGGTAAATCTTCCGCAATCAATACGCTGGCCGGCCGGGTTCGGCTGGCCTATGTCAGCAAGACGCCGGGGCGTACACAGCACCTGAATTACTTCACCCTGAGCGAGGGCAAATACTTTGTCGATCTGCCCGGTTATGGCTATGCCAAAGCACCGGAAGCGATCCGTTCGCAATGGGAGGGGCTGATCGGTCCTTACCTGAGCAACCGGGAGCAGTTGGCCGGGTTGGTCGTCATCATGGATATTCGCCGCCCGCTCACCGATCTCGATCTGCGTCTGATCGACTGGTTCCGGCCCCTCGGTCGGCCCATTCATATTTTGCTATCCAAGGCCGACAAGCTGAGTCGTCAGGAGCAGACCAAGGTGCTACGGTCTGTCACGGCAGAGCTGGCTACCTGGGGCGATGCCGATCTTTACTCCGTTCAACTGTTCTCCAGCCTGAAAAAGACCGGTGTCGAAGAAGCGGAAGTCGTGCTCGCCGGTTGGCTGGGTATGGAAAGAAAGGCGCTGGAAAATAAAGGGCCCCCGGATAAGGGGGGTCCGGGGGCCAAAATGCCCTGACGTAGTCAAGGCACCCGCTCAGGGAGGTGAAGCGGGAGATAGCGCGTGCCATCTGCAAGATCTGACGCTGGTCAATGTGCAAAGTTCCGCGCTGGTTGATAATTTTTCTGTCGAATTGATTGAGGTTGAAGCATGAGTTCTACCGGACGTTTTCCCGCAACACGCATGCGCCGGATGCGGCGCGATGATTTCTCCCGTCGTCTGATGCGGGAGTCGGTCTTGACGGTTGATAATTTCATTTATCCCGTTTTTGTTCTCGAGGGCGAAGGGCGAATCGAGAAAGTCGCTTCGATGCCGGGCGTCGAGCGGCAGTCGCTGGATGTTCTGCTGAAGACGGCCGAACGGGCCGTCAAGCTGGGTATCCCGGCGCTGGCGCTATTTCCGGTGATCGATCCGGCGCAGAAGTCGCTCGGAGCGGAAGAGGCCTTCAACGATGCCGGACTGGTGCCGCGCGTGATCAAGGCGCTCAAGCGCGAGTTTCCCGAACTCGGTGTGATTACCGATGGCGCGCTTGATCCTTATACCATTCATGGTCAGGATGGCCTGATCGACGAAACCGGTTACGTGCTGAACGACGAAACGGTCGAGGTGCTGGTCAAACAGGCCCTTTGCCATGCCGCGGCAGGGGTCGATGTGGTTGCCCCGTCGGACATGATGGATGGGCGGATTGGTCGTATTCGCGATGGCCTCGATGCGGCCGGCTTTATCCATACCCGCATCTTGGCGTATTCCGCCAAGTACGCCTCGGCCTTCTACGGTCCCTTCCGCGATGCCGTCGGCTCCGCCGCCAATCTTGGCAAGAGCAACAAATACTCTTATCAGATGGATCCCGGCAACTCCGATGAGGCGCTGAAGGAAGTCGCTCTCGATCTGGAGGAGGGCGCAGACATGGTGATGGTCAAGCCGGGCATGCCTTATCTCGATATCGTCCGCCGCGTGAAGGACCAGTTCAAGGTGCCGACCTACGTTTACCAGGTCAGCGGCGAGTACGCGATGTTGAAGGCGGCCTTCCTTAACGGCTGGCTGAACGAAGAGGCCTGCGTGCTGGAAAGCCTGCTGGCCTTCAAGCGGGCCGGGGCGGATGGCATTCTGACCTACTTCGCGCTGGATGCGGCGGAGTATCTGAAGCGCTGATTGGCTCGGCAGCAGGGACTTACGACGAGGGCGGCCATGGCCGCCTTTTCGTTTTTCAGTCGCTGCCCGGTGTGCCGGACTGCGACAGGCAGGCGAAATACAGCATGGTCCATTGTTGCGGCCATTGGGCCAATGGTTCGCGGCTGAACCCGCTACGGGCATATTGTTCCCAGCGGCCAACGGCATAGCAGCGCAGCAGGTTGGCGAGAGCGCCGAAGTCGGCGTCGGCTTTCAGGTTTTCCTGGGTCGCGGCGATGCGCAAGGATTGCTTGAGTGCGGCTTCAACCTTGTCGAGCAGGGCATTGATCCGCGTCTGCAGGCGCTCGTTTTCATTGACCAGCGCATCGCCGATCAAGACACGGGTCATTCCCCTGTTTTTCTGGGCAAAGCGGAGCAGCAAGGCGACGATTTGCTCGACTTGCTTGAGGCCCTCGTTTTCATCGCTGGTGATCTGGTTGATGACTCCAAACAGGCTTTGCTCAATGAACTCGATCAGCCCGTCGTACATCTGGGCCTTGCTGGCAAAGTGGCGATAGAGAGCGGCTTCCGAGCAATCGAGCTGCCCGGCCAAGGCTGCCGTCGTGATCTTTTCGCCTTTCGGGGTTTCCAGCATGCCGGCTAACGTCTGCAGAATTTGCAGGCGCCGCTCGCCCGGTTTGGTCGCCATGATTGCCCCCTCGCGATTATTGGCTTTGTGTCGGGAAATTATAGTCGACCGCAACGCGCCGGTAGTTGCAGCACTGAGCTGACCTTGACGTCAACATAGGGCGAGCCCTGTGAGCCAGTGCTCACCCACACGGTCTTCATGCCGAGTTTCTTGGCGGTAATCAGGTTGACCAGGCTGTCCTCAACCATGATGCAGCGTCGTGGGTCGAGACGCTCTGCCTGGAGCAGGGCGCGGTATCCGGAAGCCATCGGTTTCGGGCGGAAACGGGTGCTTTCAACCGAGTAAATCGCGTCGAAGCAGCGCCACAAGCCGGTGATTTCCAGTATGCCTTCCATGTAGTGGCGAGGGGCGTTGGAGAACATGATCTTGCGCCCCGGCAGGCGACGCAGCGTATGCAGGGTCTGGCGCGGAAAAATGACCATGCGGCGCAGGTCGGGGAACTGGTGGGTTTCCTTGAGGAAATGGGCCGGATCGGTGCCATGGTGGCGCATCAGACCGAGCAGCGTGGCGCCGTAACGGTGCCAGTAGCCCTGGCGAATGCGGTTGGCCTCGTCCTCGTCGACACCGAGATGCCGCTCGATGTATTCGCGCATCGAGCGGTTGATGTGGGGAAAGATGTGCGGACTCGCGTCATGCAGCGTGTTGTCCAGATCGAACAACCAGACGCGATCCGATGTCCCCATCAGTGCGACTTGATCATCGTGCCGACCCCATGATCGGTGAGGATTTCCAGCAGCAACGCGTGTTCGACGCGGCCATCGATGATATGCACGCCCTTGACGCCATTGCGGGCGGCATCAAGCGCCGAGCCGATCTTCGGCAGCATGCCGCCGGAGAGGGTGCCATCATCGACCATTTCATCGATCTGCTTGGGAGTAATGCCGCTGATCAGGTTGCCGGCCTTGTCGAGCACACCCGGCGTGTTGGTCAGTAGTACCAGCTTTTCAGCCTTGAGCACTTCGGCGATCTTGCCGGCCACGACGTCGGCGTTGATGTTGTAGGTCTCGCCATCCTTGCCGACCCCGATCGGCGCAATGACCGGGATGAAGGCGCCGCTATCGAGCAGGGCGATCAGCGACGGGTCGATCTGGGTGATGTCGCCGACCTGGCCGACGTCGATCAGGTCGCCCGGAATATCCTTGTTTTCCAGCATCAGTTTCTTGGCGCGGATGAAACTGCCATCCTTGCCGGTCAGGCCGACGGCCTTGCCACCGTACTGGTTGATCAGGTTGACGATTTCCTTGTTGACCTGGCCGCCAAGGACCATTTCGACGAGGTCCATGGTCTCGGCGTCGGTAACGCGCATGCCCTGGATGAATTCGCCCTTCTTGCCGACTCTTGCGAGCAGGCTTTCAATCTGCGGACCGCCGCCGTGCACGACGACGATGTTGAAGCCGACCAGCTTGAGCATCACCACATCGCGAGCAAAACACTGCTTCAGATGTTCCTCGGTCATCGCATTGCCGCCATATTTGACGACGATGGTCTTGCCGTGGAAACGCTTGATGTAGGGCAGGGCTTCGGCCAGCACGGCGGCCTTGAGGCCGGGGGAAAGATTTTCGAGACTCATGGCTTGCTCCGAGTGGAATCGCCGCGGATTGTACAAAGAAAAAGGCCGGAACGGGGTCCGGCCTTGTGCGTCTTAAGCGGTGTCGCCTATTCGATGTTCAGGCGTTTGTTCGGGCTGGCCGTCCGTTTGGGCAAGGCCAATTCGAGTACACCATCGTTGAACTTTGCCACCGCCTTGGCATCGTCGATTTCCTGCCCGAGTTGGAAAGAGCGGGCAACCCGGCCGAAATAGCGTTCCGAGCGAAGCAGGCGCTCACCTTCCCGGGTTTCCTTCTCCTGCTTGACTTCGGCGCTGATCGACACCTGATTGCCATCGACAACGACGTGGATATCTTCCTTCTTGACGCCGGGTAGTTCGGCATGGATCAGGTAATTCTCGCCTTGCTCCCTGACATCCAGTTTGATCGATGGCGGTTGTTGCGTCTGGCCGTTGAATTCGACGGGGCGAACGAAGAAGCCGCGGAAAAGATCGTCGAGCGGGTCGAGTCGGGTGATGTTTGCCATGGTGGGTCTCCTTTGTGGATCAAATCATTGCAATCCAAATATAGGGTGCCCAGGCGAGCTTTCAAGAGCTAAATTTCGCGTTTGACATGCTCGGGCAACAGCAGGATGGCATCCCGGTTGCTCCACGAAAAACAGCGTTCGGCGGCGGCTTGCCAAGGCATCCAGGTCCAGTCGCGATGCTCGTCGGGGGCAGTGGTGATGCTGATCCGATGCGGCAGTTGCAGGCCGAACACATGCTCGGTGTTTTCGGTAACCCCCGGCCCATAGCGATGGCGCCATTCGGCAAAAATCTCGAAGGTATTGGTGATCTGCCAGTCGTCGACGGGATACGCGACTGTATCGATCCCGGTTTCTTCGCCAACCTCGCGGCGGGCAGTGTCGATCAGGACCTCGTCGGCTTCGCGGCTGCCGGTGACTGACTGCCAGAAGCCAGGATGTGCCGAACGTTCGAGCAACAACACGTCAAGGGCGGTGGTGTAGATCACCACCAATACCGATACTGGTTGCTTGAAGCCGCTCATTTCGTCGGCAAGGCCGTGATACCCCTGGCCGGCGTGTCGAGCAAGATCCAGAATGGCGTGCCGGATTCTCGCCGGGCTTCCGTTGCCGCCTGAAAAACCTCGACTAACGTGGCGAAGTGTTCGGGATCGGCGAGGCGCAGGCTGTCGAGTCCGTCGATCAACAATACGTGGCCGGTGCTTGGTTGCCAGTCGCTGTCGGTCAGGCAGTCGTAAAGCGCATCCAAGTTGGCACCGTACCAAATCGGGAAGCGCAGGGCGTTGCCCAACTGTTGTAGCACCTGGGCAATAGTCCGGCATTCGATCAGGTTGGCGGAAAGGGTCTGAAAATGCAGCTTGCCGGCTGTCCGTTCGAGGGCTTCGCGGCGCGTCGAAGGAAGGTGGTAAAGGCCTGCCTTGCCGGCATTATTCAGGAGCTTGTCGCTCATCGTCGCTGTGTCCTATTCCCGTATGCGCCGGAAGGACCGGTAGTGATCGTCGGTGTAGTAATACTCGTCGTCACGCCCGGCAATAATGCGGCGCGGGCCGCGATCGCTCCGCCATGGCGTCTTTACGGTGTATTCGTGGTAATAGCCACGTTCGCGCAGGGGGAGCCGTTTCTCGAAATTGCCGAAGACAATGCCGTCGCGCGGATAGGGAAACGGCCCGCCAGTCTTGATCAGGGTAAGCGTCTGCCGGGCTTCGCGCGGCAACTCGGACAAGCCAACAGTGTCGACCGTTGGCTGGTCGTGACCGAAGCTAAAACCGTATGCGCTCCCGATCGCCAGCCAGAGGACGATCAGAAAGCGCAGCCAGTTTTTCATCGGGTTCAGGCCGGGCCGACTTCGACCTGGGTGTCGACCTTTTGACGCAAGCGGATGTGCAGTTCGCGCAGTTGCTTCTCGTCGACGCCGGATGGAGCATCGGTGAGCAGGCACTGGGCGCGCTGGGTCTTCGGGAAGGCAATGACATCACGGATCGACTCGGCACCGGTCATCATCGTGACGATGCGATCCAGGCCGAAGGCCAGGCCGCCGTGCGGCGGGGCACCGTACTTCAGCGCGTCGAGCAGGAAGCCGAACTTGGCCTGCTGTTCTTCCGGGCCGATGTTGAGCGCCTGGAAAACGGTTTCCTGGACTTCCGAGCGGTGGATACGCACCGAACCGCCGCCGATTTCCCAGCCGTTCAGCGCCAGGTCGTAGGCCTTGGCCAGGCATTTGCCCGGGTCGGTCTTGAGCAGCGCGACGTGTTCGTCCTTCGGGCTGGTGAAGGGGTGGTGACAGGCGGTCCACCGCTTGTCTTCCTCGTCGTACTCGAACATCGGGAAGTCGACGACCCACAGCGGCTCCCAGTCCTTGCCATTGACGAAGCTCTTTTCGTGGCCGATCTTGGTACGCAGGGCGCCGAGTGCGTCATTGACGACCTTGGCCTTGTCGGCGCCAAAGAAGATCAGGTCGCCGGATTGGGCGCCGGTACGCTCGACGATGGTCTTCAGTGCGGCTTCATGCAGGTTCTTGACGATCGGGCTTTGCAGGCCGGTTTCATTCAGTTGCGTGACGTCATTGACCTTGATGTAGGCCAGGCCCTTGGCGCCGTAGATGCCGACGAACTTGGTGTATTCGTCGATCTCGCCGCGCGTCAGACTGGCGCCGCCGGGAATGCGCATGGCGGCGACACGGCCGTTTTCGCTGTTGGCGACGCCGGCAAAGACCTTGAACGAGACATCCTTGACGGCATCGGTGACTTCGGTCAGTTCGAGCGTGACGCGCAGATCCGGCTTGTCGGAGCCGAAGCGACCCATTGCTTCGGCGTAGGTCATGCGCGGGAAAGGTGCCGGCAGGTCGACGTCGATTGCGTCCTTGAAGACGTAGCGGATCAGTTCCTCGATCAGCGCGGTGATCGCGTCCTCGGTCATGAACGAGGTTTCGATATCGACCTGGGTGAATTCCGGCTGGCGGTCGGCGCGCAGATCCTCGTCACGGAAGCATTTGACGATCTGATAGTAGCGATCATAGCCGGCGACCATCAGCAATTGCTTGAACAGTTGCGGCGATTGCGGCAGCGCGAAAAACTGGCCAGGGTGGACGCGCGACGGGACGAGATAGTCGCGGGCACCTTCCGGCGTGGACTTGGTCAGCATCGGGGTTTCGATGTCGATGAAGCCGTGGTCGTCAAGGAAGCGACGGAAGGCGCGCGCCGTCTTGTAGCGCAGCATCATGTTGTTCTGCATTTGCGGGCGACGCAGGTCGATAACGCGATGCAACAGGCGGACATTCTCCGAGAGATTGTCTTCGTCGAGCTGGAAAGGGGGCGTTACCGAGGGATTCAGAACTTCGATTTCATGGCAGAGGATTTCGATTTCGCCGGAAGCCAGGTTGGCATTGGTCGTGCCAGCCGGGCGCGGGCGCACTTTGCCGGTGATCTTCAGGCAGAACTCGTTGCGAACCGATTCGGCGATCTGAAAAGAGTCAGCGCGATCCGGGTCGCAAACAATCTGGGCCAGGCCTTCGCGGTCGCGCAGGTCGATAAAGATGACGCCGCCGTGGTCGCGACGGCGATGGGCCCAGCCGCATAGGGTGACGATTTGCCCGTCGAGGGAGGCGTTGAGTTGTCCGCAGTAATGGGTACGCATGAAACTTTCCGTTTGATTCAGGTATTGGTAATGACGCGCGGGTGCGGCGGCGGCGCCACGACACCCATCGAGATGATGTATTTGAGAGCTTCGTCAACAGACATTTCGAGTTCCACTACCTCGTTGGCCGGCATCATCAGGAAAAAACCTGAGGTCGGATTGGGAGTGGTCGGAACGTAGACGCTGACGTATTCGCCTTGCAGGTGGTTAACAAGGTCACCGCCCGGTTGCCCGGTCATGAAGGCAATGGTCCAGCTTCCGTGGCGCGGGTACTGAACCAGCAGTGCTTTGCGGAAGGCGTTCCCGTTGGGGGCAAACAGCGTGTCGGAGACTTGCTTGACACTCTTGTAGACGGTGTTGACTACAGGAATGCGAGAGAGCAGCTTGTCCCACCAGCCAACCAGTTTCTGGCCGATGAAATTGGCTGCCAGCAATCCGGTAAGCAGGATCATGGCCAGCGTCAGCAGCGCGCCTACCCCGGGAATGGCAAAGCCAACGATGTTTTGTGGATGAATCGCTTCCGGCAACAGGCGTAACGATTGGTCGAGGGTGCTGACGATCAGCGACAGCACCCAGCCGGTGATGACCAAGGGCACCCAGATCAGGAGCCCGGTAATGAAGTAGCGTTTGATCAACTGGCCGCGCACGGAGTACATGCCCCCGAACCGCCCTGGCAAGGCGGCGTGCTGTCTGCTTTGGGCGCTGGCTTATTGCCACCCTTGAAATCGGTGGCATACCAGCCGTTGCCCTTGAGGTGGAAGCCGGCGGCCGAGAGCAGCTTGGTATAGCTTTCCTTCCCACAGGCGGGGCAGGTCGTAAGCTGCGGGTCGCTCATCTTTTGCAGATGCTCTTTCTGGGAGCCGCAGGAGTCGCAGCGATATTCGTAAATCGGCATGGGAATCCTCCAAAACCTTGAATTATAACCGAGAGTCGGGATTCCTTATATCAGGGCGGGACGTCTGATTTCAAGCAAGCAAGCCGAGATAGCTGTGGGTCAACTGCGGCCCCCAAAACAGCGCAATGCCGCCGGCGGCGGCAAGGTAGGGACCGAACGGAATCGGTACGTTGCGGCCGTGACGGGCGGCAACGATCAGGCTAATGCCGACGATGGCACCGACAACCGAGGAAAGCAGGATGATGGCCGGCAGCATCGACCAGCCCAGCCAGGCACCGAGCGCCGCCAGCAACTTGAAATCGCCATAGCCCATGCCTTCCTTCCCGGTTGCCAGCTTGAACAGCCAGAACACCGACCACAGTGCGAGATAGCCGGCCATGGCGCCAATGACGGCGGACTGGAGGTCGACATAGGTGGCGGCGATGTTGAAGGCCAGACCCAGCCAGAGCATCGGCAGCGTGATGCTGTCGGGTAATAGTTGGGTGTCCAGATCGATTGTGGCAAGGGCAATCAGCGACCAGAGAAGCAACAGGGCTCCGGCTGTTTGAATCGTCGGTCCGAAATGCCAAGCTGCGTAAGCCGATAACAGGCCGGTCAGGAGTTCGATCAGCGGGTAGCGACAGGAAATCGGAGCCTTGCACGCTGAGCATTCGCCGCGCAGGAGTAGATAACTGAGCACAGGAATATTCTCCAGTGCCGTAATGGAGTGCCCGCAGGCTGGACAGCGGGAGCGCGGTCTGGCCAGCGATAGCGTTGCGGCGGTCGGTACAGGCTCATCCCGCAACTCGGCACATTGCGCCTGCCACTCCTGCTCCATCATCTTGGGCAGGCGATGAATGACTACGTTGAGGAAACTGCCAACGCACAAACCGAGCAGCCCGGCCATGGCAGCCAGGCCGCCCAGTGATTCAGGAAACATCAGACGACTGCGCCCAGTTTGAAGATTGGCAGGTACATGGCAACGACCATGCCGCCGATCAGCGTGCCGAGGACGACCATGATGATTGGCTCCATCAGGCTGGACATCGCTTCGACCGCATCATCGACTTCCGCCTCGAAGAAATCGGCAACCTTGGAAAGCATTGAGTCAAGTGCACCGGATTCCTCCCCGATGGCAACCATTTGGGTCACCATGTTGGGAAATAGATTTACATTCTGCATCGAGATGGTCAGGCTCGTGCCGGTCGACACTTCACTCTGTATCTGCTTGGTGGCTACCTTGTAAACGTGGTTGCCGGCCGCGCCGCCAACGGAGTCGAGTGACTCGACAAGCGGCACGCCCGCGGCAAACATCGTGGCCAGGGTGCGGGTCCAGCGGGCAATCACCGATTTGCGGATGATGTCGCCAAAAACTGGCATACGCAGGAGAAGGCGATCCATGGCCATTTGGACCTTTTCCGAACGCTTCCAGCTTTCGAAAAAGGCATATAAGCCACCGCCGATGAGACCGAAAATCGCCCACCAATAGGCTACGAAGAAATCGGAAATAGCCATCACGATCAGTGTCGGAGCCGGAAGATCCGCGCCGAAACTCTTGAAGACTTCCTTGAATGCCGGAATAACGAAAATCATGATCACGGCGGTGATGACGAAGGCGACGACGATAATGGCAATCGGATAGAACAGAGCAGATTTGATCTTGCTCTTGATGGCAATGATCTTTTCCTTGTAAGTGGCCAGGCGGTCGAGCAGGGTGTCGAGAATGCCGGCCTGTTCGCCAGCGGCAACCAGATTGCAATAAAGCGCATCGAATTGCAGGGGGAATTTCCGGAATGCCTGAGAGAGCGAACTGCCGGTCTCGACGTCAGCCTTGATGTCAAGCAACAATTTGCCAACCGCCGGATTCGAGTGTCCCCGGCCAACGATGTCGAAGGCTTGCAGCAGCGGAACCCCTGATTTCATCATGGTCGCCAGTTGGCGGGTAAATAACGAGATGTCCTTGTCGGTGATCTTGCCGCCGCTCTTGAAGCGAACCTTTTTGACCTTGGTGTTGGTTATGCCCTGTCGGCGCAGCGTGGTTTGCACCACTGATTCACTGGCGGCGCGGATTTCACCACGGACGGTCTTGCCATCCTTGTTCCGACCTTCCCAAAGGAAGGCGCTTTCCTTGACTCCCGAGGCTCTCGGTTTTGCGGCGGTAGCCATATGTCTTCCTTCCCCTAGATGTTGGTCGTGCTCAATACCTCGTCAAGCGAGGTCACGCCCTGTTTTACTTTTAGCAATCCTGATTCGCGCAAATCCTTGACGCCTTCGGCCTTGGCTTGGCGGGCGAGGTCGAGGGAGTTGGCACCGCTCATGATCAGGCGCTGCATGGCTTCGGAAATTGGCATTACCTGATAGATGCCGACCCGTCCCTTGAAGCCGCTGCCCTTGCACCGATCGCAGCCGCCGGGCCCATAGAGCGTCCAGGAGCCATCCAGGTCAGCCTCCTTGTAACCAGCGTCAAGCAGGGCCTGGTTCGGTACTGTCATTGGCTTCTTGCAGTTGCATAGGCGTCGGGCCAGCCGCTGCGCCGTGATCAACTGGATGCTGGAAGCAATGTTGAAGGTCGGAACACCCATGTTCATCAAACGGGTCAGTGTCTGCGGGGCGTCGTTGGTGTGCAGTGTGGACAGCACCATGTGGCCGGTCTGGGCTGCCTTGATGGCGATTTCGGCCGTTTCGAGGTCGCGGATTTCACCGACCATGATGATGTCCGGATCCTGACGCAGGAAGGCCTTGAGAGCCACCGGGAAGGTCAGGCCGGCCCGGTCGTCGACGTTGACCTGGTTGACGCCAGGTAAATTGATTTCAGCCGGGTCCTCGGCGGTAGAAATGTTCACCCCATCCTTGTTCAGGATATTCAGACAGGTATAAAGCGATACGGTTTTGCCGGAGCCGGTCGGCCCGGTCACCAGGACCATGCCGTACGGACGGTTGACCGCATCGAGCAGGGCAACTTTCTGCTCTGGCTCGTAGCCGAGGGCTTCGATACCCAGAGTCGCCGAAGTCGGGTCAAGAATACGCAGCACAATTTTCTCGCCCTGCAGCGTGGGCAGCGTGCTGACCCGGAAATCGATTGCCCGAGTCTTGGACAGGACCAGTCGCATCCGGCCGTCCTGGGGGACGCGCTTCTCAGCAATATTGAGGCGGGAAATGACCTTGATCCGGGAGGCAACTTTTTCCTTGATTGCCAGCGGTGGGGTGGCGATTTCACGCAAGATGCCATCAACCCGGAAACGGATACGGTAAAACTTTTCGTAGGGCTCGAAATGGATGTCCGATGCGCCATCGTTGATCGCATCCAGCAGCATTTTCTGAATGAATTTGACCACCGGTGCATCGTCGATATCCTGGCCGGCAGCTTCATCTGCCTTTGCCACTGACTCCTCATCAAGGAAATCGAGGTTGATGTCGTCGGCGCCTAGATTCTTCAACGTGTCGGCAGCTGATTCCGCGTATTTGGCAACCAGTGGAGCGAGTTTGGGGTGCTCGACGACAATCGGGTCGACGGCAAGGCCGGTCTGGAAGCGAATCTCGTCCAGCGCTCGCAGATTGGTCGGGTCGGCAATGGCCACTGACAGCCGGTTGCCGCGTTTGTTGAGCGGAATGACCTTGTGCGTCGAAATCAGCTTGCGGTCGATTGCATTTGCCGGAATGTGCGCTTCATCGAAAGCGGCGAGATCGAGCAGTGGATAACCGAAGGTGTCGGAGACAAAACGTGCAATATCAAGGGCCGACGCTTTCTGGCTGGCGATGATCTGCTCGATTAGCGACGTCTTGGCGCTGTTGGCTTGGGACAGCAACTGTTCGGCCTCTGCCTCCTTGAGTTGCCCGGCCTGAACAAGGGCACGCGCCAGGCCGCTAAGAGGAGGGTTTTGCGGGGTTGCTGCCATTGATTATTGTCAAATGCCGATTAGATCGCCCGATAATGCTACGCAGGCGATGGTTTGTAAAGGCTGGGCCGGTGGCCTAGCTTGTCTCCGGACGGTAAATGCGAACGGTGATCACACTGCGGTCCTGGGTCTGAAGCACCTCGACAGGTATTCCGTTCAGCTTGAGGCTCAATCCCGACTCCGGTATGTCCTGAAGATGCTCCAGAATCAAGCCATTCAGTGTTTTCGGGCCGTCAAGCGGAAAGTCCAGGTCGAGCATGCGATTGATGTCGCGTAACGGACGCGAGCCTTCGACGATGGCATCGTCTTCCGGCGACCATTTGAGTTCATGCCCGAGACCTGGCAAGGAAGTAGTGAAATCGCCGACAAACTCTTCGATGATGTCCTCTAGTGTCAGCAGACCGAGAATGTCACCGTATTCATCGACGACAAAGCCGATCCGCTGGCGGTTTTCCTGGAAAAAAGTCAGTTGCGAGAAAATTGCTGTGCCAGCCGGTATGTAGTACGGGGCTTGCAGTTGCGACATCAGGGCGGCCTCGTCGAATTCCGGGTCGCCGATGCTGGCGAGCAGGCGCCGCACCGGCAATATGCCAACGAGTTGATCGAGCGATTCGCGACAGGTCGGCAGGCGGCTGTGATGGCTGGTCGCCAGCTGCGTTCGTACTTCGTCCCAGGGGAGATCGAGGTCGAGGATCTCGATGCTGCCGCGCGGCGTCATCACGTCTTCGACAGTGATGTTGTTGAGCTCGAAGAGGCTGGAAAGGATGGCGCGATGTTTTTGTGGAATGACGTGCGACGATTCGAGAACTAAGCTGCGCAATTCCTCCGGCGATAGCTGGGTTGCTTCGCCCGAGTTGTTTGGAGTCAGGCGAAATAGCTGGAGCAGGCCGCTGACGAACAGATTGATGAACCAGACTGCGGGATAAAACAGCCGGAGGAGTGGGGTGAGCACATGGCCGAGCATCACCGCAAGGCGGTCGGCATACGTCGCACCAATGATTTTCGGGGTGATTTCCGAGAATACTAGGATGGCAAAAGTGACGGCCAACGTCCCGGCCCCCAGCGCCCATTTTTCATCACCGAACAACGCGATAGTAATGACGCTGACCAGGGTTGCGGCAGCGGAATTGACCAAGTTGTTGCCAAGCAGGATAACGCCCAGCATTTTGTCGGTTTGGTTGAGCAGGGCGAGTGCCTTTGCCGCGCCGTGGTGACCTGATTGGGCCTGGTGGCGCAACCGAAAGCGGTTGGAAGCCATCATCGCCGTTTCGCTGAGCGAGAAAAAGCCAGACAGGGCGAGCAGTACGACGAGTACTGTCAGTAGTGCCGATAGCGGGATTTCATCCACGAATCAGAGGCGACCGAGAATTACTTCAGCAACGAAGCGGCTGCCGATATAGGCGAGAATCAGCAGGGCGAAGCCGGTCAACGTCCAGCGCAGTGCCCGCTTGCCGCGCCAACCCCATGCATGGCGGCCAATCAACAGGGTTGCAAAAATTCCCCATGAGGCAAAAGCAAACAGGGTTTTGTGATCAAGGGTGAGTGGCTTGCCAAACAGCGCTTCGGAGAAAAACACGCCGCTGCCCACCGTCAGGGTGAGCAAGATGAAGCCAAGAAGCAGCATCCTGAACAGCAGTGACTCCATTGTCAGAAGGGGCGGCAGGCTGCTCAGGCTGCGATTCAGCGAACGCTTGTGCAGGGCGCTTTCGGTGAACCCCATAAAAATGGCATGCAGGGCTGATAGCGTCAGCAGGCTGTAGGCCAGCATCGCGGCCAGAAAATGAAGCTTGAAACCGGTGGCGCTGGCATGGGCAACCAGATGGACGTGCGGAAAGACAACTGGCAGAGCGGCGCATAGTGCGGCCAAGGGAAGCACCATGGGTTGCAGGCCTTCCATCCGCGACATGAAACTTTCCAGCCAGTAGATCAGCACAGCAAGCCACATCATCAGCGACAGTGCGAAGCTGAACGAAAAGCGCATGCCGCTATCGGCAAACAGCGCGTCGTACAGTCCAGAGGCATGAACAACCAGCGCTACGGCAATGGCGATACGTTCCCAAGCTTGCATGGGGCAGGCAACGCACTGGTTTTCGTGCTCGCGCCAGCGGGTGTTCCAGAAATGGAAACCGAGAACCCCGTAGATCAGAGCAGCGAGAATGTGCGGCAGAAGCTGAATTACAATGTCGACCATCCTTGAATTCTACTAGAAGCCTATTTGACATGCTCGATAACCTGACTACACGCCTTGCCCGCGTCATGAAGACGCTGAAGGGCGAAGCCCGCCTGACCGAATCGAATATTACCGACGCGCTGCGCGAGGTGCGTATGGCGCTGTTGGAGGCGGACGTCGCGTTGCCGGTGGTCAAGGACTTCATTGCCGCGGTCAAGGAAAAGGCGGTAGGTGAGGCGGTGATCGGCTCGCTCAGCCCCGGGCAGGCGCTGATCGGTGTGGTCCATGCCGAGCTGACCAAAATCATGGGCGATGCCCATGAAGGCATCAACTTCAATACCCAGCCACCGGCCATCGTGCTGATGGCCGGCTTGCAGGGGGCCGGCAAGACGACCACCGTTGGCAAGTTGGGCAAGTTCCTCAAGGAGAACCACAAAAAGAAGGTGCTGGTGGTTTCCTGTGACGTCTATCGACCAGCTGCTATCGAACAGTTGAAGTCGGTCGCCGGGCAGGCCGGTGTCGATTTCTTCCCGTCGACCATCGGGGAGAAACCGGAGGCTATCGCCCTGGCCGCGGTAGATTGGGCCAAGCGGCATTATCACGACGTCCTGCTGGTTGATACGGCCGGTCGTTTGGCCATCGACGAAGAAATGATGTCGGAAATCAAGCGCCTGCACGCTGCGATCAAGCCGATAGAGACGCTTTTCGTGGTCGATGCCATGCTTGGCCAGGATGCGGTCAATACTGCCAAGGCGTTCAATGAGGCTTTGCCGCTGACTGGTGTCGTGCTGACCAAGCTGGACGGTGATTCCCGTGGCGGCGCAGCACTGTCCGTGCGCCACGTCACCGGCAAGCCGATCAAGTTTTCTGGCGTTGGCGAGAAGCTCAGTGGGCTGGAGGCCTTCCATCCGGAGCGAATGGCATCCCGTATTCTGGGTATGGGCGACGTACTTTCGCTGATCGAGGATGCCCGCAAGGGCCTGGATGAGGAAAAGGCTGTTGCCTTTGCCAAGAAGCTCAAGTCGGGCAAGGGTTTTGACCTCAACGACTTCAAGGAACAGATGGCCCAGATGCGCAACATGGGTGGTTTGTCGGCGCTGATGGACAAGATGCCGGCGCAGATCGCACAAGTGGCCGGACAACTGCCGGCCGGGGCCGAAAATAAGATGGTTGGTCGGGTCGAAGGTATCATCAACTCGATGACGCCAACCGAACGCGCCAAGCCGGAATTGATCAAGGCCAGCCGCAAGCGCCGCATTGCCATGGGGGCGGGCGTTCAGGTGCAGGATGTCAATCGTCTGCTCAATCAGTTCGAGCAGACTCAGAAGATGATGAAGCAGTTTTCCAAGGGCGGCATCGGCAAGTTGATGCGTGGCATGAAAGGTATGTTGCCCGGTATGGGGCGCTGATCACCGTCCGGCTTGGGCGAGCCGGGCCGGGTTCTCGTAACCCCACTGATTCAGCCATGCGGCACGCACCATGTTCGGGTATTCGGGCTTGCCCAGGCTGCCGTTATAACGCCCGAGGGCGCGGTAGAGGTCGCCTTTCTCGATGTCGAGATAGTGCCGCAGAATGGTGCAGCCATAGCGCAGGTTGGTGCGCAGGTCGAACAGGCTGTTTTCCGGTTGGCCAATCAGTTTGACCCAGAACGGCATGACTTGCATGTAGCCGCGGGCGCCGGCCGATGACACGGCATACTTTCGGAAGCCGGATTCGACTTGCATCAGCCCGAGTACCAGTTGCGGATCAAGACCGGCGCGGGTTGCTTCGTAATGAACGCTGCGTAACAGATCGATCCGGTAGTCGCGGTTCGGGATGCGTTTTTCCAGCCGACGCGACATTTCGCCTAGCCAGTCTGCCGCCTCAATCGAGCTCTTGAATGAGCTGACCGAGGGGCGGGAGTCGGAAACGGCCTTGTGCAGGGCGGCCTGAACGCTGGTCGAGAGCTGCTCATATTTTTGTGCGCCGGCATAGGCTGCCGACGCACTGATCAGGCAGAGGGCCGCAATCAGGCGGCGCACAGCTTTCCTTTGAGGATGTCCACGACATCGGCTTGGGCAATCATCGTGGCTTCGGCCTCGAGGCGGCCCTTGTATTCGAACTGACCTTCCTTGAGGCCACGTTCGCCGATCACGATACGATGCGGAATGCCGATCAGCTCCATGTCGGCAAACATCACACCGGGCCGCTCGTTACGGTCGTCGAGCACGACATCGATAGCGGCAGCCCTGAGTTCGCCGTACAGCTGGTCGGCCGCAGCCTTGACGGCCTCGCTCTTGTGATAGCCCATGGGGACGATGCAGACCGCAAAAGGCGCGATGGTGGCCGGGAGAATGATGCCTTTGTCGTCGTTGCCCTGCTCGATGGCGGCGCCAACAATGCGCGAGACGCCAATGCCATAGCAGCCCATTTCCATGATCTGGCTCTTGCCGTTTTCGTCGAGGTAGGCGCAGTTCAACGCTGTGGCGTATTTCTGGCGCAACTGGAAGATATGGCCGACTTCAATGCCGCGCAGGATATCCAGCTTGCCCTTGCCGTCCGGCGAGGGGTCGCCGGCGACGACGTTACGGATATCGGCCACTTCAGGTTCCGGCAAATCGCGGCCAAAATTGACGCCGGTCAGGTGGAAGCCGGCCTCGTTGGCACCACAGATGAAGTCGCTCATCGTCGCCACGGAACGGTCAGCGAAAATAGCCACTTTCTTGGTGTCGACCGCAACCGGTCCGATAAAGCCAGGCTTGCAGCCGAGACTCTCGATAACTTCAGCTTCAGTGGCGAATCGGAACAGTGAAAGCGCGGCAATCTTGCTTGCCTTGATTTCATTGAGTTCGTGATCGCCGCGCAGCAACAGCAGAGCGAAGGTCGTGCTGCCATCCTCTTTCTCGCTGACCACGGCAATTGACTTGACGATCTTGTCGAGTCCCGTACCAAGGAATTCAGCGACATCGGCGCAAGCCATCTTGCCCGGTGTGGCGATCTTTCCCATGGTCATCGCGGCAGCCGTGCGCGGGGTTGTCGGGCTGAGCGCCTCGGCCAGTTCGACGTTGGCGGCGTAGTCGGAATCCGGGCAGTAGGCGATATCGTCCTCGCCCGAGTCAGCCAGGACATGAAACTCATGCGAGCCGGTGCCGCCGATCGAGCCGGTGTCGGCGGCTACGGCACGGAATTTCAGGCCTAGGCGGGTGAAGATCCGGCTGTAGGTTTCGTACATGTTTTGATATTCGCGCTGCAGGTCGGCAAACGATGCATGGAACGAGTAGCCGTCCTTCATCAGGAATTCACGGCCACGCATGACACCAAAGCGGGGACGGATCTCGTCACGGAACTTGGTTTGAATCTGGTACAGATGGATCGGCAGTTGACGATAACTTTTCACATCGCGCCGTACCACATCGGTAATGACCTCTTCGTGCGTCGGGCCGATCACGAATTCGCGCTGATGGCGGTCCTTGAACCGCAGTAGTTCTGGGCCGTATTGCTCCCAGCGGCCGGATTCCTGCCATAGTTCGGCGGGCTGAACGGCGGGCATCAACAATTCCAGGGCGCCGGCGTTGTTCATCTCCTCGCGGACAATGTTTTCTACTTTGCGCAAGACGCGCAGTCCGAGTGGCATCCAGGTGTAAATGCCAGCCGCGGCGCGTTTGATATAACCGGCGCGCAGCATCATTTTCTGACTGATGACTTCGGCGTCGGTCGGAGCTTCTTTGAGTGTGGTGAAAAAGAACTGCGAAGTGCGCATGGGATGCTCTTGAATTCGTTGCAAAAAGGGCATTTTACACGCAGGCTGTGCTTTGCACGCAGGGGGGCTTTGTGAAAGAATTGCGGTAACTTTTAATTTTGCAGGATATTTATGCTCGACCGCGAAGGCTATCGCCCGAACGTCGGCATTATTCTTTGTAACGCCAAGAACGAGGTTTTCTGGGGTAAGCGCATACGGGAGCATTCCTGGCAGTTTCCGCAAGGTGGCATCAAGCGTGGCGAATCGCCCGAAGAAGCCATGTATCGGGAGCTGCACGAAGAGGTCGGGCTGTTGCCCGAGCACGTGCGTATTCTCGGGCGAACCAAGGGCTGGTTGCGTTACGAAGTGCCGACACACTGGATCAAGCGGGAATGGCGTGGCTCCTACAAGGGGCAAAAGCAGATCTGGTTTCTGTTGCGCCTTGTCGGGAGAGATAACGACGTCAGCCTGCGGGCTACAAACAAGCCGGAGTTCGACGCCTGGCGCTGGAATGATTACTGGGTTCCGCTCGATGCGGTCATTGAATTCAAGCGTGGCGTGTACGAGCAAGCTTTGAATGAGTTGGTGCGCTTTATCGATCTTGATCGGCGAGCAAAAAATCGGCGTTCCGGTGTCGCGATTTCGGTCGACGATGCCGCTTTGCCGGATGAGGACTAATCGAATGCCATTGCTACGCTGGTTTGCTCTTTTGCTCGTTGTGTTCCTCCTTCAAGGAAGAGCGCAAGCCGATTCCGAGGAAGATTATGAAACCAAGCAGTGGCAGGAAATTGACGTGCCATTGCCAGTTGGTCCGGCTGAAGAGAGGTTGCAGTCCTTCTACGTCAGTATGGTCACTGACAACAAGTTCTTCATTGATCTGGCGACGTTAAGCGTCGGTAGTGACGGTGTCGTGCGCTATGTGCTGGTGATCGTGACGCCGAGCGGGGCGCGGAATGTCACTTTTGAAGGTATGCGTTGTGAGACCCGAGAAAACCGGATTTATGCTTCAGGCCGTCGTGACGGGACGTGGTCCAAATCGCGCAACAGCGAATGGTCGCGAATCAAGGATGTCCACGCCAATCGACATCATGCAGTCTTGTTCCTTGAATATTTCTGCCCGGTTGGCGTGATCGTCCGCGACGCGACAGAAGCCAAAGAGGCTTTGCGGAGTGGCAAGCATCCTGATAACAAAATGTGGTGAGTGCAATGACCGTTGATCAAACGATTATCGAGATTGATCGAGCATTGCGCACAATTCTGGCGCCGGCTCGCAGTGTTCGCGCGGTGCCTGGTAGCAATCAGCCCGATGTCGAACTTGATGTCGCACAAAAGCGTCATGTCGTTGGTTTGATGCGCATTAATCACTGCGGGGAGATTTGTGCCCAGGCGCTTTACCAAGGGCAGGCGCTTACTTCGCGCGATGTAGCGGTGAAGGAGGCTTTGCGTGGCGCGGCTGATGAGGAAACCGAGCATTTGGCTTGGACCGAGCAGCGTATCGCGGAATTGGGGGGGCACAAAAGCCTGCTTAATCCGCTCTGGTATGCCGGCTCCTTGACGATGGGGCTGGTGGCGGGGGCGCTCGGTGATAAGTGGAATTTGGGATTTCTAGCCGAAACCGAACGTCAGGTTGAGGCTCATCTCGATGGGCATCTACTTGATCTGCCCGAAGAAGATGTGCGTTCGCGGGCAATTGTCGAACAAATGCGCCTTGACGAAATTCGTCATGCCGAAACAGCCATTTGTTATGGGGCGGCTGAACTTCCGCAGCCTATCAAGGCAGCCATGAAAATGGTGGCCAAGGTTATGACCTTGACCGCCTATCACCTGTAGCCCCTGCGCGGCTCAGGCTTCGTCAATAATCTCGAAATCGTGAGTGATTTCGGCTGTTTTGCCAATCATGATCGAGGCTGAACAGTATTTGTCTTTCGACAGCTCAATGGCGCGTGCTACCGCTTCCGGTTTGAGCTGCTTGCCCTTCACTGTGTAGTGAAAGTGAATATGGGTAAAGATTTTGGGGTCGGTGTCAGCGCGCTCGGCCTTCAGGCTGACATTGCAGCTACTCACCGCATGGCGACCTTTTTTTAATATCAATACGACATCGAAGGCTGTGCAACCGCCGGTTCCCGCCAGAACCATTTCCATGGGGCGTAACCCGAGGTTTCTGCCGCCAGCCTCCGGCGCGCCATCCATCACGACTGCATGGCCGCTGCCGGTTTCGGCGACAAATGACATTCCCGCATCATTTCCCATCCATCTGATTGTGCATTCCATTCAATTCTCCTTGAAAGATCATCGATTTTAGCGGATATCCCGCCATATGGAGCCTTTGCAGGGTTGGTGTTGCATCGCAGCATTTTTGCCAAAAAAAATGGGGCTATGCATGTGACAAAATTTGGTTGATCGATACGTTATTTTCTACTTGTATGTTTTTAATATTTTTAATAAACATATATTTGTTGTGAATAAATTTAATTTATTAATTAATTTATTATTTTATTGTGCGTTGCACAAATAGTTCTTGCCGGAGGTTGGCCGTTCGTGGAAAATATGAACCATACGAACGGTAGTGACTTGGTAGTAACCGGTTCTGCTGTTCAGGTTTGTCTCCTCCACCCTCCTCCTTTGGTGTGGATTTAACGCGGCTCACTGGGCCGCGTTTTTTTTACTTGTTAATAAGGTGTGTGGCTAAAAACCATTGACACTGGTAACGAGTTTCAACTAGAATCCGCGCCTTTCTCCAATCTGCGCCCAAATTTTTCAGGACGGCACACACATGAAAACGTTTTCCGCCAAGCCACATGAGGTGAAGCGCGAGTGGTTTGTGGTAGACGCCACAGACAAGGTGCTCGGCCGCCTCGCTACCGAAATTGCTCGTCGACTCCGTGGCAAGCACAAGGCTATCTATACCCCGCACGTTGATACCGGCGATTTCATCGTCGTAACCAATGTCGAAAAGATCACCGTTACCGGTAACAAGGCCGAAGATAAGAAGTACTTCCGCCACTCCGGTTATCCGGGCGGTATCTACGAAACCAACTTCAAGAAGATGCAGCAGCGTTTCCCGGGCCGTGCCCTGGAGACCGCCGTCAAGGGCATGCTGCCGAAGGGGCCGCTGGGTTACGCGATGCTCAAGAAGCTGAAGTGTTACGCTGGCGAACAGCATCCTCACACCGCCCAGCAGCCGAAGGCTCTGGAAATTTAAGGGGTCATCATGGCTGAAAGTTATTTCTACGGTACTGGTCGTCGCAAGAGCGCCATCGCCCGTGTTTTCATGAAGCGCGGTTCCGGTGCGATTGTTGTCAATGGCAAGCCAATCGACCAGTTCTTCTCCCGTGAAACTGGTCGTATGATCGTCCGTCAACCGCTTGAGTTGGTGGCTCAGCTCTCTGGTTTCGATATCAAGGTAAATGTTATCGGCGGTGGTGAATCTGGTCAGGCTGGTGCCGTTCGTCATGGCATCACCCGTGCTCTGATCGAGTACGATGCAGCATTGAAGCCGGCGCTCTCCAAAGCGGGTTTCGTGACGCGCGATGCTCGTGAAGTGGAGCGTAAAAAAGTTGGTTTCCACAAGGCACGTCGCCGCAAGCAGTTCTCCAAGCGTTAATACGCTTCGAGCGTATAGAAAGCCGCCCTTGGGCGGCTTTTTTGTTTTTGGAGTGCGCGCTATCATGCGCTTTCGTTTGAACGAGGCAGCGTGATTAAAAAGCGTGTTGTTGGCAAGGCTCTGTCTTTTGTCTGGCCTCCCAAGGGAATGCCTTCTGTCCTCGCGGTAATGACTCCATTTATCCAGATTTTTCGCTTGAGGGGCCTGACGGGCGTATGCCAACTCCTGCTGTTTCTTTGAAATTGAAAAAAATTCGACGCCGTTTCGGGATTTCGGCGCCACGCGTCGTTGTGCGTAGCCATATGCCGTGGCAGTGGCTTGCGTTACCCGTGTTGTTAATGGTTTTACTGCTTGGGACGGTGGCCTGGTTGGTGTTGCAGCGAAATGAGGCCGGAGAGATGGGGCGCGAGGTGGAAAGTCTTCGCGAGCAACTTTTGAGGCAACGAGGGGAATTGGATTTGCTGCGGGCATCGGCGGGAACCGGGCTAAATGCTGTCAGTATCGAACGTGCGGCCCAGCAGAAATTGTTAACTCGGCTTCAGTGGCTGGAGCAGGAAAATGGTGCGCTGAAAGAAGATATTCGATTGTTTGAGCGCCTGATTCCTGTTGTTGGAGAAGAGGCTGTTGTTCGCGTCGAAAATTTTCGTGTTATCCAGGAAGAGGATGGGCGTTATCGCTATCGATTGTTGCTGGCCTTTCAGCCGAGCAGGCAGAGCCCAGAGTTCCGGGGGCGCCTGCAATTAGCGGTGCGGTTTTCGCTGGGGGGGAAGGAGCAGCAACTGTTGCTGCCGGAAAAGGGTGATTCGGCTGGTGACTCTCAGCTTGCGCTCAAACACTTTCTCCGCCGCGAGAGTGTTTTTCAGTTGCCTGCAGGGGCTCTCCTTCAGGGGGTTGAGGCGCGTCTGCTGCAGGGTGATACACTCAAGTTAAAGCGGTCGGCTCAACTTTAGGGGGATCCATGTTTGGCAAAAAATCTGAAAACAAACCTCAAGGACGAATTGATAGTTTGATCGGGGCTGGGACTCGAGTTGAGGGCAGTATTTATTTTACCGGCGGGTTGCGCATTGATGGTGAAGTGGTTGGGAGTGTGGAGGCTGTCGAGGGGGCCTCGGCATCTACATTGGTCTTGAGTGAACACGCCCGTGTCGAGGGCGCTGTACGTGTGGCTCATCTGGTCACGAATGGGACTGTGGTCGGACCTGCTACCGTCACTGAGTCGCTTGAGATGCAGTCGAAGGCACGCATTGTTGGCGACGTCGACTATGCGCTAATTGAAATGCACCAAGGGGCGGTTATTGAGGGGCGGCTTGTCCATCATGATGAAAAATCGGTGGAACTAAAGCTTGCTGCTTCAAACTAAGATGATTGACCGCGATGGCACGGACTCGCATAATCTCGCACGAATTTTCTCAGGAGCTTTCTCATGAATGCAGTTACCGAAATGACCTCTCCCCTTCTCTTTACCGATAGTGCAGCGACCAAGGTCAAGGAACTCATCGAGGAAGAGGGTAATCCGGGCCTCAAGCTCCGTGTTTTTGTTACGGGCGGCGGCTGCTCTGGTTTTCAATATGGCTTCACGTTCGACGAGGAGGTGAATGAAGACGACACCACTCTCGAAAAAAATGGCGTCACGCTGCTTATCGATCCGATGAGCTATCAGTATTTGGTTGGCGCCGAGATTGATTATTCGGAAGGTCTCGAGGGTTCTCAGTTCGTCATTCGTAACCCGAATGCAACTTCCACCTGTGGTTGCGGATCCTCTTTCGCAGCCTGAGTCGTTTTAGTGTGCAAAAAGGGCGGCCTAGGCCGCCCTTTTTGCATGTTTATTTCGGTTTGAAACGGGTTATTCGACGTATGCGATTTTGCTCTGCCCCAGCATATCGAGTTGTCCAAGCAGGGTGGCGGTCTCTACTCTGAAGCGTCCAAGTTGGCTTGGCTCAAGAGGGGGGCTAACGGGTAGGTTAGCGGACAGAGGGTTGACTGGTCGGTCATTGACGCGAAATTCGTAATGTAGATGCGGCCCGGTTGCCCAGCCGGTTTGTCCGACGCGTCCTATGGTGTCGCCTTGGTTGATCCGTGCGCCTTTGCGTACAGTGTGTTCAATGCTCTGTAAGTGGCCGTAGGCGGTGGAGTGGCTTCTCGCGTGTTTCAGGATGACGATATTTCCGTAACCTTTCTGAAAACCGGCGAAATCAACGATGGCGTCCGCTGTCGCTCTAACCTTGGTACCTTGCGGTGCGTCGTAATCAACCCCTTGGTGGGCGCGCCATTCTTTGAGGGTGGGGTGAAACCGCATGCTGAAACCGGAGGTTATTCGGGAAAATTCGAGTGGTGAGCGAAGGAAAGCCTTTTTTAGCGGCTTGCCTTCTGGGGTGTAATAGTTACCCTTGCCCGATTGTTCGAACCAAACCGCCCGGTAGGTTTTTCCGCTGTTGATGAATTCTGCACTCAGGATTTTGCCGCTGCGTGTCGCTTGGCCTCTCAGGTAGTCCATTTCATAGGTGATCGAAAAACGATCGCCTTTGCGCAGGTCTCGGTGGAAGTCAACGTCACTCCCAAAAAGTTCTGCCAGTTGAATGGCTATTGCATCAGGGATGTTTGCTGCATCAGAAGCGGCGAAGAGTGAGCTGGAAATTTCACCGGCCTTGCTGACAATGATCTTTTCGAAACGCTCGGCAACCTGCTTGGCAACTAGCTTGCCATCGCGATTTTCAATTACTAAGGCGCTTTCTCGGTCATTCAGGGGGAAATGGAGTTTGATCAACTCGCCGTTGGCCCCTGCGATAGCGCCAACGATTTTACCTGGAGCTAGTTGTTCTCCAATAATTCGTGCTTCCGGGTTGGTGAGTACAAAGGTGCTTGTCTCGGTATCCAGGATGTTCAGGCGGGCCAATAGGCTGCTTACCGTGTCGCCACGCTGTACTCGTTCTTCGATCAGATAGCCTGGGTCGCTGCTGGGTTGTTCCTTACTGGCTACCAGTTGTAATTGTTCGACGACGCGGGTTGTTGCGATATGTTCGGTGTCGGGGGCAACCGCTATCGCTGCTGCCATTGCCAGGGCCGATATGGCGCCAGTTAGGGCCAGAGGCCATCTGTGTCGGTGCAGGCGTGAGGCTAGGGGGCGCGGGTGCGCTAAAATACGGCTATTTTTCATCGAATAAATGATTTGGTGCGTGAAAATCGAAGCAGTCTAGCAGATATGTCTCGGCCAAAATTTGCGGTGTCCGGAGTTGGTGATGGTAAATATTGAACATGGTTTGCAACTCATCAAGCGAGGTTGTGATGAGTTGCTGGTGGAATCGGAGCTGATTGAGCGCCTGAAGGCGGGGCGGCCGTTGCGGGTCAAGGCGGGGTTCGATCCAACGGCTCCTGACCTGCATCTCGGGCACACGGTGTTAATCAACAAACTGCGTCACTTTCAGGAATTGGGGCACCACGTAATGTTCCTGATTGGTGACTTCACCGGGTTGATTGGTGATCCAACCGGGAAGAACGTGACGCGCCCCCCGCTGTCGCGCGAGCAGATTATTGAAAACGCCAAGACCTACAAGGAGCAGGTGTTCAAGATTCTTGATCCGGAAAAGACCGAAATCTGCTTCAACTCAGCCTGGTTCGACAGCCTTGGCGCTGCGGGTATGATCAAGTTGGCTGCCCAGCATACCGTTGCGCGGATGCTGGAGCGTGACGATTTTGCCAAGCGTTACGCTGGTGGTTTGCCCATTGCCATCCACGAATTCCTCTACCCGCTATGTCAAGGCTATGACTCGGTCGCCATGCGCGCGGATGTGGAGCTTGGTGGTACCGATCAGAAGTTCAATCTTCTCGTTGGTCGCGAGTTGCAGAAGCATTATGGTCAATCGCCTCAGTGTGTTCTAACCATGCCTTTGCTTGAGGGCTTGGATGGCGTAAACAAAATGTCGAAATCCTTGGGTAACTACATTGGGATCAATGAGGCGCCGCGTGAAATATTCGGCAAGATCATGTCTGTGTCCGATAGCTTGATGTGGCGCTACTTTGAGCTGCTTTCCTTTCGAGAGAGCGCTGAAATCCTCCGCTTCAGGGAGGAGATTGCCGGAGGGCGGAATCCGCGAGATGTGAAAGTGCTCTTGGGGCTGGAACTCGTTGAGCGTTTTCATTCTCGTCAAGCGGCAGAGGATGCGTTGCAGGAGTTTGAGGCGCGATTCCGTCAGGGCGTGCTCCCCGATGACATGCCGGAGCTCACTTTGCAGTGTGAGTCTGGAGGGCTACCGGTGATTCAGGTGCTCAAGCAAGCGGGGTTGACCGCCAGCACTTCCGAAGCTTTGCGCATGATTGACCAGGGAGCGGTCCGTGCGAATGGTGACAAAGTTTCCGATAAGGGGATGATCGTTAGTGTTGGTGATACTCTGATTTTACAAGTTGGAAAGCGAAAGTTTGCCAAAGTAACTCTTGCCTAATTGGTGTGCCGGGAGGCTTTGTACAAAGTAATTTGGTTGATTGAGTTGACCTTCGAATTTAGATCTATATAATGCGCAGCTCTTCTGCAGCGGCGGGTGTTTTCGGCGGTTGGGGAAGAGGAAGTAGAAAGAAGAAGTTGAGCTGAAAAGCTTGACGGGAGTAGAGAAGAGGTTCATAATTCGGCCTCTCTGCTGCAGACGAAGCGAAAGCGACGGCGCAGTGCAGGAAGTGATCTTTAACAATTTGGACAATCGATAGGTGTGGGTGCCTTGATGCGAAAGCGACGCAAGTCGCAAAAAGTATTAAAGGCAATCACACGGATGGAGAGATCCATCGAGGTAGAAGTCAAATTCTACCGTCAGTGAATTGTGAGTAATTAGTTGGATTGAACTGAAGAGTTTGATCCTGGCTCAGATTGAACGCTGGCGGCATGCCTTACACATGCAAGTCGAACGGCAGCACGGGAGCAATCCTGGTGGCGAGTGGCGAACGGGTGAGTAATGTATCGGAACGTACCTTTCAGTGGGGGATAACGTAGCGAAAGTTACGCTAATACCGCATATTCTCTGAGGAGGAAAGCAGGGGACCTTCGGGCCTTGCGCTGTTAGAGCGGCCGATATCAGATTAGCTAGTTGGTGGGGTAAAAGCTCACCAAGGCGACGATCTGTAGCGGGTCTGAGAGGATGATCCGCCACACTGGAACTGAGACACGGTCCAGACTCCTACGGGAGGCAGCAGTGGGGAATTTTGGACAATGGGCGAAAGCCTGATCCAGCCATGCCGCGTGAGTGAAGAAGGCCTTCGGGTTGTAAAGCTCTTTCGGCCGGGAAGAAATCGCATTGGTTAATACCTGGTGTGGATGACGGTACCGGAATAAGAAGCACCGGCTAACTACGTGCCAGCAGCCGCGGTAATACGTAGGGTGCGAGCGTTAATCGGAATTACTGGGCGTAAAGCGTGCGCAGGCGGTTTTGTAAGACAGGCGTGAAATCCCCGGGCTCAACCTGGGAACTGCGCTTGTGACTGCAAGGCTAGAGTACGGCAGAGGGGGGTGGAATTCCACGTGTAGCAGTGAAATGCGTAGAGATGTGGAGGAACACCAATGGCGAAGGCAGCCCCCTGGGTCGATACTGACGCTCATGCACGAAAGCGTGGGTAGCAAACAGGATTAGATACCCTGGTAGTCCACGCCCTAAACGATGTCAACTAGGTGTTGGGAGGGTAAAACCTTTTAGTACCGGAGCTAACGCGTGAAGTTGACCGCCTGGGGAGTACGGCCGCAAGGTTAAAACTCAAAGGAATTGACGGGGACCCGCACAAGCGGTGGATGATGTGGATTAATTCGATGCAACGCGAAAAACCTTACCTACCCTTGACATGTCAGGAAGTCTTGAGAGATTGAGATGTGCCCGAAAGGGAACCTGAACACAGGTGCTGCATGGCTGTCGTCAGCTCGTGTCGTGAGATGTTGGGTTAAGTCCCGCAACGAGCGCAACCCTTGTCGTTAATTGCCATCATTTAGTTGGGCACTTTAGCGAGACTGCCGGTGACAAACCGGAGGAAGGTGGGGATGACGTCAAGTCCTCATGGCCCTTATGGGTAGGGCTTCACACGTCATACAATGGTCGGTACAAAGGGTCGCCAACCCGCGAGGGGGAGCCAATCCCAGAAAGCCGATCGTAGTCCGGATTGCAGGCTGCAACTCGCCTGCATGAAGTCGGAATCGCTAGTAATCGTGGATCAGCATGTCACGGTGAATACGTTCCCGGGTCTTGTACACACCGCCCGTCACACCATGGGAGCGGGTTCCGCCAGAAGTAGGTAGCCTAACCGCAAGGAGGGCGCTTACCACGGCGGGGTTCGTGACTGGGGTGAAGTCGTAACAAGGTAGCCGTAGGGGAACCTGCGGCTGGATCACCTCCTTTCTAGAGAAAAGCATCAGTGGCACCCACAACCTATCGATTGTTCAAACGTAGCGCAAACAGACGAGGGTCTGTAGCTCAGTCGGTTAGAGCACCGTCTTGATAAGGCGGGGGTCGTTGGTTCGATTCCAACCAGACCCACCAACGTCTTAAAACGGGGGATTAGCTCAGCTGGGAGAGCACCTGCTTTGCAAGCAGGGGGTCAACGGTTCGATCCCGTTATCCTCCACCAGAAACTAAAGATAAACAGGGTTGTTTATCTTTAG